>CAJXWJ010000064.1 GCA_913062925.1 uncultured Pseudorhodobacter sp. | reverse complement strand
TCGCCAAGCGCTGTGTCAGGCGTGCAGATGGTGACCATCTCGACCTTTTCAAACTGGTGCTGGCGCAGCATCCCCGAGGTGTCTTTGCCCGCCGAACCCGCCTCCGAGCGAAAGCACTGGCTATGCGCGGTCATCCGAATGGGCAGGGCGGTTTCGTCCAGCACATCGCCCGCCACGGTATTGGTCAGCGTCACTTCTGATGTCGGGATCAGCCACCAGCCATTGGTGGTCTGATAGGCGTCATCGGCGAATTTCGGCAGGTTGCCGGTGCCAAACATCGCCTCGTCCTTGACCAGAACCGGCGTCCACATCTCGGTCAGCCCGTGTTGGTCGATATGGGTATCAAGCATGAATTGCGCCAAAGCGCGGTGCAGCCGGGTGACAGCACCTTTCAGCACCACAAAGCGCGCGCCCGACAGTTTGGCGGCGGTTTCGAAATCCATGCCGGGCTTGATGCCGGCAATTTCGAAATGCTCGACAGGCGTAAAGTCAAAGGCGCGCGGATTGCCCCAGCGGCGAATCTCGACATTGTCATCTTCGTCCGCGCCATCGGGCACCTCGTCCAGCGGCAGGTTGGCAATGCCCATCAGCAGATCGCGCAACGCGCTGTCCAGTTCGGCGGCCTCGGCGGCCATGGCGGCAATCTCTGCCTTTTGCTCGGTCACAAACGCGCGCAGGCGGGTGAATTCGGCGTCATCACCGCGGGCTTTCGCGGCGCCTGCCTCTTTCGAGGCGGCGTTTTGCGCGGCCTGCGCGGTTTCCGAGGCCAAAATCTTGGCGCGGCGGGATTCGTCGATGCCAAGAATTTGATCTGTCAGCCCAATCAGCCCCCGGCGGTTCAGGGCTGTCTCAAAAGCGGCAGGGTTTTCACGGATGGCGCGGATGTCGTGCATGTCAGCCTCTTTGGCAAGGATTTGGTCCTGTCTATGCCCGATTTGACACCAAAGGGGAAGGGTTGCGGCGCTTTGCTCTGGCATTTGCCGCAACATTGCTTAGATGGGGTCCAAGGCTTGTCTGCCTTGCCTATCGCCGCGCGCGCGTCTAGGGTGCGGCCCGAGAAAACAGGGGTTTTTCCCCAAAGATGACAGAGAGGACGCCTATGTTCGTATCCCCCGCTTTCGCTCAGGCCGCCGGTGGCGCTGCTGGTGGCTCGGCTTTTGGCCAGCTGCTGATTTTGCCCGTGGTCTTTGCGATCATGTATTTCCTGATGATCCGTCCGCAGCAGAAAAAGATGAAAGAAGCCAAGGCCATGGTCGATGCGCTGCGTCGCGGCGATCAGGTTTTGACCCAAGGTGGCATCCTTGGCAAAGTCAGCAAGGTCAATGACGACGGCGTGCTGGAGGTCGAAATTGCCGATGGCGTGAAGGTCAAAGTGCTGAAGCAGACCATCGTGCAAGTGATGAATAAAACCGAACCCGCTAACGCTGCCTGAACGGATTTCCGATGTTGTACACGCCGCTGTGGAAGCGCCTTTTGATCCTTGCCCTTTGTGCTTGGGGCTTGGCGGCTTCGCTTCCGAACCTGTTCTATTCCAAAGTTGAACAGCATAATGACGCGGCCACTGCGATTGCAGCGGCGGGCGGGGTGGCAACATCGGACCAAAGCGCGGCTTTGGCGCAATGGCCGCAGGCATTGCCTTCGGCCTTGGTCAATCTGGGGCTTGATCTGCGCGGTGGTGCGCATTTGCTGGCCGAAGTGCAGGTGGCTGATGTCTACAGCCAGCGCATTGATGCGATGTGGCCACAGGTGCGCGACGCTTTGCGGGATCTGCGCGATCAGGTCGGGGCGGTGCGGCGGATGCCTTCGGCACCTGGTGTGCTGCGGGTGCAGATTGCCAATGCCGATCAGATTTCGGTGGCGGTTGCCAAGGTGGCGACTTTGGCAACGCCGGTCGCCAGTTTGACAGGTGTGGGTCAAGACGACATCGTGGTCACGGCCGAGGGGGCGGAGGTTGTGGTGCAGCTGTCCGAGCCCGAGCGGGTGGCGACAGACAACCGCACCATGCAGCAAAGCCTTGAAATCGTGCGCCGCCGAATTGATGCGGCCGGCACCCGCGAGCCTACAATTCAGCGCCAAGGCACTGACCGGATCTTGATCGAAGTGCCCGGCATTGGTTCGGCGCAAGAACTCAAAGCGCTGATCGGCACCACGGCCAAGCTGACCTTTAACCCCGTGGTGCAGCAAACCACCAATGCCGCAGCCGACCCCGGCCCGCGCAATTCGCTGCTGCCTGCGGCGGACCAAGAGGGGCTTTACTATATCATCTCGGACGAGGCCGTTGTCAGCGGTGAAGAGCTGACCGACGCGCAGCCATCGTTTGACCAAAACGGCCAGCCTGCGGTGAGCTTTAAGTTCAACGTCTCGGGCGCGCGCAAGTTTGGCGAATATACCGGCGCGCATGTGAACGAGCCTTTTGCGATTGTGCTGGATGGCGCGGTGATTTCCGCACCGCGGATCAATCAGGCGATCACCGGCGGCTCTGGCATCATCACCGGCAACTTTAGCTTGGAAGAATCGACCAATCTGGCGGTCTTGCTGCGGGCAGGGGCTTTGCCTGCGAAGATGAATTTCCTGGAAGAGCGCACGGTTGGCCCTGAATTGGGGCAAGACAGCATCGACGCGGGCAAAAAGGCTGCGGTGATCGGCATTGTCGCGGTGGGTCTGTTTATGATCGCCTGCTACGGGTTGTTCGGGGTCTTTGCCAATATCGCGCTTGTCGTCAACATGGCGCTGATCTTTGGGGTTTTGGCCAGCATTGGCGGCACCCTGACGCTGCCCGGCATCGGCGGTATCGTGCTGACCATCGGCATGGCGGTGGATGCCAACGTTCTGGTGTTCGAGCGTATTCGCGAAGAGCTGCGCATCCAGAAAAGCCCGGCGCGCGCCATCGAGATTGGCTACGAGCGGGCGATGAGCGCGATTATCGACGCCAACTTGACCACGCTTATCACGGCGGGCGTGCTGTTCTTCCTTGGGGCTGGCCCCGTGCGCGGCTTTGCCGTCACGCTGGGGATCGGCATTATCACCTCGGTGTTCAGCGCCATCTTTGTGACGCGGTTCTTGGTCGAATTCTGGTTCAACTGGCGTAAGCCAAAAACGATTGTGGTGTAAGGAGAGACCTCATGGCTTGGCGTTTGCGGCTTGCACCCGAAAAAACCAATATCGACTTTTTCAAAATCCAATGGCTGACCTTTGGCGGCTCGATGGCGCTTATGGTTGCGGCCTTTGTGTTTTGGGGCATGTACGGGCTGAATTTCGGCATTGATTTCAAAGGCGGCACCACGATCCGCACGGAGTCGACCCAAGCGGTTGATGTCGGCGCCTATCGCAAGGCGCTTGACGGTTTGGCGATTGGCGATGTCGTCATTACCGAAGTGTTTGATCCAACCTTCCGCGCCGATCAGCATGTGGCGCAAGTGCGGGTGTCTTCTGCCGATGCCGAGCAAGCGGTCGGCGAAGAGGCCGTAGGCGCGGTTCAGGCGGCGCTGACCGCTTTGGATCCGGCGATCAAGTTTCCATCGGTGGAAACCGTGGGGCCAAAGGTTTCGGGCGAATTGGTGAAAACCTCGGTGCTTGCGGTGGCCACGACTTCGATCTTGATCATGCTTTACATCTGGATGCGCTTTGAATGGCAGTTTGCCTTGGGTGCTGTGCTGGCGCTGCTGCATGATGTTTTCATCACAGTGGGGATTTTCGCGCTGTTCCAGATTAAATTCGATCTGACGATCATCGCGGCACTGCTGACGATCTTGGGCTATTCGATCAACGATACCGTGGTGGTCTTTGACCGTCTGCGCGAAAACCTGATCAAATACAAAACCATGCCGTTGAAAGAGGTGATGAACCTTTCGGTCAACGAGACCCTAAGCCGGACGCTGATGACATCGCTGACCACGCTGATTGCGGTGGGGGCGATGCTGGTGTTTGGCGGCGATGTGATCCGTGGATTTTCCTTTGCAATCTTTATCGGCGTCGTTTTGGGCACCTATTCTTCGGTCTATGTCGCCAAGAACATCGTGCTGATGATCGGTTTGGATCGCAGCGATAAGCCGAAGAATGGTCGCCCGTCTGACCATGAATTCGCCAATATCGACGCGTGATCTGATGCGCTTGACCGAAATCACCTATGGCTCGGCGCTGGCGATTGAAAGCTATGGGCCGGGGTTTTTCCGCGTCGGCACCCATGTGCTGCGCGGGGCGTCGCTGATTACGCCATGGGATGCGGGCGCTTGGGGCGGCTTGCTGGATATGGCCGCGCCCTTGTCGCTTGCGGGCAAGATTGATGTGCTGCTGGTGGGCTTGGGCCCCGAGGTTTCGGTCATTCCGCGCGGCTTTCGCCTCGCCTTGGAAGAGGTCGGCATCGGGGTCGAGCCGATGAACACGCCTGCCGCCTGCCGCACCTATAACGTGCTGCTGGGCGAGGGGCGGCGGATCGCGGCGGCGGTGCTGCCGGTTCCCTAAGACGCGTTGTCGCGCCCCCTTTCGCGAAGGCGCAGGCTGCGGTAGGGGTGAGGGATGGAAATGCGGGTTCAGGATCTGACAGTTGCGCGCGCCGGAATTGCGGTGCTGGAGGGGGTAAGCTTTGCGCTGGCTCCCGGTGCGGCTTTGGTGCTGCGCGGGCCCAATGGCATTGGCAAGACCACCTTGCTGCGCACGCTGGCGGGGCTACAACCTGCGCTGGCGGGCAAGGTCGAGGTAGGCCCCGAGGCTGTGGCCTATGCCGCCCATGCCGACGGGATCAAAACCGTGTTAAGCGTGCGCGAGAACCTTGCCTTTTGGGCCAGTGCTTATGGCGGCGGCGATGTCGACAGCGCTTTGGCGGCGATGAATTTGCAAGCCTTGGCCGATCGGCGCGCGGCCAATCTGTCGGCGGGGCAAAAGCGGCGGCTGGGGTTGGCACGGCTTTTGGTGACAGGTCGTCCGATCTGGGTGATGGACGAGCCGACGGTCTCGCTTGATACCGCATCGGTGGCGCTTTTTGCCGGCATTTTGCGCGGGCATCTGGCCACGGGCGGATCGGCGCTGATTGCCACCCATATCGATCTGGGGCTAGAGGCCGAGGTGCTGGATCTGACCCCCTATAAGGCGCGCGCGCCGCAGATGGGCGGGCGCATTGGCGCTTTTGATGAGGCATTTGAATGAAGGCGCTGTTGATCCGTGACATGCGGCTTGCGATGCGGGCAGGCGGCGGCTTTGGGCTGGGGCTTGCGTTTTTCCTGCTGGTGGCGGTGATCGTGCCTTTGGGCGTGGGGCCAGAGCAGGCGGTGCTGGGGCGGATTGCACCGGGGATCTTATGGGTGGGCGCGCTGCTGTCGTGCCTGTTGTCACTGGACCGGATTTTTGCGCTGGATTTCGAGGACGGATCGCTGGATCTGCTGGCGACCTCGCCGATGCCGCTGGAAGGCGTGGTGGCGGTGAAATCGGCGGCGCATTGGCTGGTGACAGGGCTGCCTTTGGTTGTGGTCTCGCCCATCCTTGGGCTTTTGTTGAATTTGGCGCCCGAGGGCTATGTCTGGCTGCTGGCAAGTCTTGGCTTGGGCACGCCAGCGCTGTCGGTGATCGGCAGCTTTGGTGCGGCGCTGACGGTGGGGTTGAAACGCGGCGGGCTGTTGATGAGCCTTTTGGTGCTGCCGCTTTACATGCCGACGCTGATTTTTGGTGCCGAAGTTGTGAAGCGCGGCGCGCAGGGTTTGGCGGTAGCAACACCCTTGGCGCTGCTGGCGGCGATTACGGCGGGATCTTTGGCGCTGTTGCCCTTTGCGGCGGCGGCAGCGATCCGCGTGAATTTACGATAGGGGTAGGAATGTCGATCTGGGAATATGCCAATCCGAAACGCTTCATGCAAACCTCGGGGGTCTTGCTGCCTTGGGTGACGGGGCTGGCCTTGCTTTGCCTGGTGGTGGGGCTGATCTGGGGGTTCTTTTTCACCCCCGACGCCGATAAATTCGGCTCGACCGTCAAGATCATCTATCTGCATGTGCCCGCCGCGATGATGGCGATTTCGGCTTGGATGATGATGCTGGTGACCAGTCTGATCTGGCTGATCAGGCGGCATCATGTCAGCGCTCTGAGTGCCAAGGCGGCGGCGCCGGTGGGTCTGACCTTTACCGTGATCGGGCTGGTGACAGGGGCGATCTGGGGCGAGCCGATGTGGGGCACCTGGTGGGCTTGGGATCCGCGGCTGACGTCTTTCCTTATTCTGGCGCTGTTCTATCTGGGCTATCTGGCGCTGTGGGAGGCGGTCGAGGATAAAGACACCGCCGCCGATTTGACCAGTGTGCTGTGCATCGTGGGGTCGGTCTTTGCTTTTCTCAGCCGCTATGCGGTGTTGTTTTGGAACCAAGGTCTGCATCAGGGCGCCAGCCTGTCGATGGATAAGACCGAGCATGTCTCGGATGTCTATTGGCTGCCGCTGGTGGTCTGTATCGCGGGGTTTGTGCTGTTGTTTGTGACGCTGGTCTTGCTGCGGACACGGACGGAAATTCGCGCGCGCAGGCTTTCGGCGCTGCTGGCAAGGGAGCGTTTGGCATGATGCCGGAACTTGGGAAATACGCAGGCGCTGTGATCGGGTCTTATGCGGCTTCGGTGGTTATTCTGCTGGCGCTGGTGGCTTGGTCACTTTGGCGCGGGGCGGCGGTCAAGCGCGCCTTGGCCGAGGTGGAAGCGCGGCAGGAGAAGAGCAATGGGTAAGTGGTTGATGTTCTTGCCGCCCGCGCTGTTTCTGGGCCTTGCGGTGGTGTTTTATGTCGGCATGCAGCGGCAGAACCCCGAAGACATTCCATCGGTGTTCTTGGACAAACAGGCCCCCAGCCTAAGCGCGGGCGTGCTTGCAGGCTTTGCCGGTGTCACCGACGCCGATCTGCGGCGCGGCGATGTGGTTTTGGTGAACTTTTGGGCCAGCTGGTGCCCGCCTTGCCGTGCCGAGAACCCGACCTTGCTGAAGCTGCAAGCCGAGGGCATTCGCATCATTGGCGTCAATATGATGGATGATGCCGGCAAGGCGGCGGCGTTTTTGCAAGAAGACGGCAACCCCTTTGCCGCCATCGCCTTTGATCCCAAGGGCAAGACGCGGCTTGATTGGGGTGTCACCGCCCCGCCCGAGACCTTTATTCTGCGCGGCGACGGCAGCATCGCCTATAAGTTCATCGGCCCAATGGTCGGCAGCGATTACGAGCAACGCTTTCGCCCAGAGCTCGATAAGGCCTTGGGCAAATGAAGCTGCGGTGGCTGGCGGTTCTGCTGCTGGCCGCCCCCAGCGCCGAGGCCAAGCCGGGCACGCCGGGGCCGCCTTATTTCACCGGTATCTATGAGCGCATCGGGCGCGATGGCGCGCAGCGCTTGCTGAACGATCGGGTCAGCATTCTGCCCTTGGGGCAGGGTGTGGCGATCCGTGCCTGTCAGGGCGCGCCCTTGCAGATGGGCTTTGGCCCGGCGTTTGAGATCAACACTCTGATGACAGGGGCGCAGGGGCCGGTGGGCTTTGAATGCCTGTTTCACAACAACGGCTATAACCGCCCGATCTTGACCTGCCGTGGCAAGGATGGCGCGGCCTTTACCTTGTGGCCGACGCGGCTGATTGATCTGAGCTGTGGTTAGGCCATAGAAAAACCCCGCCCAAAAGGACGGGGTTTCTGTGGTTTTACGCGGGGTTTACTGGAACAGCGCCATCGCGTTGCCCATGGTTTTTAGAAAGCCCCAGATCAGCGGCGCGCCGACCAAGCTCCAAGCCAGCACAAGTTGAAGCGTCGTGGTTTTGGTTTCGTTAGACATTCAAAGCTCCTACTTCTCGCCGGTCATGTGGAAACGGGCGTCGACGGGTTTCATCATCAGGTTCAGCACAAAACCAACGGCCAGCAGACCTGCCATGATATACATGGTCACGGTATAGGCATCGGCTTTGGCCACGCCGCTGTCGATCTGATACTGGCGGATATAGTTCACCAGAACCGGACCCAGCACGCCAGCCACCGACCAAGCGGTCAGCAAACGGCCGTGGATTGCGCCAACATAGCGGGTGCCAAACACATCGCGCAGATAGGCTGGGATGGTCGAGAAACCGCCGCCGTACATCGACAAGATCACCGCATAGAAGGCGACGAAGAAGAAGATGCTGCCGGTCTGACCCGACCATGGCACGATCGCGTAAAGCACGATGCCCAGTGCAAAGAAGCACATATAGGTGGCTTTGCGGCCGATATAGTCAGATGTAGATGCCCAGAAGAAGCGACCCAGCATGTTAAAGATCGACAACAGGCCAACAAAGCCCGCAGCAGAGGCTGGGGTGATCCGGCCTGGGAACATCTCTTGGCTCATCGCCGAGGCTTGGCCAAGCACGCCGATACCCGCGGTCACGTTGAGGCAAAGCACGCCCCAAAGCAGCCAGAACTGCGGGGTTTTCATCGCGTCGTCGATATGGACGTTCTGCGTGGTGATCATGGCGTTTTGCACAACTGGCGGGGTCCAGCCTTCAGGCTTCCAGCCCTCGGCAGGTACACGCACCAACATCGCACCAATCATCATCACGATGAAATAGACCACACCTAGCACCATGAAGGTTTCGGCCACACCGATATGGGTCTCGGTCGAGAAATGCTTCATCAGCATCACCGAAAGCGGGGAGGCCACGAAAGCGCCGCCGCCAAAGCCCATGATCGCCATGCCGGTTGCCATGCCTGGACGGTCAGGGAACCAAGTGATCAGGGTTTTCACTGGCGAGATATAGCCAAGCCCAAGACCAATGCCGCCCAAGACGCCATAGCCCAGATAGACCAGCCACAGCTGGTGGGTCGAGATGCCAGCGGCCCCAACCAAAAAGCCGCCGCCAAAGCAGGCAGCCGCTGCGACCATCGCCTTGCGCGGGCCGACGCGGTCAAGCCATGTGCCGCCAAAAGCAGCAGCCAGACCGAGAAAAACGATGGCAATCGAGAAAATCCAGCCCAGAGAGGTCAGTTTCCAATCGTCGGGGGCGGATTCCGTGATGCCGATCAGCTTCGACATCGGCAGGTTGAACACGCTGAACGCGTAGGCTTGGCCGATGCACAGGTGAATGCACAAGGCGGCCGGTGGCACCATCCAACGGCTAAAGCCGGGGGGGGCGACGGTATTGGCTCTGTCGAGCCAGCTTGATGAAGACATAGAGACCTCCCTTATTTGCGACCTTTTGTCGCGTTCGGGGAACCTAAGCTATTACCAGAAATTGGCAAGAAAATATTACCACCAAAGATCTACGCAAGATACAACTTTGGTCGTAGGCGGGTGCAATTTTGGTGCCTGTATCCGAAGGTATAGGTCGGCGGAATGGGCAAAAAAACAAGGCCCGAATTTCTTCGGGCCTTGTTTTTAAAAGGATTTTTCAGATTACCGCGATGCGAGGTCGCGCAGCACATAGTGCAGCACGCCGCCATGTTCGACGTATTCTTTTTCGATGGCTGTATCAATCCGGCACTTGATCTGGATGGTTTTGGTCATGCCATTTGCAAATTTGATATGGCAGGCCACATTCGACAAAGGCTTCAGATCGCCGGAAAGCCCGTCGATGCTGATCTCCTCGTCGCCGGTCAGGGCAAGGGTTTTGCGGGTTTCGCCGCCGGTGAACTCGAAAGGAATAACGCCCATGCCAACCAGGTTCGAGCGGTGAATACGCTCGAAGCTTTCCGCGATCACGGCCTTGACGCCCAAAAGCGCTGTACCCTTGGCCGCCCAGTCGCGGCTGGAGCCTGCGCCATATTCGATGCCGCCAAAGATCACCAAAGGCGTGCCCGCGTCCTGATAAGCCATCGAGGCGTCAAAGATCGAGGTTTGCGCGCCATCTGGGCCCTTGGTGTAGCCGCCTTCGACGCCGTCCAGCATCTCGTTCTTGATGCGGATATTGGCGAAGGTGCCGCGCATCATCACTTCATGGTTGCCGCGACGCGCGCCATAAGAGTTGAACTCGGCCTGCGGAACCTGACGGTCCATCAGGTATTTGCCAGCAGGGGTGCCAGCTTTGAACGAGCCTGCGGGCGAGATGTGGTCGGTGGTGATCATATCGCCCAGCAAGGCCAGCACGCGGGCGTCTTTGATATCCGAAATCACGCCGGGCGTTTTTGACATGCCTTTGAAATAGGGCGGGTTCTGGATGTAGGTCGAGGTCGAAGGCCAGTCGTAGGTTTCCGAGTCGGTGATTTTCACCGCCTGCCATTTCTCATCGCCCTTGAAGACATCGGCGTATTTCTTCTGGAAAGCCGCGCGGGTGACAGTGGATTCCACCAGATCCGAGATCTCTTTGTTGGTGGGCCAAACGTCCTTCAGATACACAGGGCCATTGGTGCCCATGCCCAAAGGTTCCTTGGTCAGGTCGATGTTCATATCGCCTGCCAGCGCATAGGCCACAACCAGCGGCGGGCTTGCCAAATAGTTGGCGCGCACATCCGGCGAAATCCGGCCTTCAAAGTTGCGGTTGCCCGACAGAACGGCTGTTGCCACCAGATCGCCTTCGGCAATCGCTGCCGAAATCGCGGGGTCGAGCGGGCCCGAGTTGCCGATGCAGGTGGTGCAACCATAGCCGACAAGGTTAAAGCCGACCGCATCGAGGTCTTCTTGCAGGTTGGCCGCGTTCAGATATTCCGACACGACTTGCGATCCGGGTGCCAGTGAGGTTTTCACCCAAGGCTTTGATTTCAGACCCAGCTGCCGGGCCTTGCGGGCAACAAGGCCCGCGCCGATCATCACATAGGGGTTCGAGGTATTGGTGCAAGAGGTGATCGAGGCGATCACAACCTTGCCGCTGGACATGGTGTAGTCTTGGCCTGCAACCGCCACTTCGGTGCCCATGGCGCGTTTGAAGGTCGCGTCCATCTCATGCGCAAAGCCTGCGGCGGCATCGGTCAGCGGCAGATAGTCTTGCGGGCGTTTCGGGCCGGAAATTGCCGGCACGATCTCGCCCATATCCAGATGCAGGGTCGAGGTGTAGATCGGCGCATAATCCGCGTCGCGCCACATGCCATTGGCCTTTGCATAGGCTTCGACCAAAGCAATGCGCGCCTCGTCACGACCCGAGTTGCGCAGGTAGCGGATGGTTTCATTGTCGATCGGGAAGAAGCCGCAGGTCGCGCCATATTCGGGCGCCATATTGGCGATGGTGGCGCGGTCTGCCAAAGGCAGGCGGTCCAGACCTTCGCCGTAGAATTCGACAAATTTGCCCACCACGCCGTGTTTGCGCAGCATCTGCACGACCTTTAGCACCAGATCGGTTGCGGTGGTGCCTTCGATCATCTCGCCGGTCAGTTTAAAGCCGACCACTTCGGGGATCAGCATCGAAACTGGCTGGCCCAGCATCGCGGCCTCGGCCTCGATACCGCCGACACCCCAGCCCAGCACGGCCAAGCCGTTGACCATGGTGGTGTGGCTGTCGGTGCCGACCAGCGTGTCAGGATAGGCGATTTGCTGGCCGGTCTGGTCGGTGTCGGTCCAAACGGTCTGCGCCAGATATTCAAGGTTCACCTGATGGCAGATGCCTGTTCCCGGAGGCACAACCCGGAAGTTGTTAAAGGCGTTCTGGCCCCATTTCAGGAAGACATACCGCTCCATATTGCGTTCGTATTCGCGATCGACGTTGGCTTGAAACGCGCGCGGCGTGCCGAATTCATCGATCATCACCGAGTGGTCGATGACCAGATCGACAGGGGCAAGCGGGTTGATGGCTTGGGCATTGCCGCCAAGACCCTTGATGCCGTCGCGCATTGCGGCAAGGTCAACCACGGCGGGCACGCCGGTGAAATCTTGCATCAGCACGCGGGCGGGGCGATAGGCGATCTCACGCGGGTTTTTGCCCGCCATTTTGCCCCAATCGGAAAAGGCTTTGATATCGTCAACCGAAACGGTCTTGCCGTCTTCAAACCGCAGCATGTTTTCCAGCACCACCTTCAGCGCAGCGGGAAGCTTGGAAAATTCGCCCAAGCCAGCGGCTTCGGCGGCGGGAATCGAGTAATAGGAAACAGTCTGTCCACCCGCAGTCAAAGTCTTGCGGGTTTTAGAGCTGTCATGTCCAACGGTGACGGTCATAAAGGCCTCCTTCGGCGGGAATTTTGTGGTGGTGCTGACAAAGCATGTGCCGCAAAGGCGCAGGCTTCGCAAGGGAATCATCGGGTCGTTGTGGGTATTGTATACAAAGGTATGCCGAAAATCCAGCCCTCGCAGTCACGGTTGCCAAGAGTTATGCAACATGGGAGTGAATAAACTGTAACACTGGCTCGCAAAACCTTGATTGGTGCGGATGCGCGCGATGGATGTAGAAGAAAACATCGATAAGGGGACAGACAGAGTATGAATACGCACATCGTCTGCGGTGCTATGGGGCTTTGGATGGCGGCTTCGACAGTGGCTTTGGCCGAGTCGCAGCAGGGGGTCTTGGTCGAGCTTTACACATCGCAGGGCTGCTCGTCTTGTCCGCCGGCGGATGATCTGCTGGGCCAATTGGTCGAGATGCCTGGGGTGATCGGGCTGGCGCTGCATGTGGATTATTGGGATTACATCGGCTGGAAAGACACCTTTGGCCAAGCGAAATTTTCGGCCCGCCAGCGCGGCTATGCGCAGGCGGCGGGCGATAAGATGATCTACACGCCGCAGATGATCGTCGATGGTGGCGCGCGGATGGTGGGCAATGATCCCCATCCGGTGGTCAAGGCGATCAAATCCGCGGCAGCCGTGCCAAAGACCATCAGCCTGACGCTGTCGCGCGCGGCGGGGCAGCTGCATATTGCGGGCAAAACTCAGCAGCCTTTGCCAGCGGGCACCACGGTGCAATTGGTGCATTATCTTGACAACAAGAATGTCGAAATCGAGCGCGGCGAGAATGCTGGCCGCACAATTGAATACCACAATGTTGTGACCTCGTGGCAAACTTTGGGGGAGTGGTCTGGCTTGCAGCCGTTGCAGATGGTCGCCGAAGATGGCGGCGGGCCAGTGGTGGTGCTGGTGCAGGCGGCGGGGCCGCGCGCAGTTTTGGCGGCGGCACGGCTGAAATAGCTAGGCCCAGCGGCGATGGACCCAGAACCATTGTTCGGGACGGGAGCGGACCCGCGCCTCCAGGCTGTGCGACAGCGCGGTTGTCATCTCTAGCGCCGAGCCCTTGGCGATGGGCGCCTCCATCTCGACCTCGAAGCTGATGCCATCTGGCTGGCGCGTCGCGTAAAACGGAATCAGCTCGGCGTTGTAGCGCAGCGCCAGTTCTGCCGCGGAAAGCGCGGTTTTGGCGGGATGGCCCAGAAAGCTGATGTCTTCGCCGGCCGCGCGCTGATCAAACAGCAGCACCAACATGCCACCTGCCTTAAGATGTTTGACAAATCCGGCTGTGCCCGCGCGGCCTTGGGGGAAAACCGGCCCGCCAAAAGCCTCCATGGTGCGGATGTAATGGGCATTGAAATAGGGGTTGGTCATCGGGCGGTACAGCCCGCCGATGCGAAAGCCGCGCGCCACAAGGCAGGCGCGTGCGGCCTCGTAATTGCCAAAATGCCCCGAGACCAGAATAAC
The DNA here is from genome assembly GCA_913062925.1 of uncultured Pseudorhodobacter sp. Lineage (GTDB taxonomy): Bacteria > Pseudomonadota > Alphaproteobacteria > Rhodobacterales > Rhodobacteraceae > Cypionkella. Next base: position 1,827 of record CAJXWJ010000064.1, on the reverse strand, counting down.
GGGACGACCCTCGGCTTTGGCTGCATCCAGTGCGGCAAGGCCTGCGCCGGTGGGGGTCAGGCGCGCTTGGCGTTTCGTGAAGGTTTTCGAATAGTTCTCGATCAGCGTTCTGCCTGCATTATCAAGTGATTGCATCGCGATCTTCGATCGATCTTCCTGCGGCATATCTGGCCAGATCAGCGCCAGATTTTCGCACGCCCGTTTGCTATAGCCCGCGACCGGCCCAATGATCCGGCGCAACACCCAGCCCATCAGCGGCACGCGCAGCCGGTAGGGCAGTGCCAGAGCCAAGCCAATCAGGCCGCGCGCCACCAGATTTTGCGCAAAGGCCGAGCGTTGAAAGGGCAGTTTTGTCATAGGGTTTCTTATTGCTGCGTTGCGACAGACATAGGGCCAAGGCCCGCAGATCACAAGCTGCTGTCGTCCTCCTCTTGGGCCAAAACAATCTCTCCTGCCGCTTCCAGATCGCGGATGACCGAAACCACGGCGTTATGCGCCTCTTCGCCGACTTTGTCTTTGACGGTGCCAAGGGCCGCCATCTCCTCGCGCAGACCCTGAGCCATGCGTTGGGACATATTGGCAAGAATGAACTCGCTGGCCTCCTCCATCTCGGGTTTACCGAAACAGGCGGCGAGGGCCGTGACGAGAGTATTTTGCTCGACCGTGCGGACCAATTTTGGCACATCGCGGCCAAGCACGCGTTTGGGGATATGCTCGAAGGTGAAGATCGCCTTGCGCACGGCTTGGGCGAAGGTGGTGTCCACCTCATCCAGCCCACGCAGCACATCTTCCCGGGTCAGGCTGGGCGAGATGTTCAAAATGGCACCGACGCGCTGCACCGGATCGGTGTCAAAGGCGCGGGGGGGGGCTGCATCCAATTGGTTTGCCAAGGCAAGCCCGATGCGTTTGACCGTATCGGGTTCGATGCTGGCGGTTTGGCTGACGGCATAGGCGACACGACGGGCGCGATCACCGGGTAATTTCCCCAGCAATTCCGCAGATTTGGCCACTGGCAGCATCGAGAGCATGACCGCCGCCACCTCGATGCTTTCTTCGGTCAGCACCGGCAGCAGCTGTTGGTTTGGCATCGCCGTCAGCCGCGCCCAAGGGTCGCCAGATTGCGTCGCTGCCGCCATCCGACGCAGGCGCGAGGCGGCATTTGCCGAGATATGGCCATCCATCACCGCAAGCGCAGCTTCGATCCCGCCAGGGAAGGACAGCCCCACTTCTTCCAACTGACCAATGAATTCTTCCAGCACAGCGGCCAAGGTTTTACGATCGACCGTGCGCATCTGTGACATCTTTTGCGTCAGCGCCGATTGCATATGATCGGGCAATTGGCTGATCGGCACTGGCGAGCCTTCGGCCAACAGGAAGCGCACGATGATCGCGGCCTTTTCAGGCTGCGTCAGGCCGCGTTTCACAGGTTTGGCCGCGACCGCACGCCGCGCAGGTTCAATGCGTGCCAATGCGTTGGGTTCACCTGCCATAACTTCCCCGAATCCTTTCTGGTCTCGGGGAAACTTTGGCAGGCTTAAGTTAACTTATGCTTACGCGCCAAACACGCGGGCAAAAATCGTATCGACATGTTTGGTGTGATAGCCAAGGTCGAATTTCTCTTCGATCTGGGCGGGGGTGAGGGCTGCGGTGACTTCGGCATCGGCCAAAAGCTCGGTCTTGAAATCGGCGCCCTTTTCCCAAACCTTCATCGCATTGCGCTGCACCAGACGGTAGCTGTCTTCGCGCGACACACCGGCTTGGGTCAGCGCCAAAAGCACGCGCTGCGACATCACAAGGCCACGGAATTTATTCATATTGGCCAGCATG
>CAJXWJ010000063.1 GCA_913062925.1 uncultured Pseudorhodobacter sp. | reverse complement strand
GCCATGCACACCGATATTGGCGATCACCCCACCTGCCGCGACCAGCTTTTGACACAGCTCAAAGGTAGCGGGGATGCCGACGGCCTCGATCACCGTATCGACGCCCGCGCCCTTGGTCAGCGCCATCACTGCCGCCACCGCTTTGCCATCGCCCGAGTTGATCACATCGGTCGCGCCAAACTTGCGCGCCATCTCAAGCCGGCTGTCGTCAAGGTCGATCATGATGATCGAAGCGGGCGCATAGAACTGCGCGGTCAGCAGGGCTGCCAGCCCAATCGGTCCTGAGCCCACAATCGCCACCGAGCTGCCGGGCTGCACCTTGCCGTTCAGAACGCCGCATTCAAATCCGGTTGGCAGAATGTCACTTAGCATCACCAGCGCCTCTTCGTTTGCGCCTTCGGGGATGTGGTAAAGGCTCATTTCGGCATGCGGGGTGCGCACATATTCGGCCTGCGTGCCGTCGATGGTATTGCCCAAGATCCAGCCGCCGGTGGTGCAATGCGAATACATCTGTTTGCGGCAGAATTCGCAGGTACCACAAGCGCTTACGCAAGACATCAGCACATGATCGCCCGGCTTGAACGAGGTCACAGCCGCCCCGACGCTGTCGATGATGCCCACACCTTCGTGGCCCAGAATCCGCCCCGGTTTTGCCGTGGGCACATCGCCTTTCAGGATATGCAGATCGGTGCCGCAGATGGTGGTTTTGCTGACCCGCACAATCGCATCGCCGGCGTCAATCAGCTGCGGCTTGGGGCGGTGTTGCAAGCTGATCTTGCCCTCGGCGGTATAGACCAGCGCCTGCATCTGGCCTGCGGCTTCGGTGTCATTGGCGGGTTGGCTTGCAAAAGCATGGGTGAGGCTTTGGCTTGAGGTGCCCTGAGTGTGCATCGCAAATCTCCTTTGGATTGGGTTGAAATCTGGCGCTTGGCCTTGTCTTCAGCCTCTGCTTTTGCGCGCGATGCTGCACTGATGCAGATTGGTTGGGCCTGATATTGCCGCTGATGCACAGGCGGCGGTCAAAGCGCCTTGGCGTTGACAAACAACTGCGCCAGCGCGCAAGAGGCCAGCCTTGCGGTCGCGCTATCGGCGCGGCTGGTCAGAATGATCGGCACCCTTGCGCCCAGCACGATGCCTGCGGCTTCGGCGCCGGCCAGATAGATCAGCTGCTTTGCCATCATATTTGCGGCCTCAAGATCAGGCGCCACCAGAATATCGGCCTGTCCTGCCACCGCCGAGACGATCCCCTTTGCCGCCGCCGCTGCGGGCGAGATGGCGTTGTCAAAGGCCAGCGGGCCGTCGATCAGCCCGCCAGTGATCTGACCGCGATCGGCCATTTTGCACAGCGCCGCCGCATCCAAGGTCGAGGCGATGCGCGGATTGACGGTTTCCACCGCCGAAAGGATTGCGACTTTCGGCAGCAGGGTGCCCAAGGCAATGGCAAGATCGATGGCGTTTTGCACAATGTCGCGCTTGGCGGCAAGATCGGGATAGATGTTCAGCGCCCCGTCGGTGATCATAAGGGCCTTGGGGTAGGTTGGCACATCCAGCACATAGATATGGCTCATCCGGCGTTCGGTGCGCAGGCCAAGGCTGGCGTCCACCACCGCCTCCATCAGCTCGTCGGTGTGCAGCGCGCCCTTCATCACCGCCTGCGCTTTGCCTGCGCGCACATAGGCCACGGCGGCGGCGGCGGCGGCATGGCTGTGGGGGGTGTCGATCAGATCAAAGCCGTCAAGACTGCGGCCCGCGGCCAAGGCTGCGGCTTTGATCTTGGCGCGGGGGCCAAAGAGAATGGGCAGGATTATGCCCGCCTTGGCGCCGTCCAGCGCGCCGATCAGCGAGAGCGCATCGCAAGGATGCACCACCGCGGTGCGAATGGGCGCATGCGGGGCGGTGGCGGCAATCAGGCGGGCATATTGCGCGCCCTTGGCGGGGGACGGTGCCGCCGGTACAGTCACCAAAGCCAAACCTTCGACCACCAACGCGCCATGCTGATTGACGCAAATGCAGGCAAGCTTTAGCCCGCCATCCGGCTGTTTATCGGCGATTTCGATGCGCAGCGTCAGCGCATCGCCCAAGCTAACCGCGCCGCCAGTCCTTAGGCTTTGCTCAAGGCTATGCGGGTCGAGCCTGGCGCAAATCGGGCCGAACAGCGCCGCCATCAGCGCGCCACCCCAAGTGTCGCTTTCGATCACGCGGTGAAAAACATCCGCCTGCGCCAAGCCGGTATCTTTTGGCCTATGGGCAAAAAGCGCCAGATCTTCGGGCCCGAGCCTGCGGGTCAGCGTGGCGCTGTTTCCGAGCAAATTCGCGCCTAAGGTTTTGGTTTGAGGACCGCTGTTGACCCATGGCTCAGGCGGCAAAATATCGACCCCTCGCCAAGCCGATCAGGGATTGCGGCCGCTTGTTGGGTTGGCTTTGCATCACATCTCCTTCACCCGATGGCCCAAAGCGCCATTCTGTGCGGTCTGTCTAACGCATGGCACAGGTCTGGCCTTGATCTAGGTCAGCTTGGCGCTTGCGCCGGTGCCAAGTTCGATGATCTCGGCGGTGATCGCCTCTTGCCGCACGCGGCGCAGGGTGGCTTGAAAGCCTTCCAGCTCGTGCGCGATTTGGCTGGCGGCGGAGGTCATCGCCCGCATCCGCGCCTCGTTTTCGGCGGCAAAGGCGTGCAGGGCGGCTTTGCAGACTTGGGCGTGAAAATACTGCTGGCCCAGATCGTCGATCAGCGCCGCGCGCGGCAGTTGCATCAAGGGCAGCGGGCCAGCGGGTTCGGGCAGTGCCACAGGGTCAATCGGAAACAGGCGCTGGCGCGACAATACGGCTCGCCCCGCCTGCCAAAGCGTGTAGACCACATCCAATTGGCTGATCCGGCCCAAAGCCACGGCGTGGTAGATCGCTTTGGTGATGGTATCGGCCAGCTTTGGAATGCCTGCGCTATGCGAGGGCATTGCCGCGTGCCAATCGGGGGTGATCTTGCGGCTGGCGGCGACCGACAGCCCGCGCGTGCCGATCAGGAAAAGGGCATCGGGCGGCGGGGTAAGACTGTTCAGAAGCCTTTCGCTGAAGGCCCCGGCAAAGCCCTGCTCGGCGGTAAACATCAGCACGCAGGTTTGCCCCGTGGCGGCGGGCTGGCCCGCGCTTTTTGTGCCCAGCATCTGCGCCAAGGCCAGCGCAATATCGCGGGCATAGCTATCGACCGCGCCCAGCTCGCCGCGCGCCATTTGCGCGCGGGCGGCGGCGATGCCCTTCATCGCATTGACCACCGCACCAAGCTGCTGAATGCCCTCGATCCGCGCGGCAATATCGGCCAGCCGTTCGGTCATGGCTTGGGCGGCGGTGCCAGCGTTTCAATCAGCTGCGTGATCGCGCCGATCAGCTGCGCGCGGCTGGCATCGCTGAGGCTGCCGGTCTTGGCCAAGGCTGCCACAGCGGGGGCTGCATCGCGGGTCAGCGCTGCGGGCAGATCATCGCGAAGCGCTGCGATCTGCGGCAGGGGCAGCGGGTCAAGCAGACCTGCCCCCAGCGCCAGCATCAGCGCCACCTCATCCACCAGCCGCAAGGGCGCGTGTTGCGGTTGGCGCAGCGCCTCGCGGATGCGCGCGCCGCGCTTCAGTTGCGCTTTGACGCGGCCATCGGGCATGCCGCCAAAGCGGGTGAAGACCTCAAGTTCCAAAAACTGGGCATAGTCAAGCCGCAGCGTGCCTGCGGCCTTGCGCAGTGCCGGCGCTTGGGTTTTGCCGCCAACGCGACTGACGCTGAGCCCCACATCCACCGCAGGCTTTTGGCCCTGATGGAACAGCGCTGCATCCAGCACGATCTGGCCATCGGTGATCGAGATCAGATTGGTGGGGATATAGGCCGAAAGATTGCCCGCCACAGTCTCGGCAATCGGCAGCGCGGTCAGCGATCCGCCACCGCGCGCCGCCGAAAGTTTCGCGGCGCGCTCTAAAAGCCTTGCGTGAATGTAGAAGACATCGCCCGGATAGGCCTCGCGCCCCGGCGATTGCCGCGTCAGCAGCGCAATTTCGCGGTGGGTGGCCGCGTGTTTTGACAGATCATCTATCACGATCAGCGCGTGCTGGCCCTTGTCGCGAAAGTATTCCGCCATGGTCATGCCGGCATAGGGTGCGATCCATTGCAAACCGGGGGCAGAGGCGGCACCGGCCACCAGCACGATGCAGCGCGCAAAATTGCCGCGCTGTCGCAAGGCATCAATCGCGCGCCGCACGCTCGAGGTTTTTTGCCCGACCGCGACATAGATGCAGATCATATCGCTGCTGGCCTGTGCAATCAGCGCATCTATCCCCAGCGTGGTCTTGCCGGTGGAATGGTCGCCCACAATCAGCTCGCGCTGGCCCCGCCCCAGCGCAAACAGCGTATCAACCACCAGCACGCCGGTTTGCACGGGTTCGGTGACCAGATCGCGGTCGATGATCGCGGGGGCGGGCTGTTCAATCGGCAGATGATTTTGTGCAGCAATCGGGCCTTTGCCATCAAGCGGCCGCCCCAGCGGGTCGACGATGCGGCCCAAAAGCGCCTCGCCCACCGGGACGTTGATCACCTGACCGGTGCCAAAGACCGCCTCGCCTGCCTGCACCTTTTGGCTGGCCTGAAGCATGACGCAGCCGATCAAATCGGGGTTCAGCACCCGCGCAAAGCCGGTTTGCCCAGCTGCAAAGCGCAGCACCTCGTCCAGCCGCACATCGCGCAGCCCCGAGATCAGCGCCACGCCGTCGGCAATTTCTTCGACCCTGCCGCGATGCTCGGCGCTTGGGCCAAAGGCGGTGGTGGCAAGGGCTGCTTTAAGGCCGCTTGCCCAATGCGGGCTATGCGGCATCGTGAACCGCCTGTTCGATCAGGGCCAGATCGGCGCGCCAGCTGTTGTGCAGCGCAAAATGCGGGCTGCGCAGCTCGACCCCTGCCAAGAGCGCGGGATCGGTGACAAAATGCAGCGCGGGTTTGGCCGCCAAAGCCTTATGCACCGCGGCTTTGATGGCTTTTTGATCGGCTACCACACCTGCGGCCACAACAATTTCAAGCCCCTCTGGCGTGGCTGCAATCGCTGCGCGCTCGGCCTCGGGCAGCTTGGCAATCGCTTGCACCAGCAGGTCTAGAAAGGCGCTTTGCACCAAAGGGCCGTTTAGCCGTGACAGCAGTTTGGCCGCAATCTGCAACGCCAGCTGGGCGGCCTGTTCGGCATCGGCCTTGCTGGCATCGGCGCGGTCTTTTGCGATTTCAGCCGCAGCGGCGGCTTGCATGGCTTCGGCCTTTGTGACGGCGGTGGAAAGCGCGGCTTTGGTGGCTGCCGCCGCCTCGGTTTGGGCCGCCGCAAGCGCCTTTAGCCGTTCGGCCGCGATGCCGTCGCGGGCGGCTTTGGCCTTTGACATCTCGGCCTCTGCCGCCGTTTGTGCGGCCTGTGCCTTATCCAGCATCGCGGTGCTGGCCTGTTGCCGCGCCACAATCGCCGCCGCCACAGGGCGCCAAAACACCCGCGACAACAGCCAGATCAGGATCAGAACATTGACCGCTTGCAGTCCAAGCCCCCAGATATCAATCGACATAACTTAGGCCAGCAACGGGTTGGCGAACAAAAGCAGCAAGGCGATCACCAAACAGTAAATCGCCGTCGTCTCGATCATCGCAAGGCCGACAAACAGCGTGCGCGAGATGGTATTGGCGGCCTCGGGTTGGCGGGCAATCGCCTCCATCGCGGCGGCCACGGCGCGCCCCTCGGCAAGCGCGGGGCCAAGCGCGCCAAAGGCCACGGCAAAGGCCGCACAAACGATGCTGGCAAGTCTAAGATAGTCCATCAGTTTTCCTTTTTCTGGGGAGGGGGGGCCGGCTTGGGCTGGCCGTCTTCGACGGTCGCCGCGATAAACACCATCGCCAGCACCGCAAAGATATAGGCCTGCACCAGACCCGTCAGCAGATCGAGCGCCATCAGCGGGATCGGCACCAAAAGCCCCGCCAGCGAAGCGACAATGCCAATCACAAAGACCCCGCTCATCACATTGCCAAACAGACGCACAAACATCGAAAACACCCGCGTGACGCTTTCCAGCAGGTTCAGCGGGATCATCGCGATATTGGGGGCGGCAAAAGAGCGCAAATAGCCTGCGACCCCCGCGCCGCGAATGCCAAACCAGATCACACTGACAAAAACGATTGCCGCAAGCGCTGCATCGGTTTCCAGCTTGGCGGTTGGCGGCTCGACCCCCGGCAGCAGCGAGACCCAGTTTGCGGTTAGGATAAAGACGAACAAGCTGCCGATAAAGCTGCGATAGGGTGCGGGTTCTGCCCCCGTCGTCTCGCGGATCTGGGTGTCAAGCATATCGACGATCAGCTCGATCGCGGCTTGGGGTTTGGCCGGGCGCAGCCGCAGCTGCCAGCGCAGCAGCAAGGCGGTGACGACCAGCAGCAGCATGATCGCCCAAGTGGTCAGGATCGCTTGGGTTATCGGTACGGGCCCAAGGCTGAAATAGAGGGTGGAGTGCAGCGGCGTGATCATGGTGCTGCCTGATGTTTGGCCACGATCAGCGCGCGGCCCAGCATGGCGCCTGCAAAAGCCGCCAGCAGGGCTTGCCATCCCACCAAGGCTGCAAGGAAGAACCCGGCCGTGATAGCCGCCATCCGCGCCAGCGTCAGCGCCAGCACCAAAAGCATCGAGCCTTGGCGCAGCAGCAGCGCCGTGGTGCGGCGCAGGGCGCTGAAATAGCCAAAGCCCAGCAGAAAACCGCCCGCAAAAAACAGCGGCACGGCGACCTGCCACGGCAGAGTTGCAAGCATATTCATCGCATGTTCATCCATCTCCAAGCGGTCCAAAAACCAAGGCAGATGCCAAGGATCAACAGCGGGGCCGACCAGAACACCCCAGAGCCAAAGACCCTGTCCAGCCAGCGGCCTAGGAACAAACCCGCCAGCGTTGGCAGCACAAAAATCCAGCCCAGCACCCCGATCTGGGCCAAGCGTCGGCCCACCGACATATCGCCCTCGCGCAGCCAAAGCGCGCGGCGGTCGCGGCGTAGGCGGGCTTGGGTGACAAGTGGATCTTCGGGCGGCTTTGTAGCGGTCATCAGCGAAACCCTTGGGTGGGGCCGCTTTGGGGCAAGCGGCTGACCATGCGGCGGATGGCGTTCAACTGTAGTTGCAGGCTTTCGATATGCTCGGCGCGCTCGCCCTCGATTTCGTGGCGAAAGCGCGCCAGCACATCGGCGTCCAGCGTCGCAAGGCTGTCGCCACGGATCGCCTCGCGGGTGGTGATCGTCACGCAGCTGCCACCCGAGACGGTCAGCGTGCCACCGCGCAGGGCGCAAAACTGCTCGACCTTGTCCAGCCGCCAGCTGACGATCGACACGGTCAGGGTGGTCAGAAACGCCGCGTGCTGCGCCATGATGCCAAAAGCACCGCTGGCGTCTTCGGCGCGCAGGCTGGTGAAGTCTTCATCAGCCACGATCTGCAAGGGGGTGACGATGCGCAGTCTCATGCCGGCTCTGCCGATCTGGCGGCGGCTTCTTTTTGCCGCGCCTCGTCTAGGGTGCCCACCATATAAAGCGCGCTTTCCGCCCAATCGTCGGCAGCCCCGTCCAGAATGCTGCGACAGCCCGCCAGCGTATCGGCCAAAGCCACATGCGCCCCCTTCAGGCCGGTAAAGGCTTCGGTCACCATAAAGGGTTGGGTCAAAAACCGCTGCAGCCTGCGCGCGCGTTTGACCACCAAACGATCTGGCGCGCCCAGCTCTTCCACCCCCAAAAGCGAGATGATATCGGCCAGCTCGCGAAAGCGCGCCAAGCTTTGGCGCACCTCTTGGGCAATGCGGTAATGCGCCTTGCCCACCACCAAAGGGTCAAGCAGCGTCGAGGAAGAGGCCAGCGGATCAATCGCGGGATAAAACCCCTCGGCCGCTTGGGCGCGCGACAGCACGATCACGCAATCCATATGGCTGGAAATTGTGGTCACGGCAGGGTCGGTGAAATCATCTGCCGGCACATAGACCGCCTGAATGGCGGTGACGGCAGCGCCTGCAACCGAGGCGATGCGCTCTTGCAGGCCTGCGACTTCGCTGGCCAGCGTCGGCTGATAGCCAACCCGCGACGGCAAACGCCCCAAAAGGCTGGAAACTTCCGCCCCCGCCTGCACAAAGCGAAAGACATTATCCATCAATAACAGCACGTTCTTATGCTTTTGGTCGCGAAAATATTCCGAGATGGTCAGCGCCGTCATCGGCACCCGCCAGCGCGCGCCGGGCGGTTCATTCATCTGGCCATAGACCAGAACCGTGCGCGCCAAAACGCCCGAGCTTTGCATTTCGGTCAAAAGCTCGTGCCCCTCGCGTGAGCGTTCGCCAACCCCTGCAAAGACCGAAATGCCCTGATAGGTCTCGACCATGGTGCGGATCAATTCCATCACCAAAACCGTCTTGCCCACGCCTGCGCCGCCAAACATCGCAGCCTTTCCGCCATGCGCCATCGGCGTCAGCAGGTCGATCACCTTGATGCCGGTCTCGAACATGGCGTCGCTGCGGGTTTGCGTCACAAGCGTGGGGGGGCGCGCGTGAATCGGGCGGCGGGGGGTGTCGGGCGGCAGTGCAGGGCCGTTGTCTTGCGGCTGGCCCACCACATCCAACAACCGCCCCAGAACCGCCGTGCCCACCGGCACCGAAACCGGCTGGCCGGTGGCGCGCACGGTGACACCGCGCGCAAGGCCTGCGGTGGATTGAAACGCCACCGCGCGCAGTCGGCTTTGGTCAAGATGGCTGTGCACCTCTAGGATAAGCGGGCCGGGGCGGTCCCATTCGACACTCAGTTCAGTGTTGATCGCAGGCAGGTCGGTCGGCGCAAAGACCACATCCACCACCGCCCCGCGCACGGCCTCGACAAGCCCAAGCGCTGCTTTGGGCGGGTGGCTGCTTTGCGACATGTCTTCACCCCCTTTGCACCAAGCAGATCGCCAAACCGCCGCAAGCCTGACGGCAAAGGCGGGCGGCATCCAAGCGTCAGGCTAAAGGCTTTGACCCGCGCGCGCGTTAATCTGGATCAGGGCCGTGGCGAATAGATCGACCCGAAGATGGGGCTTGTGCGGGCGCAAATGCCGCTGATTTCCGTTTCAAGATCACGATGCGCCCAAGGCATGATCGACATCAGTGCAGGGCATGGCGCGGGTGTTAGGTTTAGACATTCCCCAGCCAAGCCGGCACGATCCGTGCGGTTTTGCACCGGGGCCGATCTCACCAAGGAGGCGTACAGATGACCACTTCAGACGTTCAATTTGCAAAACTTGAAAGCCAACTCGCGGACTGGAAGCTGCAAGTCGTAAAGCTTGAAACCGCAGCAGAGGATGTCGCGGCCGATGCAAAGCCTGCTTATTTTCGCGAGATTCAAGAGCTGAAGCTAAAGTTTGCAGCAAGCCAGAAGCAATATGACGATGTGCGCAAGGCGCATGAAAGCGCGTCTTCAGATGTCGTGACGGGGCTGAAGGCGACTTGGCATGATCTTGGTGTCGCAGTTGGTAAGGCCATGAGCCGTTTTGGCGCCTAACTAATTGGCCTGCAACAGAAAATTTTTCAGGAAAGGCGAAATCCGATGACCAATAGCAATAACAGCAAAAGCCTTGCGAACCTGCAAACCGCCCTGTCGATGGAACTGGCCGCGATACAGCATTATCTGCTGCACGCCCATGTTCTGGCTGACTGGGGGCTGCCAAGATTGGCCGAAAAGATGCGCGCCGAAATGACCGAGGAATTGGGCCATGCGGGCCGCTTTATGGAGCGGATTCTGTATCTGGAGGCGATGCCAAAGGTGCAAGCCGCCAAGGCGCCGACCCAGGCAAAAGACCTTGCCGCGCTGTTTCGCGCAGATCTTGGCGAGGAACGTGGGTCGGTGCAGTTCTACACCCAGGCCGCCGAAGACGCCGCCAAGGACAGTGACCTTGGCACAAGGCGGCTGTTTGAAGACATTGCGATCGAAGAGGAAGGCCATGTGGATTGGCTGACCCGTCAGATCGCTTTGCTCGCGAAACTGGGCGAGCCGACCTATATGCTGGGCCAGATGAAGGACACTCAGGCGGCTTGACCTGCGATGGCGGTAGACCTGTCGCGCCAAGGCGGCGCGATGGGGGCGCGGGCTATGAATGGCCCGCGCATGCCGTTGCGGATCGTTAAGATTGCTTGCGACGTCTTATGCGGGATAGACGTCACCAACACGGCTGCGGGCGGCGGATCATATCCGCCGCCCGAATGGTTTGGTTCAGGCCGGTGGGTTGGCTTTGATAAAGCGCACCAGCTTTTTGTTCACGAATTGCTGAATGCCCATCGCCCCCAACTCGCGGCCATAGCCAGAATTCTTGATGCCGCCAAAGGGAAGATCGGCGTCCAACCAGTTGATGTTGTTGATGAACATCATCCCCGTGTCCACAGCACTTGCGACCCGCTTGCCGCGCTCTGGATCGCGGGTGAACACTGATCCGCCCAGACCAAAGTCGCTGTCATTTGCCAAGGCAATCGCCGCAGCCTCGTCTTTGACCCGAAAGATCATTGCCACGGGGCCAAAGAACTCTTCCCGAAAAGCCGGGTTGTCGGGGGTCACATCCGTTAAGATTGTGGGCTGCATATAGCTGCCCGCACGGTCTAGCCGCTTGCCACCCAAGGCCAGCTTGGCGCCATGTTTTGTCGCCATATCGACCTTTTCAAGCAGATCAATCAGCGCCTGTTCTGTCGACAAAGGCCCAAGCGTGGTTTGCGCGTCCAAAGGATCGCCAGCTTGCAGCGCAGCAAGCGCCGCCTTGAAGGACGCGACGAACTGATCGGCCACCTCCTCGACGATGATAAAGCGCTTGGCGGCACAACAGGTCTGGCCGTTGTTGTACATCCGCCCCCAGACCGCCCATTTCAGCGCAAGCTCCATATCGGCGTCTTCCAGAACGATAAAGGCATCGGCACCGCCAAGTTCCATCGACGAAGGCTTGAGCGCCTGACCCGCCGCTGCTGCAATGCTGCGGCCGGCGGCGACACTGCCGGTCAGGGCAACGCCTTTGATCCGAGGATCCGCCACGACCCTATCTGACTGCTTATGACTGATCATCAGATTGGTATAAAGCCCTTCGGGGGCGCCTGCGTCGGTCAGAATTTGTTCGAAGGCTAGGGCGCATTGCGGCACGATGCCCGCATGTTTCACCACCAGCACGTTGCCCGCCATCAATTGCGGACCCGCGACCCGCGCAAGTTGGTAGAAGGGAAAGTTCCACGGCTCGACGCAAAAAATCACACCAATCGGGCTGCTTTCCAGATGGCCCTCGCCCATCTCGGGGTTCAATTCGACATCGGCCAGAAAAGTTTCGGCATTTTTGGCGTAATAGGCCATGATATTGCCCGAGAATTCGACCTCACCGCGGGCCTCGGCAATCCGCTTGCCCATTTCCAGCGTCATCGTATGGGCAAGATCATTCACGCGCGCGTGCAGCAACTCGCCCGCTTTGGCGATGATCTTGGCGCGTTCGGCAAAAGATGTGGTTTTCCAAGTGGCAAAGCACTGAGCCGCCTTATCAAGCTTGGTTTCCAAGTCTATCGGTCAGGTCGTCAAACGTTTTCAGAAGCTTACCCGTTGCAGGATTAAAACTTTGATAGGTCATTATTTATTCCTTTGTAAAAGTGCGGCCTTCACATCAACCCTTGGGTTTGACTAGTGAAACCGCATCGGGGGGCGGGCCTTTACGGCCCGCCTTTGTCGTCTTTCAGGGTTCAAACAGATTGGGCGCTGCGACTTTTGAGGTGTCGGGCGGGTTTGAATTTGGCGCGCCTAGGCCCGTCAGACCAAGACACCCAAGACCCAAAGCACGACCATAATCAAAAGCACAAAGCTTAGGGCGCCGCCCAAACCGCGGGGGCCATAGCGGTTATAGCCATAGTAGCCGCCGCCGCCGAAGACCAATAACAGGACAATGATAATCAAAAGGGTACTCATGGAATTTATCTCTCTTTCTGGCCAAGCAGCGCTGCATGCAGCCCCTGTTGGCGCGATGGTCTGTGAAAACATGCAGTATCGGTTGACCCTGCGGTTGCGGGCTTAGCCCAGGCCGAAAAAGCCCAGAATGAACACGACGATGACCACAAGGCCGACAAGATATACGATCCGGTTCATGGCAGGCCTTTCTGTTGAGCGAGCGCTCGACCGCCCCCGATATGCCTTCAAGCCTAGGCTTTTAAAGCCTTGTTTGGGCCATCATGGATCAGTGACCCCCGCTTATTCAGCACCGCATTTGCGGCAGGGCGAAGCGAGCCCGCATGCCAGACCCGAGGGCAGGGCCATGCGCGATCGTACTAAAGCTCGACATGCCGCAGCCGCAGCGCATTTGTGATCACAGAGACCGAAGAGAGGCTCATCGCAGCCGCTGCGATCATCGGCGACAACAAAAGTCCGGTGCTTGGATAGAGCAAACCCGCAGCAATCGGCACGCCAACCGCATTGTAGGCAAAGGCAAAGAACAGGTTTTGCTTGATGTTGCGCAGGGTGGCGCGGGCCAATTTGCGCGCCCGCACAATGCCCATCAGATCGCCGCCCAGCAAGGTTATGCCTGCACTTTTCATCGCCACATCGGCGCCCGTGCCCATCGCAATGCCGACATCGGCGGCGGCCAAAGCGGGGGCGTCATTCACGCCGTCGCCGGCCATCGCGATCTTGTGGCCCTGTTTGCGCAATTGGTCGATCAGCGCCTTTTTGGCTTCGGGCAGCACGCCTGCGCGCACCTCGTCGATCTTGAGTTTTGCCGCAACTGCCTTGGCGGTGCGTTCATTGTCGCCGGTTGCGATGATGACGCGAAGGCCAAGCGCATGCAGCTCTTTGATCGCCTGCGCGGTCGAGGGTTTGATCGGATCTGCCACCGCCAAAATCCCGCAAAGCACGCCCTCTACCGCAAGAAACATCGCGGTTTTGCCGTCATTTCGCAAGGTATCGGCCTGCGCCTCGGCCTGTGGGGTGGCAAGGCCCAGGTCTTGCATCATCGCCGTATTGCCAAAAGCCACCGCGCGCCCGTTGACCTTGCCGCGCACGCCCTTGCCGGTGATGGCTTCGAAATCGGTCACCTCGGCTTTTTCGCCGGTTTGCGGCGCTTCAGCCTCGATAATCGCTTCGGCCAGCGGGTGTTCAGACCCGCGTTCCAGCGCGGCCGCCAAGGCCAGAAGCTCTGCCTGCGACAGATCGCCAAGGGCAAGCGTGTCGGTCAGCTTTGGCTTGCCAATGGTCAGCGTGCCGGTCTTATCCAGGATCAGCGTGTCGATAGCGGCCATCCGCTCGAGCGCTTCGGCGTCCTTGATCAGCACCCCCGCTTGGGCACCGCGCCCCGCCGCCGTGGTGATCGAGATCGGGGTCGCAAGCCCAAGCGCGCAGGGGCAGGCGATAATCAACACAGAAACCGCGGCGGCCATGGCAAACACAAGCTTGGGGTCGGGGCCAAAGATCATCCACAGCGTGAAGGCCACTGCCGCCACCGCCACCACCGTTGGCACAAAGACCGCCGACACCCGATCCGCCAAGCCTTGGATCGGCGCGCGGGATCTGCGCGCCTTTGCAACCATATCGACAATTTGCGCCAAGACAGTGTCGGCGCCAACCTTGCGGGCCTCCATCACAAGGCTGCCGTTTTTGTTGATGGTGGCGCCAGTCACGGTGTCACCGGGTTGCTTTTCCACCGGCATCGACTCGCCGGTCAGCATGCTTTCATCGAAAGACGACCGCCCCTCGATCACGATGCCGTCGACGGGCACGGCGTCGCCCGGGCGCAGCCGCAGACGGTCGCCGGTGACGATGTCTTGCAATGGCACATCCTGTTCGCTGCCGTTGGCCTGAAGCCGCCGTGCGGTCTTGGGTGCAAGATCTAACAGCGCGCGCATGGCATCGCCGGTGCGTTCGCGTGCGCGCAATTCCAACACCTGACCAAAGAAAACCAGTGCGATGATCACCACCGAGGCCTCGAAATAGGTTCCGACGCCATCGCCGCTGCGGTATTGCGGCGGAAACAGCTCGGGCAGGAAGGTGGCGAACAGCGAATAGCCATAGGCCGCCAAGACGCCAAGGCTGATCAGCGTCCACATATTGGGGCTTTTGGTCACCAGCGATGTCCAGCCACGCCGAAAGAACGGTTGCGCCGCCCAAAGCACGATCGGCGACGCCAGCACAAATTCAAGATAGCTTGTGGTCTGCCCGCCAAGCCAAGCGCGGATGGGCAGGCCCAGCATCGGCCCCATGGTCAGCACAATCAGCGGCAAGGCCATCGCCGCCGAGATCCACAGGCGGCGGGTGAAATCTGCAAGCTCGGCACTGGGCTCATCTGTTGGCATCAGCGGTTCCAGCGCCATGCCGCAGATTGGACAGGCACCGGCCGCGTCACGGATAATCTCGGGGTGCATCGGGCAGCTATATTGCGCGTCTGAGGCGGCAGATTTGTCCTGCTGTGTCGTCGGTCCAGCAGCATAGCGCGACGGATCTGCGCTGAATTTCGTTTTACAGCTTTCCGAGCAGAAAAAGACGCTGCTGCCCTGAAATTCGGTTTGTGCTGTGTCTGGCCCGATGCTGACCGTCATGCCGCAGACCGGATCTTTGGCGGTCGGCGGCGTCTTTGCATGCTTTTCGGTGTTGGTATGAGGCCTGTTGTCCATGCGATAGCCGCCTTTTTATTTGACCGAAGATAAGCCTTGTCCAAAGCGGCCGCCGACTGGCGGTCGCTGCGTGCAGATGTCTGTCACTGCTTCACGGCGCGCGGCGTCCAAATTTTGGTTTCGCGATCATGGGGCCTGCGTGTCTTTTTCATCAGATTTCGTGACGCGGGTTTTGCCAGCAGGGCGCTCGGTTGCACGCTTCAATTCATCTTGGGTGCCGATGTCACGCGGCAAACGCCCGCCTGCGCGCCCGGCCTGCGAAACGGTGCCTGTCGCACCAAAAGCCGTCTTTGATGCTTCAGTCTTTGGGGTTTTATCTTGGGTCATATCGTTTCCTTTTTTTTAAATATTTATGTTAAACAGATGGTTGTTGGTTTCTGAAATCAGGCTTTAATCTTTGATGCGTGAACCGCGCGATTGCGGTTATGCCAAGACGCCCGCAGATTGGACGCGCGTCTTGGGTCTTGCTGTTGCAAGAGGGGGTCATTCGTCCGATGTTGATTTCCGCAGCTCTGCCACTGCGGCGGCTGTGACTGGGCCTGTGTCATTGGTCCATGCCTGCCGCAAAAAGCTTGCCAGGGTCGCCACTTCGTCGTCGCTCAGCCGGTAGGCAAAACCGGGCATCCGCAGCCGTTCGGGGCGTGCCGCGGTCGAGGGCAACGCACCACCGCGCAGGATCATGCTGATCAGGCCGGTGGGGCTTTGGGCGGTGACAAGCGAGGAGCCGTCAAGTTCGGGGAAAACCTCATCGGCGCCGCGCCCAGTTGCAAAGTGGCAGGCCGCACAGTTGTCAAGATAAAGCCGCGGGCCAAGATCCATCGCAGGATCTGCCGAGATCAGCAGCTTTTCGGTGGCGGTTTGGACTTGAGCAGCCGGTTTCGCAGCACCTTGGTTCAGGTGGTCAAGATAGGTCGCAATCGCCGTCAGATCGCCCTCGGTCATATATTGGCTCGAGTCGCGCACCACCAACTGCATCTCGCCGTTGATCGCCGCATGGGCGTTGCGCGCGGTGGCAAGGATCAGCTTGGTGTCTTGAATGCTCCAGCCGTGCAGCGCGCTTTTGGGGCCACGCAGCGGTGGCGCGGTCCAGCCCGCAATCTGGCCGCCCGACAAGAACGCCGGATCGTCACCGCTTAGGGCGGCTTGCGCCATCAGCGCCGTGCGCGGGCTGTGGCAGGCGCCGCAGTGACCGGGGCCTTCGACAAGGTATTGCCCGCGTGCCAGATCCGCGTCGCTGGCACTTGCGGTAAAGCCCGCCTTGCCCAAAGCCAGCCATTTCCACGCCCGCAAGCCCCAACTTTGGTTAAAGGGAAAGCCAAGCTTGTTCAGGGGCTTGCTTGCCGTCACCGCTGTCACTTCGGTTTGGAAATAGCTGTAAAGCGCGCGGATGTCTTCTTCGGTCAGCTTGCGATAATTCTCGTAAGGCATGGCGGGATAGAGATGCGTGCCGTCTGGCCGCAACCCATCATAAAGCGCTGCGCGAAAATCATCCAAGCTATAGCGGCCAATGCCGGTTTCAGGGTCGGGGGTGATGTTAGAGGAATAGATCGTGCCGACAGGGCTGATGATCGCGCGCCCGCCCGCAAAGGGCTTGCCGCCCTCGGTGGTATGGCAGGCCGCACAATCTGCAAGCCGCATGGTATAGGCACCCGTGCCTGCGGGCACAGCATAATCGGCGGCAAGCAGGCTTTGCGCCGGCGTGCGTTGCACGGGGGCATAGATAAAGGCCAAAAAGCCTAGCAAAACGACTGCGGCTGCGATGACGAAATAGCGAAAGAACCTGTTCATAATGCGGCCTCAGACCAAGGGACGCGGATTTGGCAGGTAATCCTTGCGGATCGCCTCGGCTGCCCAATAGGCAAGCGCGCCCACCATTCCGGTCGGGTTATACTGGATGTTCTGCGGAAAGGCCGAAGCCCCCATCACGAAAACATTGTGCTGCCCCCATGCCTGCAGATAGCGGTTCAGCGACGAAGTTTTCGGATCGGTGCCCATGATCGCACCGCCGACGTTATGGGTGCTTTGATAGGGCCGCACATCATATTGCGAATGCGCGTCCTTATAGGAGGATTGCCAGTGATCAGGCTGCATGGCCTCTGCAATCGGTTCGATTTTCGAGCGCATGAACTGCGTCATCTTGATGTCGTTGTCTTTCCAGTTGAACGTCATCCGCATCATCGGGCGGCCGTGGCGGTCGGTATAGGTGGGATCCAGATCAAGGTAGCAATCGCGGTAGGCCATGTTTGACCCATGCGAGCCGATGCTCATCGCATGGCCATACCAATCGCCGATGCCCTGCTTCCAGCCAGCCCCCCAAGACGGGGTGCCCTTGGGCAAAGAGATGCC
>CAJXWJ010000062.1 GCA_913062925.1 uncultured Pseudorhodobacter sp. | reverse complement strand
GAAATTCAAAGCCTTGAGGTGGTTGAAACCCCGCTGGGGCTGGATGTGCAAATCTGGCTTAGTGACGATGCCGAGGCCCGTCTTGCCAAGCGGCGGCGCACCATGGCGGGGCCGGTTGGCTGCGGTCTTTGCGGCATCGACAGTCTGGAAGAGGCGCTGCGCAAGGTGGCGAAAGTGCCGCAAACGGGGTTCCATATGACCCCCTCGCAGATCATGGCGGCGGTGGCAGACCTGCCATCAGCGCAACCGCTGCATGACGCCACCCGCGCCGTGCATGCGGCTGGGTTTTGGTCCGGCCACTTACGGATGACCCGCGAAGATGTCGGCCGCCATAACGCGCTGGACAAGCTGATCGGCGCGCTTTGCCGCGATCCGCAGCCTCAAGGGGCGGTGGTGCTGACCAGCCGCGTTTCCATTGACATGGTGCAAAAGGTCGCGGCCTTTGGTGCGCCGATTTTGATCGCGGTCTCGGCCCCGACCGCCCATGCCGTCCAGCTTGCCGAAGATGCCGGAATAACCCTGATCGCCCTTGCGCGCTCAGACCGCTTCGAGGCCTATACCCACATCGACCGCATCACGCAGGAGAACGCAGATGTCGCTTAATTCGCACCACGAAGGCCCGCATGCCAAGCTGATCTATATGGCAAATCAGATCGCCAAGTTCATGGAATCAAAACCTCATGCCGAAGGCGTCGATCTGCTGGCAAGCCATATCAATGATTTCTGGGAGCCGCGCATGCGCATCCAGTTTTTCGAGGTGATTGACGCAGGCGGTGCCGGCCTGCGCCCCTTGGTTTTAGAAGCCGCGCCGCAGATCAAGCGCCCTGCTTTAGCAGCGTGAACATATAGTCACATTCAGGCAGTTCGGCTGTCTTCAGTGACAATGCTTTGCAAATAGCGGCCATAGTCGTTTTTCTTGAACAAAGCCGCCCGCACCGCAAGGGCGGCTTTGTCGATCCACCCGGCGCGATAGCTGATCTCATCCGGGCAACCGACCTGCATGCCTTGGCGCAGCGTCAGGGTGCGCACGAAATTGCCGGCATCAAGCAAGCTGCCATGGGTGCCAGTATCCAGCCAAGCAAAGCCGCGGCCCATCTTTTCGACCGTCAAACTGCCCTCGGCACGGTAAATCTCTAGCAGATCGGCGATTTCCAACTCGCCGCGCGGCGAGGGTTTGACCTGCTCTGCCAGATCCGGCGCGCGGCCATCCAGATAATAAAGCCCCGTCACCGCATAGTTCGACGGCGGCACCTCGGGCTTTTCAATGATCGCGCGCACATTGCCGGCGGCGTCAAAATCCACCACGCCATAGCGCTCTGGGTCCGAGACCCGATAGCCGAACACCGTGCCGCCCACAGGTTTTGCATCGGCATTTGCCAAAATCTCGGGCAGGCCGTGGCCAAAAAAGATGTTGTCGCCCAAGACCAGAACGCTTGGCGCGCCTGCCAGAAAATCGCGCGCCAACAGATAGGCCTGCGCCAAACCATCCGGCGAAGGCTGCACGATGTAGATCAGGCTGATGCCCCAAGCACTGCCATCGCCAAGCAAGCGCTGGAACTGCGACTGATCCTCGGGGGTGGTGATGATGGCAATCTCGCGGATGCCGCCCAGCATCAGAACCGACAGCGGATAGTATATCATCGGCTTGTCATAGATCGGCAGCAGCTGCTTTGACACGCCCATGGTGATCGGCCAAAGCCGCGTGCCCGATCCACCCGCCAGAATAATGCCCTTGCGGTTCATGACTGCAACTCCTTAATAATACTCGTTAAACCCACACGCCAATCGGGCCGCGTTATGCCAAAAGCCGCCAATCCGCTGCAATCCATTCGCGAATTCTGCGGCCGTTTGGCAGGTGTCGGATAGGCGCTGGACGCAATATCCGCCACAGCGCAGCCAAGCCCCGCCTGCGCCATGATCTCGCGCGCGAAATCGGCCCAAGACACATCCGGCGCGCCCGAAAACTGCAAGATCCCGCCCGGCTGACCCGACAGCAGCCCTGCCGCAATCTGGTAAAGCGCATCGGCAATATCTGCCGCTGGCGTCGGTCCGCCAATCTGATCGGCGACCACGTTCAGCTGATCACGCTCGGCCCCCAGCCGCAGCATGGTCTTGACGAAATTCGCGCCATGCGCCGAGACCACCCAAGAGGTGCGCAGGATCGCAAAGCGCCCGCCCGCCGCCTGCACACCCGCCTCGCCCGCAAGCTTGGTGCGGCCATAAGCCCCCAAGGGGCCCACCGGATGATCTGCCGCAAAGGCCTGATCGCCCGCGCCGTCAAAAACGTAATCGGTTGAGATATGCACAAAGGCGACGCCCTTGGCCGCACAGGCCTGCGCCATCGCGGTGGGGGCGGCACCATTCACCAGCAAAGCCGCCGGTTCTTCCGCCTCGGCACGATCAACCGCCGTCCAGGCCGCGGCATTGATCACAACATCCATATCGCGCGCGGCAATCGCGGCAGCGCAGGCCTGCGGGTCGGATAAATCCGCCTGATCGCGGCCCAGAAATTCAGCCGCAACCCCCGCTGGCAACCGCCGCGCCAATTCGCGCGCCACCTGTCCGGTTTGGCCAAAAACCAGAATCCTCATGCCTTGACACCCAGCCGTTGCCCGACGCCCTGCCGCGCCTGCAAGGGCCGCCACCACGCCTCGTTATCAAGATACCATTGCACGGTTTTCTCAAGCCCCTGCTCGACCGTCACCGAAGGCCGCCAGCCCAATTCTTCACGAATGCGGGTCGGATCAATCGCATAGCGGGCATCATGGCCGGGGCGGTCGGTGACAAAGGTGATCTGATCGGCATAAGATCCCACAGGCTTGGGCCGTTTTGCATCCAAAATCTGGCACAAGGTCTGCACCAGTTGCAGGTTGCTGCGCTCGTTCTCGCCACCGATGTTATAGCTGCGGCCAAGCGCGCCCTTTTCCACCACCAATAGCAAAGCGTCGGCGTGATCTTCGACATAAAGCCAATCGCGCACGTTCGATCCGTCACCATAGATCGGCAGTGGCTTGCCCGCCAAAGCGTTCAAAATCACCACGGGGATCAGCTTTTCGGGGAAGTGATAGGGGCCGTAGTTGTTTGAACAATTGGTCAGAACCACCGGCAGGCCATAGGTTTCATGCCAAGCCCGCACCAGATGGTCACTTGCCGCCTTGCTTGCCGAATAGGGGCTGCGCGGATCATAGGCCGTGGTCTCGGTAAACTGACCCTCTGCGCCAAGCGAGCCGAACACTTCATCGGTGCTGATGTGGTGAAAACGGAAAGCGGCAGGCCGGCCGGCAGTCTCCCAATAGGCGCGCGCGGCCTCGAGCATGCTATAGGTGCCGTTGATATTGGTCAGAATAAACTCACCCGGCCCGTCGATGCTGCGATCAACATGGCTTTCGGCGGCAAGATGCATCACGACATCGGGACGGTGGGTGGCAAACACCTCATCCAGCCGCGCGCGGTCACGAATATCGGCCTGCTCAAAGCTGTAAAGATTGGATTGCGCCGCTTCGGCCACGTTTTCAAGACAGGCCGCATAGGTCAGCGCGTCCAGATTAACCACCTCATGCCCGCGCGAGACCGCAAGCCGCACCACGGCCGAACCAATAAAGCCCGCGCCCCCTGTTACCAAAATCTTCACGCAACACTCCATTCAAAAGGCGAGGATACATCGCACAGCAAAGGTGCCGCTGCATCCTTGGCCGACAGCAAGGGCGATGTAACGCCCCAGTCAATGCCAATCGCAGGGTCGTCCCAACGCACCGCCCCGTCACAATCGGGGGCATAAAGGTCGGTGCATTTATACTGCACTTCGGTATGGGCGGCGCGGGTGACAAAGCCGTGCAAAAAGCCTTTGGGAACAAACATCTGCCGCCCGTTTTGCGCCGAAAGCTCGACCCCAACCCACTTCCCGAAGGTCAGAGAGCCGCGCCGAAAATCAACAGCGACATCAAAAATCACCCCCGCCGTACAGCGCACCAGCTTATCTTGTGCCCGTGGCGGAGCCTGATAGTGCAGCCCGCGCAGAGTACCGACCGCAGCCGACATCGAATGATTGTCCTGCACAAATCCAAGACCCAGCCCCGCCTGCGCCATCGTCTCTGCATTCCATGTTTCACTAAACCAGCCGCGATCATCGCCAAATCGCTTTGGCGTCAAAATCAGCACACCCTCGAGCGCTGTTTGTTCAATCTGCATCTCTCAGCCTTTTAGATAAAATATCCGCGTTTCCTAGCAGGCAAAGTCTTTGCCGCCAAGCAATAGCCGCGGAAAGCCTTCTGAAAGATGAAAAGCGGGATCTGCCTAGACCAACCCCGCCAGCTTTTCTTGCACCGCAGTTGCCAGCTTTGCATGCTCTTCAATGCCAAAATGCACCCCGTCGATAGGGCTGACCGCAATCACAGCCCCTGCATCCAAAAAGCCAATGCCGCGCGCTTTGGCCAAAGCCTGATACAACGGGGGCAGCGCAGCAGAGCGCGCCGCGCCGCCCCAAAATTCATGCCGGATTGGGCCCACTTCGACCACAGGCGGCGGGCAGATCAGCAAGGTCTGAAAGCCGCCGTGCCGCTCTTGCATCAGGCGATGCTGGGCGATGTCAAGCAGGCTGGCAATGCCGCCCACCACCTGCTCGGGTGTCGAGGTAAAGCGCGCCTTGACGTCATTGGTGCCCAGCATAAGCACCAAAACATCAATCGGACCATGACTTTCCAGCGCGATTTTTAGCCCAGCCTGCCCGTTCATATGCGCGCCCATCACCGGGTCGTCATACATCGCCGTACGACCGGGCAGGCCCTCTTCGATCACCTCGTGCCCGGTCAACAGGCTGGGCCAGCGCTGACCACCGCCAAACCGCTCATAGCGCCCCAGCTCGGTAATCGGCGGCGTGCCGTGGGTATTGCTATCGCCAAAACACATCACAACAGCCATCGCAGCCCCTCCAATATTGCAGGCTCAGCCTATCCGCTTCGGAATTGCCTGCAAGCCCCCTTCCCCTTTGGCCGCCGCTTGCCCATATATACAGCAACCCTTTGCCTAAAAGATGAGGCCATTATGCTCGGCATGACTGCACCGAAACCCGCCGCCGCCACGGATCTGATCAAAGACGGGTCCGAGATCACCTTTATGGAGGATGTCATTGCACCCTCGGACACCACGCCGGTGATCGTGGATTTCTGGGCGCCTTGGTGTGGCCCCTGCAAAACCCTTGGGCCAGCACTTGAGGCCGCCGTTACCGCCGCCAAAGGGGCGGTGAAAATGGTCAAGATCAACGTCGATGAGAATCAGGCGCTTGCGGGCCAATTGCGCATTCAATCGATTCCAACCGTTTACGCCTTTCACAAAGGCCAGCCGGTCGATGGCTTTCAAGGCAATATCGCGCCTTCCGACATCAAACGCTTTGTCGAAAAACTTGCAGCGCTTGGCCCAGCGCCTGACAACGGTCTTGCCGATGCGATCGAGGCCGCAGAGTCAATGTTGGCCGAGGGCGCGTTTGACGACGCGCTGGAAACCTTCACCGCCGTTCTAGAGGAAGAGCCCGGCAATGCCTTGGCCTATGCCGGCATGATCCGGTCGCATCTGGCGGCAGATCGGCTGGATCTGGCCGAAACTTTGATCACCACTGCACCAGACGGGCTTGCCACCGCCAAAGAGGTCGAGGCAACGCGCGCACAGCTCGCACTTGCGCGTCAAGCGGCCTCGGCCGGTCCGGTCGATGATCTGCGCGCCGCACTGGCCGCTGATCCTGCCAACCGCCAAACCCTGTTTGATCTTGCCGCCGCCCTTTTGGCCACCGATCAGACCGAAGAGGCGATCTCGACGCTGCTGGATCTGTTCAAGCTTGACCGCGAGTGGAACGACAACGCCGCCCGCAAACAGCTGTTCACCATCTTTGAGGCGCTGAAACCCACCGATCCGCTGGTGCTGGCAGGGCGGCGTAAACTGTCGTCGATGATCTTTGTTTGACCCCTCGCAAAACCGCAAAACCGATCTAACTTAAAGGGCATGATGAAACATATCGACCTGCCCGACACCATTGCGATCTTTCCGCTGACCGGCGCGCTGCTTTTACCGCGTGCCCGCTTGCCGCTGCATATTTTCGAGCCTCGCTATCTGGCGATGCTGGAAGACTGTCTGAAAACGCCGTCGCGGTTGATCGGCATGATCCAACCACGCGAGACGCCGAATGGCGAACAGCGTCTGGCCGCAATTGGCTGTGCGGGCCGGATCACCTCGTTTTCTGAAACCGAGGACGGGCGTTATATGGTCACACTCTCGGGCATCTCGCGCTTTCGTTTGCGGGCCGAGCTGGAAGGGTTCACCCCCTACCGCCGCGCCACAGTCGATTGGCCGCCGTTCAGCCGCGATCTGGGCGCCGAAGAAGAGGATGCAGGCTTTGACCGCCCCGCCTTCCTTGCGCTGCTGAAACGCTATTTCGCGACGCGGGATCTGGGGTCGGATTGGTCTGGCATCAAAGCGGCGGATACCGAGCTGCTGATCAATTCGCTGTCGATGTTGCTGCCGCTGGCTTCGGAAGACAAGCAAGCGCTGCTCGAGGCGCCCTCGCTGACCACCCGCCGCGAGACGCTGGTCACCCTGATGGAATTTGCGCTGCGGTCGGGCGGCAATGACGAGGTGCTGCAATGAGCCAACCCTTTGACCGCCGCATGCTCGAGGCGCTGATCTGTCCCGTCACCCAAGCGGTGCTAAGTTATGACGCCGAGAAATCCGAGCTGATCTCGAAACCTGCCAAGCTTGCCTTTCCGATCCGCGACGGCATCCCGATCATGCTGGTGTCAGAGGCGCGGGCACTAGATTAGAGGACGAGAGCCCAAATAATACCGAACAGAGGGTCGCGCCCGACCTCGGGAGGACGCGCCGAAGCAGCGGTTTAGGCACTTTATGCCGCAAAATCTTCCCCCGAAATTCTGCTGGCACGGGTTGCATCGCGCCCTCCCGTGGGGAGGTCGGGCGCGGCCCGGCGGGCTTCGCCCTTTGTTCCGGGCAGGTCGTCAAACCCCTCAGCCCTAGCGCGGCTAAATCGCTTTGCCCTGCAACAGCCGTGGCACCTCGCCCGTCAGCCCGGCTGCCTGCCGCATAAAGCCGCGCCGCAGGCTGGGCACCGCCCCCACCAGCCCCAAGCCCAGATCGCGGCCCGCCCGCAAGATCGGGTTATCGTTGGAAAACAAACGGTTCACCCCGTCCATCCCCAAGGCCAGCGCGGTGCTGTCAAACCGCCGCCAGCGCTGATAGCGCTCTAGCACATCCGCCGCGCCAATATCTTCGCCGCGCCGCTGCGCGAGGATCAGCACCTCGGCCAAAGCCCCGACATCACGCAAACCAAGGTTCAAGCCCTGCCCCGCAATCGGATGCACGCCATGCGCGGCATCGCCAACCAAAGCCACCCGCTTGGCGGTAAAACTATTGGCCAATGACAGGCTGAGCGGATAGGTAAACCGATCCCCCGCAAGCGCAATCGGCCCCAGAAAATCGCCAAAGCGCAACTGCAACGCCTCTAGATAGGCGGCGTCAGGCAGGGCTTGGATGGCTGCCGCCGCCGCGGCCTCTTCGCTCCAGACGATCGAGGAATGATGCCCCCCCGCCAGCGGCAAAATCGCCAAAGGCCCCGAGGGCATGAAGTATTGCTGCGCCACGCCGCCGTGGTGGCCCTGATGCGCCACCGCCGTCACCAGCGCGGTTTGCCCATAACCCCAGCCGGTGCGCGCAATGCCCGCACGGCTTGCCACGCCCGAACCGCGCCCGTCGCAGCCCAGCAAAAGCGCGGCACGCAGCACCCGGCCAGAGGCAAGCGTCACCGAAACCCCCGCCGCGCCCGCCTCTTGCGCAACCACGCTTTCGCCCGAGATCAGCGTCACATCCGCCGCCCGCATCGCGGCCAAAAACGCCGCATAAAGGTGGCGGTCTTCGGCCATAAACCCCATCGGGCCTTCTTCAATCTCGGCATGATCAAAGGTCAGGAAAAACGGCGCGGGTCGCTGACCTGCAACGCCATCGCTGGCCTTGATCTGCAAGATCGGCTGCACCTTATCGGCCAGATCGCCCCAGACCCCAATCGCGCCCAGCAGCCGTTTCGAGGCAATCGACAGCGCATAAGCGCGGCCATCAAAGCCCGTTTCGGCCCGCGCATCGGGCTGGCGCGCATCGACCACGACCACCCGCAACCCCGCCTGCGCCACTGCCAAAGCCAAGGCGGGGCCATTCAGCCCGCCGCCCACGATGATGATATCTGCATCTTTTTCCATGGCTCCAATATGGGGCAAATCAGCCGATTGTCCATGCGCCCGCTTGCCGCTAGTGTTTGTGAAAACGAGGGATAAGATGAGCAAAACCTGGGCCAATATGACCGCTGCTGATCTGGGCAGCGAAATCGGCAAAGGCCGGATCAATCCGGTCGATCTGGCCGAGTTTTTTATTGATAAAATTGCCAGCCATACTGCGGCCGATCGCATCTTTGCCCGCACCACAATAGCGCGTGCGCGCGGCGAGGCGATGGCGGCGGCGGGTCGCGCCAAATCTGGCCAGCGTCGCGGCGTGCTGGACGGCGTTCCGATCAGCTGGAAAGACCTGTTTGACAGCGCCGATGTCGCGACCGAGGCAGGCTCTGCCCTGCTGCGCGGTCGCACGCCCTCTGCCGATGCCGAGGTGTTGCAGACCGCCACCCGCGAAGGTCTGGTCTGTCTGGGCAAAACCCATATGACCGAACTGGCGTTTTCCGGTCTGGGCCTGAACCCTGTCACCGCCACCCCGCCTTGTGTCAATGACGACGCTGCCGTGCCGGGGGGGTCTTCTTCGGGGGCTGCGGCCTCGGTTGCCTTTGGGCTTGCGCCGGCAGCGATTGGGTCAGACACCGGCGGATCGGTGCGCTTGCCTTCGGCTTGGAACGATCTTGTCGGGTTGAAAACCACCTCGGGGCGGGTGTCTTTGCGCGGGGTTGTGCCCTTGTGTGAAAGGTTTGACACCGTAGGCCCGCTGGCGCGTTCGGTGCAAGATTGCAGCCTGTTGCTGGCCGCACTCGAAGGCCGCAAACCGGCGGATCTGACGGCTGCAACCATGGGGTCGGCGCGGTTCTTGGTGCTGCAAACCGTGGCGCTGGACGATCTGCGCCCCGCGCCCGCCAAGGGCTTTGACGACGCGCTGGCCCGCCTGTCCCGCGCAGGCGCGCGGATCGAACATGGCCATATCCCCGAAGTGACCGAGGCCATGGCGCTTGCAGGCGCGCTGTTCACCGCCGAAGCCTATGCAATCTGGGGCCCGACAATCGAGGCTGATCCCGAAAAGATGTATGCCCCCGTGCGCGAACGCTTTCGCGGTGGCGCGGCGGTCAAGGCCGCCGATTATATCGCTGGCTGGCGCAGGCTCGAGGTATTGCGCCAGATTTGGGCGCAGAAAACCGCCGCCTATGATGCGGTGCTTTTGCCAACCTCGGCCATTCTGCCGCCCAATGCGGCGCGGCTTTTGGCGGACCCTGCGTTTTTTACGGCCGAAAACATGCTGGCGCTGCGCAACACCCGCATCGGCAATCTGTTTGGCCTTTGCGTGCTGACTTTGCCCACCGCCGAACCGTCGTGCGGCATCTCTTTTATGGCGGCTCCGATGACCGAAGAGCGGCTGTTGCGGCTGGGCTTTGCGGCCGAGCGGGCCTTGAGCTAGGGCTAAGGGACCAAAAAGACACAATCGGCGGTCGCAAGCCCTACATCCGCATGGGTTTTTCTGGACGCGGGCGGGCGATCTGGCTATCGTCAAATAAAACGGGGCGCAATGATCCCGAGATGAGGCAGTAATGGCGTTTCCAGAGCGGTTTTCGAACCTGCCGGATTATGCGTTTCCGCGCTTGCGGAAGCTGTTGGACGCGCATGCGCCCGGCGGGGAAACCATTTCGATGACAATAGGGGAGCCTCGGCACCCCATGCCCGATTTTGTCGCGCCGATTTTGGCCGCCAATATCGACGGCTTTGCGGTTTACCCCGCCAATGACGGCACGCCAGAGCTGCTTGACGCCATCGCAGGCTGGATCAAGCGGCGCTTTGGCGCCGAGCTTGGCAGCGATCAGCTGATGGTGCTGAACGGCACGCGCGAAGGGCTTTACAACGCCTGCATCGCGCTGTCGCCCGAAAGCAAGAACGGCAAAAAGCCCGTCGTGCTGATGCCAAACCCGTTCTATCAGGTCTATGCCGTGGCAGCGCTGACGGTTGGGGCAGAGCCTTGCTATGTGCCCGCCACTGCTGCGACCGGCTTTTTGCCCGATTACGCCGCCCTGCCCGCCGATGTGCTGGATCGGGTGACGGTTGCCTATATCTGCTCGCCCGCCAATCCACAGGGGGCGGTGGCCAGCCGCGCCTATTGGACCCAGCTTTTGGCCTTGGCGGAAAAGCATGATTTCGTGATCTTTGCCGACGAATGCTATTCCGAGATTTGGCGCAGCGCGCCGCCGGTTGGCGTGCTGGATGTGGCGCAAGCGGTTGGGGCTAACCCCGAGCGGGTGTTTTCCTTTCATTCGCTGTCAAAACGCTCGAACCTGCCGGGTCTGCGCTCTGGCTTTGTCGCCGGTGGGCGCAAGGGCATTGCCGAGATGCGCAAGCTGCGGTCGTTTGCCGGCGCACCGCTGCCGCTGCCGGTGCAAAAGGTGTCAGAGGCCTGCTGGCGCGATGACGCGCATGTTGCGGCATCCTTGGCGCTTTATCAGGAAAAATTCGCCGCAGCCGATGCGATTTTCAGCGGCTTGCAGGGGTTTGAATGCCCCGAGGGCGGGTTCTTTTTGTGGCTTCCCGTTACAGACGGCGAAGAGGCCGCGCTGAAGCTTTGGCGTGAAACTGGGGTGCGGGTTCTACCCGGTGCTTACCTTTCGCGCGACGCGAACGGGGAAAACCCCGGCAAAGCCTATCTCAGGGTCGCTTTGGTGGCTCCAAAAGAAGAAATGCAGCGCGGGCTGATCCAGCTGCGCGACTGCCTCTACGGTTAAGGACGAAGCACATGGCATCCTATCAAACGCGGCAACGCGACCCTCTGCTGGATCAAGGCACCCAAGCCATGCTGGAAAAGCGCGGCCGCGAGCTTTTGGGCCTTGCGCTGATCGGTCTTGGCCTGCTGTTTGTCGCGATGCTGTACAGCTATTCGCCCTCTGATCCGGGCTGGATGGTGGCAACCGAAGAACCTGCCGCCAATTATCTGGGCCGCTTTGGCGCGGCGGTTGCCTCGACGCTGATGATCATTGGCGGCAAGGGCGCATGGGCGATTGCGCTGATCCTGATGGCATGGGGCACGCGCTTTGTGCTGCATAATGGCGCAGACCGCGCGATTGGCCGCATGGTCTTTGCGGTGATCTCGATCGCGATCTGTTCGGTCTATGCCGCAACGCTGGTGCCTGCCGCAAGCTGGACGCAATCCTTTGGCATGGGCGGGCTGTTCGGCGATACCGTTGTCGGCGCATTGCTGGGCCTAATCCCCGGTGGCTCTGCCTTTGGGCTGAAACTGATTTCGCTGCTGTCAGGCGGCGGCATGCTGGCGCTTTTGCTATTTGTCATGGGCTTTAATCTGGCCGAAATGCGCAATACCGCCCGCTTTTTGCTGACCAGTCTGATCTATACCTATGCCAGCCTGCTGGGGGCTGCGGGTAAAGGAGCCCAAGGCACCGTCCGCGCCGCAACAGCGCTGCAAGAGCGTCGCCGTGCAAGCGCAGCTGACACATGGCAGCCCGAGCCAAGCCCGAAAGCCGCGGCCTTTGACCGCCCGTCGATGCTGCGCGCCGATGCCCGCTATCCTGACCCGCTGGCCGAAGCGCCCTATTACGCGCCGCCAAAGGAAAAGCAGAGCCTGCTGGCCCGCATGCCCGCCCTGCTGCGCCGCAATCTGGACCCAGAGCCAGAGCTGGTGGAAGCACAGTTCCCCGAGACAGACTATCCGGTGGATATGCCTTCGGAAGATCGGATCAAGTCGCGGATTTCTGATGTCATCCGCGCCCGCACCCGCACACCAGAAAAGGGGCTAAGCCCGCTTGCCGCAGCCATCGCGCGGCGCGAACCGCCCGTGGCGCGTCCACGCGGCCCGATCCCGCTGATCGCCGACACCAAACCGCGTCCAAGGGTCGAGCCGCCGGTTCTGGTGCCTGCGCCACAAAACGCCTTTGTCGAAACCGATGACACCGATTTCAACGGCTATGACGATGCCGTGGCAGACCTTGGCTATGACGCGGGCGCCGAGGACGACTTTGCCCCCGCCGAAGCCGCGATCTTTGCGCCGCTGCCCCGCGCCGCCGTCGAACCCGAACGCCGCCCCGTCGTGCAAATGCCTGCGAAAAAGGCCCCTGCCCCGTCGCAGCGCGCGCTGTCCGAAAGCCAACCGCGCCTGCGCTTTGACGATGCCGCCTCGACCTACGAGCTGCCACCGATTGCTTTGCTGACCAGCCCGTCAACAGTCGAGCGTCACAGCCTGTCGAACGAGGCGCTGGAAGAAAACGCGCGGATGTTGGAATCGGTGCTGGATGATTACGGCGTCAAGGGCGAGATCGTCTCGGTGCGCCCCGGCCCCGTGGTGACGATGTACGAGCTGGAACCCGCCCCCGGCTTGAAAGCCAGCCGCGTGATCGGGCTTGCCGATGACATTGCCCGGTCAATGTCGGCCCTGTCGGCCCGCGTCTCGACCGTGCCCGGTCGCACGGTGATCGGGATTGAATTGCCCAATGCCACCCGCGAAAAGGTGGTCTTGCGCGAAATCATCGCTGCGCGTGACTTTGGCGACAGCAACATGCGCCTGCCCTTGGCGCTTGGCAAAGACATTGGTGGAACGCCGATTGTCGCAAACCTTGCGAAAATGCCGCATCTTTTGATCGCAGGCACCACCGGCTCGGGCAAATCGGTGGCGATCAACACCATGATCCTGTCGCTGCTTTACAAGCTGTCGCCAGAGGAATGCCGCCTGATCATGATCGACCCAAAGATGCTGGAACTGTCGGTCTATGACGGCATTCCGCATCTGTTGTCGCCCGTCGTCACCGACCCGAAAAAGGCCGTTGTGGCGCTGAAATGGGTCGTAGGCGAGATGGAAGAGCGCTATCGCAAGATGTCGAAAATGGGTGTGCGCAATATCGAAGGCTATAATGGCCGCGTGCGCGAGGCCTTGGACAAATCCGAGATGTTCAAGCGCACCATCCAGACCGGTTTTGACGAAGACACCGGCGAGCCCGTGTTCGAGACCGAAGAATTTCAGCCGGTTCTGCTGCCCTATATCGTGGTTGTCGTCGACGAGATGGCCGATCTGATGATGGTTGCCGGCAAAGAGATCGAAGCCTGCATCCAGCGGCTGGCGCAGATGGCGCGGGCCTCGGGCATCCACTTGATCATGGCAACGCAGCGGCCTTCGGTCGATGTGATCACCGGCACGATCAAAGCCAACTTCCCCACCCGGATTTCGTTTCAGGTCACCTCTAAGATCGACAGTCGCACCATCCTTGGCGAACAAGGCGCCGAGCAACTGCTGGGCATGGGCGATATGCTGTTCATGGCAGGCGGCGGTCGGGTCAGCCGGATTCACGGGCCGTTTGTCTCCGACGAAGAGGTTGAAGAAATCGTCAACCACCTGAAATCTTACGGCCCGCCCGCCTATATGTCGGGCGTGGTCGAGGGGCCAGAAGATGATGCGGCCTCTGATATCGACATGGTGCTTGGGCTTGGCTCGGGCGACAGCTCGGACGATGCGCTTTACGATCAAGCGGTGGCGATTGTCGCCAAAGACCGCAAATGCTCGACCTCTTATATCCAGCGCAAACTTGGCATCGGCTATAACAAAGCCGCGCGTCTGGTCGAGCAGATGGAAGAGAACCATGTCGTCACCACCGCCAACCACGTTGGCAAACGCGAGATCCTGCTGCCCGAACACTAGGATCGTTTGCAGCAGATCGGCACCTCTCCGCCAAGTGATCGGCGGGGGGGATGCAGCGGTCTGCACAGTCGCCTATATTAGCCGCATGAACACTCGCAGCACCCTCCTTGCCGCCCTTGTCTTCTTGGCCCTCGCCCCTGCGGCGCTGGCCGATAAGATTCCTTTGGCGGATCTGTCTGCCTATCTAAACGGCCTGACGACCGCCGACACGCAGTTCACCCAAGTGAATGCAGATGGCTCGGTCGCCACGGGCAAGCTGTTCTTGCAGCGCCCAGGCCGTGCGCGGTTTGAATATGCGCCGCCAGACAAAAGCCTTGTGCTGGCCTCGGGCGGACAAGTCGCGATTTTTGACGCCAAATCAAATCAGCCGCCCGAACAATATCCGCTGGCGCGCACGCCGCTGAACCTGATCTTGGCGCGCAATATTGATCTTGCGCGCGCAAAGATGGTTGTCGCGCATCTCGAGGATAAGACCACGACCCAAGTCGTCGTCCAAGACCCCGATCATCCCGAATATGGCACCATCACACTGGTGTTCACAGCCAATCCGGTGGCGCTGCGGCAATGGGTGATCAGCGATGATCTTGGCCAGCAAACCACGGTTATTCTTGGGGATATGCATAAAGGCGCCACCTATGGCGCCTCGCTGTTCAGCATCAATTTCGAGGCCCAAAAGCGCGGGCTTTAACCCGCGCTTCGCTGTCTAGCGGCGACACATCGCAAGCTGATTGGCATAGGTTTGCGACCGCTGCCCGATCGCGCTTGCCACATCCATCAGCCAAGGCTTGTTGCGATAGGTCTGATTGGCAAAGCCCTTGCGACCCTCGTGATAGGCCAGATATTGCGACTGCGCGTCGGCCTTTGAAATCCCCAGCTTTTGCGAGCTTTGGTCCATGTACCAGCCCATGAAATCGGACGCATCGCTCATCCGATCACGGCGCGCGCCAAAGCGGCGCTGGTCGCGCTGGTATTCCTCCCAAGTGCCATCCAGCGCTTGGCTATAGCCATAGGCCGAAGACTGCCGCCCCATCGGGATCACCCCCAAAGCATAGCGATGCGGCGTGCGGGCATTACCGATAAATTTCGATTCCTGATAGATCGTCGCCATCTGCACATGCACGGGCACGCCCCATTTACGCTCGGTCGCCTTGAGGGCGCGATAATAGGTTGGGCGCTGGCGCAAAATCTCGCAAGCGTCATCCAAATTGCGCGGCGCCGAATTATTGCCACCGCCACAAGACGCAAGCGCCAGAAAAAGCACCGAAGCGCGGAGAAGTCTGCTCATAAGCCCCTCACGTTTATATTTTTTTGAAACATACTGTAAAATCGCGTGTTAGGAAATGGTCGCCTTCTTCATTTACCTTGAAAACCAGAGCTTTTGAACAGTTTTTTACGAAGCTGCAACGAGGCGTCACTGTGCCCGCACGCCCGACAGACTGTTTCCCGTTCATGGCGCGGCCAGAATGGACAGTTCTGCGCCAAAAGCCTAAGAAGGGGCCCTGGGGGACTGATCTGCATGCTGAAAGCTGCCGCAAAATATCATATCGGCCAAGTGCTGCGCCATCGCAAACATCCCTTTCGTGGTGTGGTCTTTGACGTAGACGCGCTGTTTTCCAACACCGAAGATTGGTATCAGGCCATCCCCGAAGAGGCGCGCCCCTCGCGCAATCAGCCATTTTACCATCTGTTGGCTGAAAATGATCAAAGCTATTACGTCGCCTATGTCTCGGAACAAAACCTTGTTCCCGATGAAACCGGAGAGCCGGTCAGCCACCCCGATCTGCCCGATCTGTTTGGCGATTTTGTCGATGGGCGCTATCCGTTGCAGTTTAATCTGAACTGACGTCGGGCGGCAGTTACCGATCGGTAATGTTTTGGCGCTAACCTGCTCCTGCGTATTTGAAAGGGGCATTAGATGGAATTAAAGGCCGAACTGTCGGGGGATGTGCTGGTCATCTCGCCGCTGCATGATCGTATTGATGCCGCTGGCGCAATCCAGTTCAAGGATCGCATGCGCGAAATCACCCAAACCATGACGGCCCGCGTCGTGCTGGATCTGTCGCGGGTCAATTTTCTGGACAGCAGCGGCTTGGGGGCTGTGGTTGCCGCGATGAAGGCTTTGGCGCCGGACCGGAAACTTGAACTTTCCGGCCTGACGCCGACGGTGCAAAAGGTGTTTCGCTTAACGCGGATGGACACCATTTTTACCATTCACGACAGTCTTCCCGCGGGAATGCGGCATGCTGGGTGAACAGAGAATCGCCACGATGACGCGGCACCCAAACCCCAGTCTTCCAAACCCCAGTCTTCGCAGGCTTATTCAGGCAGAGCCATTTGCGGTGCGCCAGGCTCTGCAAGATCTGCTGAACCACTTTCCGCTCAACGCGCTTGACCCAGATCAGCGCGGCACGGTCGAGGTTGTTTTGGCAGAGGTGTTCAACAACATTGTCGAACACGCCTATGCCGATGACCCGGGTGAGATTGAGGTTGAAATCACGCAAATTGGCCAACATCTGCACTGCATGCTGCGCGATTGGGGGCGGCCAATGCCAGAGGCCAAGCTGCCAACGGGGGGACTGCCGCAGTTTACCGATGGCCTAGATGCGCCCGAGGGTGGTTTTGGCTGGTATTTGATTCGCGCAATGGCAAGCGATCTGAAATATCAGCGCGATGCAGAGCAAAATCTGCTGACATTTCAGCTCGAAATTGACGCATCCAGCCATTAAAGCACCCATTGTTTCCAGCCTGTGACAACGGACATGTTTCGGCCATTTTTCTTCCCTAAAAACGTCATCGCAATAGCGCAGGCTGACAGTGTAGCTGCACAAAAGCTTCCCTCGGCGCGCGGGCCTAGCCCCCACCAAGCCCGCGCGCCGAGGATCATTTCTCTTGGAAACGCCATCGACAAGACCTAGGCTCACCGTAAAAAGGAGAGACATTCGATGCGTGACTTTCAAGCTCCGGGCAGATCAGCGGTCTATGCCAACAATGGGATTTGCGCGACCTCGCATCCTTTGGCCGCTAAGGTCGCGATTGAAACGCTCGAGGCCGGCGGCAATGCCGTAGATGCGGCCATCGCCGGCGCCGTGCTGCTGGGGATTTGCGAACCGCAGATGACCGGCATCGGTGGCGATT
>CAJXWJ010000061.1 GCA_913062925.1 uncultured Pseudorhodobacter sp. | reverse complement strand
GGGGGGGGGGGGGGGGGGGGGGGGGGGGGGGGGGGGGGGGGGGGGTGGGGGGGAGAAGGAGAAGAGGGAAGAGGAGGGAAGTGGAGGTGAGTGGAGTTGAGACGTGGGCGGGGGGGAGCGGCGAAAAGGCCGGTGGAGGGACGGGGAGAAGGGGGGGGAGAACAGGATGTGGGGGGGGAAAGGTCGGCAAAAACGCGGTGCCGGGTTTGTCTGCCCGCCCTGCCCGCCCCGCCACCTGCCGCATCAGCTGAAAGGTGCGCTCGGCCGCGCGCAGATCAGAGCCTTGCAAGCCCAGATCGGCGTCGATCACCCCGACCAGCGTCAGCAGTGGAAAGTTGTGACCCTTGGCGACGATCTGCGTGCCGATGATGATATCGGCCCCACCTTCGGCGATCAGCGCGATCTGCTCTTTCAGCGCGCGGGCCGAGCCAAAAAGATCCGAGGACAGCACCGCAAGTCGGGCGTCGGGGAATTTGGCCGCCACCTCTTCGGCCAGCCGTTCGACACCGGGGCCGACGGGGGCCATCTTGCCCTCGACCTTGCAGGCGGGGCATTCGGTGGGCACCGGTTTGGTGGCACCGCATTGATGGCAGACCAGCCGCTTTAAAAACCGATGCTCGACCATGCGCGCGTCGCAATCATCGCAGCCCACCTGATGCCCACAAGCGCGACACAGCGTAATCGGCGCATAGCCACGCCGGTTGATGAACAGCAAAGACTGCTCTTGCCGGGCGATCCGCGCCGTCACCTCGGCGGCCAGTTTCGGCGAGATCCACTCATTGCCGCCAAGCTTTTCGGCGCGCATATCAATCGCCTGCATCTGCGGCATTTGCGCAGCCCCAAAGCGCGCGCCCAGATCAAGACGGGCGTATTTGCCGGCCTCGACATTGGCCCAAGACTCGAGGCTGGGCGTGGCCGAGGCCAGCACGATCGGCGCGCCAACAATCGCTGCACGCAGCACCGCCATATCGCGGGCATTGTAGAACACGCCCTCTTCTTGCTTATACGAGGTGTCATGTTCTTCATCGACCACGATCAGCCCCAGATCCTGAAACGGCAAAAACAAGGCCGAGCGCGCGCCGACCACAAAGCCCGCATCGCCGCGCCCCACCATCCGCCACAGCCGCCGCCGCTCGGTCATCGTCACGCCTGAATGCCATTCGGCAGGCTTGGCGCCAAAGCGCGTCTCGACCCGTGCGATGAAATCGGCGGTCAGCGAAATCTCGGGCAACAGCACCAAGGCTTGGCGCCCCCCGCGCAGGCATTCTGCCACCGCCTCAAGGTAGACTTCGGTCTTGCCCGACCCTGTCACCCCCTTTAGCAAGGTCGCCGAAAATCCGCCCTGCGCGACCAAGGCCACCAAAGCATCGCCAGCCGCCACCTGATCGCCCGCAAGCCGGGTGGTGCTGCGGGTGGCCAGTGCGGGATAGGGCAGATCGCGCGGGGCTTCGACCTCTTCGACCACGCCCAGCTTGACCAGCCCTTTGACCACCGAAGTGCCGCAGCCCGCCTCTTCGGCCACTTCGGCCAAGGTCACCGAGGCGCCACCAAAGCGGCGCAGGGCCTCGACCACGCGAAACCGCGCATCGGTCAGTTGGTTGGGCAGATGACCGGTCAGGCGGTAAATCTTGCGCATCGAGGGCGGATCACCCAAGCCCGGCGCGCGGGTGGCAAGCCGCAGCATCGCGGCTAGGGGCGTCAGCGTGTAATCTGCCGCCCGGGTCAGAAAGCTGCGCAGTTCGGCCCGCATCGGCGGCGCGTCCAGCACGCGGTAGATCGCGCGAATGCGTGCGGGGTCAAACTTGCCCTCGCCCTTGCCCCAGACCACGCCGATCACCTTGCGGGGGCCCAAAGGCACCTCGACAAAATCACCATCGCCGCAGCCACCTTCGGGGGCTTTATAGTCCAGCGTGCGGCCCAAAGGCTCGGTGGTCAGCACGCCGACCAAATCTCCGGCCTGATAGACCCGTTCCGTTTGCATCCGCTCTTTCCCTATGCTGCCCTTTTGAGGTAAACCCCAGCGAGAGCCCCTACAACCTTCCAAAGGACCTGACCGATGAAATTCTTCGTAGATACCGCCGATGTTGCTGCAATTGCCGAGCTGAACGATCTTGGCATGGTGGACGGTGTGACCACAAACCCGTCGATCATCCTGAAATCTGGGCGCAACATTCTGGAAGTCACCAAGGAAATCTGCTCGATCGTCTCGGGGCCGGTTTCGGCCGAAGTGGTCGCCACCAAAGCCGATGAGATGATTGCCGAGGGCCGCAAGCTGGCCGAAATCGCGCCAAACATCACCGTCAAAGTGCCGCTGACCTGGGACGGCTTGCGTGCGTGCAAAGTGCTCTCGGGCGAAGGCCGCATGGTCAATGTGACGCTGTGCTTCTCGGCCAACCAAGCGCTGATCGCGGCCAAAGCTGGCGCGACCTTTATCTCGCCCTTCGTCGGCCGTCTGGACGACATCAACATGGACGGGATGGAGCTGATTTCCGATATCCGTCAGATCTATGACAACTACGGCTTTGACACCCAGATCCTTGCGGCCTCGATCCGCACGGTCAACCACATCACGCAATGCGCGCTTGTGGGGGCTGATGTGATCACCGCCCCGCCTTCGGTGATCAAAGCCTTGGCCAACCACCCGCTGACCGACGCAGGTCTGGCGCAGTTTGAAAAAGACTGGGCGAAAACCGGTCAAAAGATCCTGTAAACTGACCTTTAGGCGGGGCCGCGTGCCCCGCCACAAAATATGAAGAATTCTGCGGCCGCTGCTGCTAGAGTAGGGCCACCCAAGAAAAGCAGGCTCCGATGATCGACCAAGACTTGCGCGACCGCATCCTGTCAGAACCCGAAATTCTGCTGGAAGACCGTGATGTGATGAACGCGCTGATCAGTGCGAATGAGCGGCTGATGGGCAGCAATATCGTCGATCTGCGTGGCATTGCGATGGAACGTTTGGAGGGCCGACTTGATCG
Source organism: uncultured Pseudorhodobacter sp. (assembly GCA_913062925.1). Taxonomy (GTDB): domain Bacteria; phylum Pseudomonadota; class Alphaproteobacteria; order Rhodobacterales; family Rhodobacteraceae; genus Cypionkella. The sequence goes on along the minus strand of CAJXWJ010000061.1, from coordinate 14,852 downwards.
GCTGGAAGACACGCATCGCACGGTGATTGCAGCGGCCTATGAAAACCTTGCTGGCACCAACCAAATTCACCGCGCCATCATGCAGCTGCTGGATCCGCTGAGTTTTGAAGATTTCCTGAAAACCCTTGCCAGTGATGTTGCCGGCACGCTGCGGGTAGATTGCGTGCGCTTGGTGCTGGAATCGGTGCAAAATGCCGAAGAGCCCGCGCTGCGCAAATTGGGCGATGTGCTTTACGTCGGCGAGCCTGGCTTTGTGGCCGAGTATGTCTCGGGCGGGCGCAATGTGCCGCTGCGCCCTGTCGTGCTGCGGCAGGTGCAGCCCAGTTCGGACGCGCTTTATGGCGAGCGCGCGGGCTATATCCGATCCGAAGCGCTGATGAAGCTGGATTTCGGCAAGGGCCGTCTGCCCGGCATGTTGGTGCTGGGCGCAGAAGACCCGCATCAGTTCAAAGTCACCCATGGCACCGATCTGTTGACCTTCTTTGCGGGGGTGTTTGAACGCACCATGCGCCGCTGGCTGTCATGACCAGCCTTGCCATCTCGCCCGCGCAAAGGGATGCGCTGGCGCGCTGGCTGGATCACATGCGCGCACTTGATGGCGCGGCAGAGCAAACCCTTACCGCCTATAACCGCGATGTGGCCGGATTTCTGGGCTTTCTGGCGCAGCACGCGGGCGGGGCCGAAGGCTTGGGCGCGCTGGCCCAGATCAGCCAATCTGACCTGCGGGCCTGGATGGCGGCAGAGCGCGCGCGCGGTCTGTCGGCGCGCAGCCTTGCCCGCGCGCTCTCGGCGGTGAAAAGCTTTACCGCATGGCTGGCCCAGCGCGACGACATCGACGTCACAGCGCTTTTGTCCGCCCGCAGCCCGAAATACCGCCGCAAACTGCCGCGCCCGCTAAGCGAAGACGGCGCGCGCGACATCATTTCAGGCGTAGGCGATCAGGCCAGCGCGGCTTGGGTCGGTGCGCGCGATATTGCGGTGCTGACGCTGCTTTATGGCTGCGGTCTGCGAATCTCCGAGGCTTTGGGCCTGACGGGGGCGGCGCATCCGCTGCCCGAGGTGCTGCGCATCACCGGCAAGGGCGGCAAGACCCGCATCGTGCCGACCCTGCCCGTCACCCGCGCGGCGGTGGCCGATTACGCGCGGCTTTGCCCGCATCCGCTGACGCCCGAGGCGCCGCTGTTTCGCGGCGTGCGCGGCGGGGCGCTGAACCCAAGGCTGATTGCGCTGGTGATGGAAAAGGCGCGGCTCCAGCTGGGTCTGCCCGCAAGCGCCACGCCGCATGCGCTGCGCCATTCCTTCGCCACCCATCTTTTGTCGGCAGGCGGCGATCTGCGCGCCATCCAAGAGCTGTTGGGCCACGCCTCGCTATCAACCACCCAAGCCTATACCTCGGTCGACACCGCGCGGCTGATGCAAGCCTATGCCAGCGCGCATCCCCACGCCCAAAAGTTTTGAAAAGCGGCAATCCCCCCAATTGCACATAAAGACACTCTGTGGCGCGGGTGCAGGCTGCCAACGGCTTGCCTGACCCAAGCATTTCAGGCATGAAGCGAAAATGGATATTCGTTACAAAGCCCTTTCTGTTCACCTGTTGACCGCCTCTGGCGCTGTGCTGTCGATGTTTGCCATGTTGGCAGCGGTCGAAAGCAACTGGAGCCTGATGTTCCTTTGGCTGGTGGTGGCGCTGATTGTGGACGGCATCGACGGCCCGCTGGCGCGGCGCTGGGATACGCCCAAGAACTTTCCGATCTACGACGGCGTTCTGATGGATTTGATCGTCGATTATCTGACCTATGTCTTCATTCCGGCCTTTGCGCTGTTCAAATCGGGCCTGCTTGCGGGCTGGACCGGCTGGTTTGCGATCATCGCCATCACCTATGGCTCGGTGGTCTATTTCTCTGACACCCGCATGAAGACCAAGGACAAAAGCTTTTCCGGCTTTCCAGCCTGCTGGAATATGGTGGTTTTGGTGCTGTTTGCCGAAAAACCGCATCAATGGGTGGTGCTTTTGGTCGTGGTGCTGCTGACACTGGCGATGTTTCTGAACCTAAAGTTCGTTCACCCCACCCGCACCAAACGCTGGTATAAGATCACCTTCCCCACCTCGATCCTTTGGGTCGTGCTGGCGGGCTGGGCGGCTTGGCATGATTTCAACATTGGCTGGGCCGCGCATTGGGGGCTGGCTTTGACCTCGCTTTACCTGATCTTGGCAGGCATCGCGCAGCAAATCTTTCCCGAACGCAGCCGCTAAAGCCGCGTCAAGATCACGCCGCTGACAATCACGCAGGCGGCAATCGCCTTGCCGCGCGTCATCTTTTCGCCAAACACCAGCCAGCCGATCAGCACCGCAAATAAGATCGAGGTTTCGCGCACCGCGGCCACCACCGCTATCGGTGCCTTGGTCATCGCCCAAACCGACACGCCATAAGCCCCGTAAGAGGCCGCCGCCGCGATCATGCCGGTGCCCCAGGGTTTCGCCTGACGCGGCAGCACCGCAAGGCCTTTCCACAGCAGCATGCCGCTGGCAAAAAACACCCCATCGGCGACAAAAACCCAAGCCACATAGGCAATCGCATCCCCCGCCACCCGCGCGCCGGTGCCGTCCAGCAGCGTATAGCTTGCCGTCGCACAGGCCGAGCCAAGCGCGAAAGGCAACATCTTGCGGTTCTCGCCATTGCTGAAAATCCCCTGCGCCATCAGCAAGATCCCCGCCCCCAAAACCACAATCCCCGCATATTCATGCAGGCTTAACTGATCGTTCAGCAAAAACGGCCCCGCCAGTGCCACCACCAATGGCGCTGCCCCGCGCGCAATCGGGTAGACCCGCGAAAGATCGCCGCGCTCATAGGCATAGGTCAGGAAAAACTTGTAAAAGAAATGCGCGCAGCCCGCCATCAGCACCCATTTCCACGCCTCAGGCAGCAGCCCGGGCCGAAACATCGCCACCGTCAGCCCAATCGGCACCTCGCCAATCGACAGCACCACCATTGCGCCCAAGCGCGAGGTTCCGGTCTTGATCAGGCCATTCCAAAGCGCGTGCAGAAAAGCCGAGCCCAGAACGGCAAAAAGGATCGCAATGCTCATCGGCCGCCCTGCTGTTGTCTGTCACAAAACTGTTACGTGGCGGTTCTGGCGCAGGCAAGCCCAGCCGATAGGTCCAGTTCAGATCAGCAAAGACGCAGCCCCTTCCAGCCGCAGCAGAAACACCTTGGAATCGACCCCGCCCTTGGCCGAAAACCCGCCCAAGCCCGTGGCCGCCAGCACGCGGTGGCAGGGGATCAGGATCGGAATCGGGTTGGCCCCGCAGGCCTGACCAATCGCCTGCGCAGGCACGCCAATCTCGCGCGCCAAATCACCATAGGTCCGCGTCTGGCCAAAGGGAATTGCCGCCATCGCGCGGCGCACTTGGCCCTGAAAACCCTGCCCCATATCCAGCGGCAGATCAAAATCCTGCAACTTGCCCGCGAAATAGGCATCCAACTGCGCACAGGCCTCGCGCAACAGCGGGCTGACTTGCGTCGTCCGCCCGCTCCACGACAGCCCGGTGATCATCCCACCCGCCTCGGCCACCGCAACGGCACCCAAAGGCGAGTGGTAGACCATCTGCTGCAAAGGCTCCGCCTGCGGCATAGGCTGGCCTAGCCCAGCGCCTCGTTGCAGCGCTTGCAGGTATGGGCGTGCTTATGGCTGCCCACATCGGGCAAAATCTGCCAGCAGCGCTGGCACTTCTCGCCCGAGGCATGTTCAAACACCACCCCCACGCCCGCAACATCGGGCAAACGGAAGGCCTCATCGGGCATGGCATCGCCGGTCAGCTGAATGCCCGAAGTGATGCAGGCCTCGGCAAAGTTGATCGATTTCAGCGCCGCCAAAATCGCGGTATCAGCCACATGCACCACCGGGGCGGCCTCAAGGCTGGCGCCAATCACCTTGGCGCTGCGCTGCACCTCCAGCGCACCGTTGACCACACGGCGCACGGCCCGAATGCCCTCCCATTTCGCGGCCAGCTCTGGGTTGAGCCACGCGCTCGGCGTCTCGGGCAGATCCAGCAAATGCACCGAGGTGCCCGCCTGCGGGAACCGCGACAGCCAAACGTCTTCCATGGTAAAGACCAGCACCGGCGCAAGCCAGGTGGTCAGACGGTGGAACAGCAGATCCAGCACGCTGCGCGCGGCACGGCGGCGCAGACTGTCCGCCGCATCGCAATAAAGCGCGTCTTTGCGCACATCGAAATAGACCTGAGACAGCTCGGTGGTGGCAAAGGTGAACAGCTTGGTAAACACGCCTTGGAAATCATAGCGCGCATAGCCCGCCCGCACCTCGGCGTCCAATTCCGCCAAACGGTGCAGCACCCATTGCTCCAGCTCGGGCATATCGGCAGGGGCAACCCGCTCGGCCTCGTCGAAGCCCGCCAGATTGCCCAAGACAAAGCGCATGGTGTTGCGCAGCCGGCGATAGCTGTCGGCCACGCCTTTCAAGATCTCTTTGCCGATGCGCAGATCAACAGTGTAATCCGATTGCGCCACCCAAAGCCGCAGAATATCCGCGCCATATTCCTTGATCACCGCTTCAGGTGCGACGGTATTGCCGATGGATTTGGACATCTTCATGCCCTTTTCATCCAGCGTAAAGCCATGCGTCAGCACCCCGCGATAGGGCGCGCGCCCCTTGGTGCCACAGGCCTGCAACATCGACGAATGGAACCAACCGCGGTGCTGATCGGTGCCCTCCAGATACAAATCCGCAATGCCGTCGACGCTGCCATCCTCGCGGTCGCGCAAAACAAAGGCATGCGTTGACCCCGAATCGAACCATACGTCCAAAACGTCATTGACCTTGTCATAGGCCTGCGGATCAACGATGCCCTCCAGCATCTTTTCCTTGAACCCCTCCACAAACCAAACATCGGCACTGTCGGCCTCAAAGGCCGCCTTGATCCGCGCGTTCACCTCAGCGTTGCGCAGCAGGAAATCAGCATCAGTGGGCAAAGCGCCCTTCTTGACAAAACAGGTCAGCGGCACCCCCCAAGCGCGCTGCCGCGACAGCACCCAATCGGGCCGCGCCTCCATCATCGCGTTCAAGCGGTTGCGCCCGGCAATCGGCGTCCAGCTCACCAATTGGTTGATCGAGGTCAGCGCCCGCTGGCGGATCGTCTCGCCATAGCTTGACATGCCATCGTCCAAGGGCTTGTCGATCGCGACGAACCACTGCGGCGTGTTGCGATAGATCACCGGCGCTTTGGACCGCCAGGAATGCGGATAGCTGTGCTTCAGCTTGCCCTTTGCAAACAGCGCGCCCTGCGCGTGCAGCGCCTTGATATTGCTGACATTGCCAGCACCCTCTTTGCCGTCCGCGTTGATGATGAACTGCCCGCCAAACAGCGGCAGGCTGGCGCGATAGCTGCCATCGGCCTCGACGTTATAGGTCATCGGCAGGCCATATTTCAGACCCATCTGATAGTCATCATCACCATGGCTTGGCGCGGTATGCACAAAGCCCGTGCCCGCATCATCGGTCACATGATCGCCCGCCAGCATCGGCACATCATACTCCCACTCGCCCGCACCGGCCTCGATACCGCGATAAGGATGCGCCAAAGCCAAGCCCTGCAACTGATCAGCCGGCACATCTTGCAGCCGCACAAAGCGCTCGACCTTGGCCGCGGTCATCACCGCCTCGGCCAAAGCATCCGCCAAAAGGATCACCTCCCCCGCCACAGCGGTGGAATGCTCGCCAACCGCCTCAACGCGGTAAAGCCCATAAGCAATCGCCGGGTTAAACGCCACCGCACGGTTCTGCGGGATCGTCCAAGGCGTCGTGGTCCAGATCACCACGCAGGCTTTCATCTTGGCAAAAATATCCCCGCCGGAGGCCCCGGCCAGCACAGGGAACCGCACCCAGATCATATGGCTGGTGTGGTCGTGATATTCGATCTCGGCCTCGGCCAAAGCGGTCTTCTCCACCGGCGACCACATCACCGGCTTGCTGCCCTGATACAGGCTGCCGTTCATCACGAACTTCATGAATTCATCGGCGATCACCGCCTCGGCATGGTAATCCATCGTCAGATAAGGCTTTGGCCAATTGCCGGTGATGCCCAAGCGCTTGAACTCCTCGCGCTGGATGTCGATCCAGCCCTCGGCGAACTTGCGGCATTCCTGACGGAAGGCCACGACATCAACGTCGTCTTTGTTCAGCCCCTTGGCGCGGTATTGTTCCTCGATCTTCCACTCGATCGGCAGGCCGTGGCAATCCCAGCCCGGCACATAGCGCGCGTCTTTGCCCATCATCTGCTGGCTGCGCACCACCATATCCTTCAGGATCTTGTTCAGCGCATGGCCGATGTGCAGATGGCCGTTGGCATAGGGGGGGCCGTCATGCAGGGTAAAGGCCGGCCGGCCGGCGGCTTTTTCGCGCAAACGGTCATAAACCCCAATCTCTTCCCAGCGCGCCAGCCACTCGGGCTCGCGTTGCGGCAGGCCTGCGCGCATCGGAAAATCGGTCTCGGGCAGAAAAACGGTATCGCGGTAGTCAGGTGTGGTTTGCTCAGCGCACATCGCGGCGGTCCTTAAACTTGAGAATATCGGCCCGAACTCCATCGGGAAGGGGGTGCCATGCACCAAAACCCCGGCGTCTGATCGCTCAGAGCGCCGGGCCGATAATTCGGAATATGCTCACGAATTGGCGGTCCATCCGCGCCTTATAGGAAAGGCCGAGCGGGCGGTAAAGGGGCCTGCGACGTTGCGACCCCTTGTGATGCCACAGCAAAGCCCCGATCTTGCCGCGATGGATCACGCCCCCCCTGCCCGCTTTGCGATCACGGCCACCGAAATTCAGGCGGTGGTGACCGCCTTTTACGCCGATGTGCGCCGCCACCCGCAGCTGGGCGCGGTCTTTGCCGCCCATGTCGGCGATTGGCCCGCGCATGAGGCCAAGATCACCGCCTTTTGGTGCAACGCCATTTTGCATCAGCGCGATTATGACGGCAATCCGATGGCCGCGCATAAGGCGGCGGGAAATGTGCGCCCCGGCATGTTTGACGCTTGGCTTGGCCTGTTTGACCAAAACCTTGCGCGGCTGCTTGCGCCCGATCAGGCGCAGGCTTGGTCGGCGCTGGCGCACCGCATTGGGCGCGGGCTGCGCTATGGCCTGCTCGAGCCTGCGCGCGCGCCATCGGGGGCGCCACTGCTCTTTTAACGAAAACGCGCTCTGGGCTATTGGACTGAAGCCGACATCACGCTATGGTTGAACCCAGCGGAGGATCCATGCGCGCACCATCTTTAAACGTTCTGGGCGAAAGCCTTATGCCTTGTTCCACCAGCCCGATGACGGGATTTTTTCGCAACGGCTGTTGTGACACCGGCCCGATGGATCAGGGCCTGCATACGGTCTGCGTGCGGGTCACGGCAGAATTTCTGGCCTATTCGCGCTATCTGGGCAATGATTTGTCAACGCCGCGGCCGGAATACAGCTTTGCAGGCCTGAAACCGGGCGATCAATGGTGCCTTTGCGCCAGCCGGTTCCTGCAAGCCCATGAAGAGGGCGTCGCCCCGCCCGTAAACCTTGCCGCCACCCATCAGCGCAGCCTGAGCGTGGTGACGCTTGAGATTTTGCAGTCCTACGCCGCCGATTGATCCGGCAAGCGCAGAGTTCCGGCCTCGTCGCGCATCAGATCTTCGATAAACAGGCTTAAAAGCTGCGCGCGCCCTGACACGCCAGCTTTGCGATAAATCGCATTGGTCTGGGCCTTGACCGTGCCCTCGGAAGTGCAGCGCAGGGTCGCAATCTCGGGTGTAGACAGACCCTTGATGGCAAAAAGCGCCACATCTTTTTCGGCAGGCGTCAGGCCCCAGTCTTCAAAACTCGCCGCCAGCAGATCCATAAAGGCGCCCGAGGCGCGGCTTAGACGCTGCTCGGCTGCGCGCCGTGCCTTGATCGCCACCCGCAGCATCGCCCCACCCAGCACAAGGCCAATCACCAAACCAAGGGCGGCCCAAACCTCCATAAACTCGCGCAATTGCCACGGCAGCGGTTTGCTGGTGATGCCAATCAACGACGACAGGATGTCCGAGACAAAAAACACCGCGCAAAGCGCCTGCAACACGAAGATCGCCAAGATAAAGGCCGGATGCTTCATGCAGCCTCCCTGAGCCCAGGTGCGGCGGCGGCCTTAATCATGGCGCTCGCCGTCATGGTCATCCCCTTCGCTGCGGGTGTCGTCGCCGTGGTCGTCTTGGTCTTTTTCCGAACCACGCGCGCTGCTGGAAGAGCTCGCGCTGCCGCTGGAGCTGTCGCGAGAGCTACCGCTGGCATCACTGCTGCTTGACGCGCTACCGCCAGAGCTTTTGGTTTCACGCTCTCGCTCGGCGTGATCGTCGCGGTCATCGCTGATCCGAGGCATCACAGCGCCATTTTGCGTGCTGATAATATCACGCAAGATTTCTCCATTGCGCGGATTCAATACAATCTCGCGCCCTGCGCCACGGCGCTGCGCGGTTATTTTCAACCGCCCCAGCCAAGTGGTTTCCACCCTGATGTCGCTAAAGCCCTGCGCGCGCAATTGCGCCTCGACGCTGGACTGGTAGTCCGAAGCCAAAGACGCCGTTGCGCACAACAAGGCGACGATCATGCCAGAGAAAAATACCCTGCGCTGCATATCTATTCCTTTGAGGCTGCGCTTCTCAGCCCGATCATCCCGTAAATGCGGCGCCACAGCAAGAGCCGAGACGCCGCTGCTCATTCAAGATCAGTCGTGATCCGACTCGCCACCGTGATCATCACCGCCACGATCACCACCGTGATCGTCACCACCATGATCCGAGCCGCCATCGCGGTCGCCGCCGCTGTGATCCGAACCGTGATCGGATTCGCCGCTGCCGCTGTGATCCGAGCCATTATCGGAATCGTCATCGCCGCCGCCTGCGCCAACACCACCAGCGCCGCCGCCGTTCATCGTGCTATAGTCCTGCGTGGTCAGGATGGCGCCGCTGGCCTTGTCATAAACGGTCTTGGTGCGCACGCCGCCCTTGGTTGCCTCGACCGTGATGCGGGTGGCGCCTTCGCGCACTTCAACCGCGCTATAGCTGCCGTCTTGATAGGTTGGCAGTACATCTGCCACGGTGATGGCGGCCTGTGCCACAGCGGCGCTTAGAACAAAGGCAGCGCCAAGGATCAGGGCTTTGGTTGTCGAAGTCATGGGATATCTCCTGTAAAAATTTTCGGGTCACTCTGTGGGCTGCACACTGCAACCATGCGCCAGAGATGGCCCAGACCTGCCGCCAGAGCTATTGCCCGAAAGGCCTATGCGTAGGCAATGGACCAAAGGTTTGTGGCCCTAAACCAAAGTTTAGAGGCAATTTCCCAAAGAAAAAGCGCGCAGCCCTGTGCAGGCGCGCGCTTTAAGTCTTTGATAACAGGTACTTTAGATCTTCATATCAAAGCCAAGGTGCTTGGCCACGGTGAAGATGTCTTTATCGCCGCGCCCGCACATATTCATCACGATGATATGGTCAGCCGGTAGGGTCGGCGCGATTTTCATCACATGGGCCAGCGCGTGGCTGGGTTCCAGCGCGGGGATAATGCCCTCGAGCTTGCAGCACAGCTGAAACGCTTCAAGCGCTTCGGCGTCGGTGATGCTGACATATTGCGCACGCTTCATGTCGTGCAGCCAGGAATGCTCTGGCCCGATGCCCGGGTAATCCAGCCCTGCCGAGATCGAGAAGCCTTCCAGAATCTGGCCGTCGTTGTCTTGCAACAGATAGGTGCGATTGCCGTGCAGCACGCCGGGGCGGCCGCCGGTGAGGCTGGCGCAATGCTCCATGCGGTCGTCCACGCCTTTGCCGCCCGCCTCGACACCGATGATATTCACCGATGGATCGTCAAGGAAGGGATAGAACAGCCCCATCGCATTCGAGCCGCCGCCAATGGCCGCGATGATGGTATCAGGCAGGCGGCCTTCGCCTTCCTGCTCGGGCAGTTGCCAGCGCACCTCTTTGCCGATGATGCTTTGGAAATCGCGCACCATCGCAGGGTATGGATGCGGGCCCGCCACCGTGCCGATGCAATAGAACGTGTCGCGCACATTGGTCACCCAATCACGCAAAGCGTCGTTCATCGCGTCTTTCAAGGTGCCACGGCCCGAGGTGACGGGAATCACCTCTGCGCCCAGCAGCCGCATGCGAAAGACGTTCGGCGCTTGGCGTTCGACATCATGCGCACCCATGTAGACCACGCATTGCAGGCCGAATTTGGCGCAAACGGTGGCGGTGGCGACGCCGTGCTGACCCGCGCCGGTTTCAGCGATGATGCGGGTCTTGCCCATGCGCCGCGCCAAGATGATCTGGCCCAGCACATTGTTGATCTTATGCGCGCCGGTGTGGTTCAGCTCGTCGCGCTTGAGGTAAATCTTAGCGCCACCAAGATGTTCGGTCAGGCGCGGCGCGAAATAGAGCGGGCTGGGCCGGCCGACGTAATGCTTCCACAGATCTTCCATTTCCGCCCAGAAGGTCGGATCGGTCTTGGCAAATTCATAGCGGGCCTCAAGATCAAGGATCAAGGGCATCAGGGTTTCAGAGACAAACCGTCCGCCGAATTTGCCAAAACGCCCCTGCTCATCTGGGCCGGTCATAAAGCTGTTCACGCCGTCTTCCATCGCTGCTCTCCCATCTTGTTGACTTGATGTAGCGCCCTTGGGCCGCGACGAAAAGGGGGGCTGTCTGCCCCCCACCGGCTTTGGCTGCGCCAAAACCGCCCCCCGAGGATATTTTTAGACAGATGAAGGCTTAAAGCCAGGCATCGCGGCCTGTGCCGATGGCTTGGGTCAGGCTGGTGTAGCCGTCGCGCGCCAGAAGCTGATCGAGGCCGAGGGCGATGTCAGAGGCGAGCGAGAGGCCTTGGTAGACAAGCGCGGAGTAAAGCTGCACCGCCGAGGCACCGGCGCGGATTTTGGCATAGGCCTGATCGGCCGAGCTGATGCCGCCGACGCCCACCAGCGGCAGTTTGCCGTCGGTGAGGCGCGAGAGCTGTGCCAATACGCGGGTGGATTTTTCAAACAGGGGCGCGCCCGAAAGCCCGCCGGCCTGATCGCGCTGCGGGCTTTGCAGGCCCTCGCGCGACAGTGTGGTATTGGTGGCGATAATGCCCGCAATCCCTGCCGCCAGCGCCACTTCGGCGATTTCGGCCAGCTCATCGCTGGTCAGATCGGGGGCGATTTTCAGAAAGATCGGGATCTTGCGCGCAAGGTCATCGCGGGTTTGCATCACGCCGCCAAGCAGTGCGGTCAGGGCGGCGCGGCCCTGTAGATCACGCAGTTTTTCGGTATTGGGCGAGCTTACATTCACCGTGGCAAAATCAACATAGGGGCCGCAGACCGCCAGCACATCGGCGAAATCGGCGGCGCGATCGGCAGAATCCTTATTGGCGCCAAGGTTCAGCCCCACCGGCACCGTGCCGCGCTTATGCAGCGCAAGCCGGGCCGCAATCGCCACAGCACCCTGGTTGTTAAAGCCAAAGCGGTTGATCACGGCGCGATCTTGGGTCAGGCGGAACAGTCTTGGCTGCGGATTGCCCGGTTGCGGGCGCGGGGTCGCCGCCCCTACTTCGACAAAGCCAAAGCCCGCACGACACAAGGGACCGATGACTTCGGCGTTTTTGTCAAAGCCTGCGGCAAGCCCGACCGGATTGGGCAGCGCCAGCCCCGCCAGATCGCAGGCAAGCCGCGACGAGGTGGGCGTGCCTGCAAGCGGCACCAGACCTGCGCCCAGCGCCTTGATCGACAGGCCATGCGCGCGCTCGGGGTCAAACCGGTGCAGGGCGGCAAGGCCCAATCGTTCCATCAGCTTCAAAACACACCTTCAGGAAAAATATGACCCGAGTGGCCCAGTGGTAGAGATTTGTCCCACAACACATCTGTCAGCAGCAGGCTGCGATAGAGATGCGGGAACATCGCCCCCCCGCGCGAGGCTTCCCATTTCAGCGCCGCGCCCAGCCGGTCGGCCTCGCAGGCCACCAGCACAAGATCGCTGAGATCACCGAAATATTTTGCAGCGGTTTCTGCCAACTGCGGCGCGGCAGAAAAATGGATGTAGCCATCGGCCAGATCAATAGGCGCGCCTGCGGTCTGACCTGCGGCGCGAAAAGCATCCCATTCGGGGCGAAGAAAGATCTTATATATCACCATAAGCGCCTCATGCCCTGCCGCGTTCCTGCGGTCAAGCGTCATGCCAGCGTCATATCTGCCGCCTAGGGTTTTTGGGACTGCAGCTTTGACACAAGCCGATCAAACCCGCATTGTAACAGAATTGTAAAACATCCCCACCCCTCAAGCGGAGATCCCCATGACCCATTTTTCTTTGAATTTGCGCGCCTGCCTGCTTGGTGCGGTTGCAGCCCTGCCACTGATGGCGGCGCCTGCGCTGGCTGAAACCGTGAAGCTGACCCTGCTGGGGGTGGGCGATGTCTATAGCTTTAGCGAATCGGGCGGGCGCGGTGGTTTTGCGCGCCTGAACGCCGTGGCGCGGGCCGAGCGCGCGGCCAACCCCAATACGCTTTATGTTTTTGACGGCGATATGCTGTCGCCTTCGCTGATTTCGGGCTTTGACAAGGGCCAGAACACCATTGATCTGACCAATATCGTGCCCTTTGACCTTGCGGTTCCAGGCAACCATGAGTTCGACTTTGGGCCGGAAAACTTTGTCGAAAAGCTCAAGGCCTCGAAATATCCTTGGGCTGCGATCAATATCACCCAAGCCGACGGCAGCCCGGTTGCAGGTTTGGGCGGCGTGATGGTGAAAGAGGTGGCGGGGCTGAAGATCGCGCTGATCCCTGTGGCGCAAGACACCTCGCCCAGTGTCGCCTCGACCGGCGATCTGGTGTTTTTGCCAACGGTCGAGACCGCAATTGCTGCCGCCAAGGCCGCGCGCGAGGCGGGGGCCGATCTGGTGGTTGGCGTGGTGCAGACCGATATGGAGAACGACCGCGCCCTGATCAAAAGCCATGCGTTTGATGTGGTGCTTTCGGGCGATGATCATTCCTATGCCACCGCCTATGATGGCGTGACCGCTTATGTTGAAACCTCGATCGACGGGAAATTCCTGTCGCCGCTGGATCTGATGGTGGATATTGGCGAAAAAGACGGCAAGCGCACGATCAAATGGGTGCCGAATTTCCGCTTTATCGACACCGCCAGCGTGACACCTGATCCGGAAACCGAAGCTTTGGCCGCAACCCTAGAGGCGGGGCTGGATAAGACGCTGAACGTCGAAATTGGTATGTCCGAGACGCCCCTTGATAGCCGCCGCAATGTGGTGCGCGGCGAGGAAAGCAGCATGGGCAATCTGATCGCCGATGCGCTGCGTGTGCAGACCGGTGCCGATATCGCCTTGATGAATGGCGGCGGCATTCGCGCCGATCGCACCTATGACGCGGGCGTCAAACTGACGCGCCGCGATATCCTGACCGAACTGCCCTTTGGCAACACCACGCAAGTCACCGCCTTGCCGGGGTCGCAAGTGCTTGCAGCGCTTGAAAATTCGGTCAGCCAAGTTGAAAAGGGCGCGGGCCGTTTTGCCCAAGTTTCGGGCGTAAGCTTTACCTATGACCCCACCGCCCCAGCCGGCGCGCGGGTGTCCGAGGTGATGATCGCAGGCGCGCCGCTGAACCTTGATACCGTCTATAAGGTTGCGACCAACGACTATTTGATTGGCGGCGGCGACGGCTATGCAGCGCTTGGCGGCGGCAAGCTGGACCCAGCGCTGGGCGGGCATTTGGTGGCCAATGATGTGATGGCCTATGTCGAGAAAATGGGCACGGTGAAGCCCGCTGTCGAGGGCCGCATCAAGGTCTTGGGAAAGTAAGCGCCAAGCAAGAAATCTGCGGCGGGGATGTCAGATCTTCGCCGCAGCTTAGGCGCGGCGCAGCCTGATCACCACATCGACCCGCGACACCACCATGCCCGCAGGCGCATCGGGCAATTCTGCGATCACCAGATCTTCGGCGGGGGCGTCGGTCAGCTCGTTGCTGTCTTCCCAATAGAAATGCGGGTGATCGTCAATCCGGGTGTCGAAATAGCTGCGCGAGCCATCGACCACGACTTCGTTCAACAGACCCGCCGCGCAAAACGCCCGCAGGGTGTTATAAACCGTGGCAAGACTGACCTTTTCGCCCGCATCGCCTGCCGCCGCATAAAGGCTTTCGGCAGTGACATGGCGATCCATGCCGTCGCCCACCAGCAATCCGGCCAAAGCAAGCCGCTGCCGCGTTGGGCGCAAGCCCCCTGCGGCCAACCAAGTCGTGCCCCGCGCGGTGGCAAGGGTGTGATGCGTTTTGCTGTCCATCCGTTCTTATATCGCGTTTTGTCGGGGATTTTCAAATGCTATTCGCCAGAGGGCCGTGCCAGCCGCCGCCAAAGCGCGGGCAAAACCGAAAAACTGACCGCCATCAGCCCGCCCCCTGCCGCCCATAAGGGCACCGTCAGCGCCACAGAGCGCCCCAAACTTGGCTCGGCCCAGCCCACCATCGCCCCCGCAAGCGCCGTGCCCAGCGGGATCATCCCCCAAGCCAGCAGTCGGTAAATGCTATTGACCCGCCCGCGCAAAGCATCCGGCACCAAGCGTTGCCGCAGGCTGACCGACACGATGTTCCAAGTGATCCCCGACAGCTCAAACACGAAAAAACACCCTGCCAGCCCCCAGCCGTTCGGCATCATCGGCACCATCAGCATCATGATTGCCGACAGCATCAGGGCCGCGGGCATCACCCGCCGCGCGCCAAACCGCGCGATGATCCGGTCCCCCACCAGCCCCGCCAGCGCCCCGCCCGCCGCCATGCCCATCAGCACAAAGCCGTAAGCC
>CAJXWJ010000060.1 GCA_913062925.1 uncultured Pseudorhodobacter sp. | reverse complement strand
TGTGGTTAGGGTATAGCCGTTGAACAGCCGCATCGTGCCCTTGGCAGATTCAAACTTTGGACCGGCGTAAACACTGACATTGTCGCCCAGTTTATAGCGCAACAAGGCCGTGACGGCCGAAGAGGTGATCTTGGCCTCTGTCCCTGTTATGCCACCATAAAGATATCCCGTCGAAGGCGCATAAGATACGTCAGCGCCAATCGGTTGGTCGAGCAACAGCCCGAAGGACAGTTTGTCATTCAGTTGGGTTTTCAGAGCAAGGCTCGAGGTCGTATAGCGTTTCGCCATATTGCCCGATTTTGCCCCTGCAAAGGTGCCAAAAGCCGGCAACAATTGCGTGCCCGAGACCGAAGGCGTCACCGAGCCAAAGCTCAGTTCGGCGTAATTGCCCTTCTCGAACATAAAGCCAATATTGGTTGCGGCCCGTTCAACCCCACCTGCCTGTGCAAGCGATGTCGACAGTGCCAACGCGCCAAGCGCGGTCGTGATGTGTTTCATGGTCTACTCCCCGTAACCAGATCAGCATCTATGCGCGTTTCATTCTGACGCGAAACGTCTCGCAATTGTGCCATACCACAGGCTAATAAAGCGTGAACAAACGGTCAATCAGTAACGCAACGTAACAAACGCTAAGGGCTTGCTTTTGGGCTTGGTTTTCCCAGTTCGGCGCGCAGACTGACCCAGATTCCCAGAAAAATCACCAGCCCGCCGCCCAAAACATAAGGATCAAGCGGCTCACCATAGGCAAGCGCGCCCACACCGGCGATCAGTGGTAGGCGCAAAAAGTCGATCGGCATGACATAAGAGGCCGCAGCAAGGCTAAGGGCCGAAGTCAGCGAGTAATGCGCAATGACGCCACAAACCCCGATCAGCACCAGCCAGGGCAGGGTCTGAGCAGTTGGCCAAGTCAGCGTGCCCTTCAGGCCAATCGCGATCAGGCCAAAGCAGAACTGCATCAACGTCAACCAAAACATGATGGTGACAATGGATTGCCCGCGCGTCAGTCGCTTGGTGGCGATGCTGGTGGCGGCAAAACACACCGCCGCGGCCGCGGCCGCCAACACCCCGATGTTCATATGGGCAATATCGGGGCGGGTGACGATCAAAATCCCCAAAAACCCAAGCGCCGCCGCAATCAGTCGCGGCGCCGTCAGCCTTTCGCCAAGCAGCAAAGGCGAGAGCAAAATCACCCAGATGGGCGAGGTGAACTCGATGGCAAAAAGCTGCGCCAGCGGGATCAGTGTCAGAGCAAAGAACCACAGGTTTTGGCCAGCGAAATGCATTAGATTGCGCAGCAAATGCCCGCTCAAACGCTCGGCCTTGATCTCTTGCATCTGGCCGGTGGCCCGCGCAAAGGCCAGCACCAATGCAATGCCGATGGCAGAGCGCAGGGTCATGATCTCGAAGCTGTCATGCACAGAGCTGACCTCTTTGCCTGCCACGGCCATTGTAGAAAAGGCTCCAATAGAGCCAAGCATCCACAGCGCTGCGCGCAACGAGGCCTTCATGGTGTATCCTCGCCATCCAGACGGTCGGCACGGCGCAGGGCAGGGAACATCGCAGCCCAAGCCCCCGTGACGATCAGCGTGCCGATGCCGCCGAAAACCGCCGCCCCCACCGGCCCGATAAAGCGCGAGACAACGCCGCTTTCAAACTCGCCCAGCTCATTAGAGGCCGAGATGAACAGACCCGACACCGATGACACCCGCCCGCGCATATGGTCCGGCGTCACGATCTGCACCAAGGTTTGCCGGATATACATCGAAATCATATCCGCAGCCCCCAACACCGCAAGCGCTGCCACCGACAGCCACATGTTTTTGGAAAGCGCGAAAACCAAGGTCGCCACGCCAAAAGCTGCCACCGCCCAGAACATCCGTACTCCGGCCCTGCGTGTAAGCGGGCGGCGCGCCAGCGCAATCGCCATCAAAGACGCGCCAATCGCAGGGCCCGAGCGTAAGATCCCAAAGCCTTCGGGCCCGACTTTCAAGATGTCAGAGGCAAAGGCTGGCAAAAGCGCTGTGGCCCCGCCCAGCAGCACCGCAAACAGATCCAGCGAGATCGCGCCAAAAATGATCTTGTGGCGAAAGGTATAAACCAGCCCCTCTTTGACCTGCTGCCACTGGCTGCCCGGTTGCCGCGTTGGCGTCGTGCTTTTGCGCACCAGCGACACGATCGACAGCGTCACCAGATAAAGCGCCGCCGCCGTGCTATAGGCAAGCGTGGTCGAATAGGCGCAAAGCACCCCGCCCAACCACGGCCCTGCAATCACCGCCAACTGCCAGCTAAGCGATTTCAGCGAAATCGCCTGAGGCATGTCAGAGCGCGGCACCAGCATCGGTGTCAGCGCCGAAGCTGCCGGCGACATAAAGGCGCGCGCCACGCCAAAGACTGCGGCAATCGCAAAGATATGGTGCAGGCTTGGGCTTGCCTCGCGCGAAATCGCCACCAAGCCCAACACGCCGCAAAACTTCAGCGCAATCGCGCTCATCACAATGGCGCGGCGCGAATGCCGATCCGCCAGCGATCCGGCCCAAAGCGTCAGCACAAACAGCGGCAAAAATTGCGCCAGCCCCACCATGCCGACCATAAAGGCGCTTTGGTTGATATCCAGAGATTGGCGCGCAATGGTGTAGACCTGCCAGCCGATGGTGACAGATTCAATCTGAACGGCGACGCTTTCAAAGGTCATCCCGCCCCAATAAAGGCCGAAGTCACGATGGCGCAGCAGAAATGGGCGTGGTTTTGTGATCATGCCCGCAGGTTTAGCGTGGGGCAAACGGCTTTGCCAGCGCGAGAATGTATCGGTGACAATGTGCATCTGTGCAGAGCAACTCTGCACAAGCTGCGTTTGCAGACGGACCGCGATGAGCTAAGTAAGCCTCATACCGTAAAAGGATTAATCATGAGCCATTCTCCCCGCCAAACCGACCACGCCATCCACAGCCAATTCATCGAACGTTGGTCGCCGCGCTCCTTTGCGGACACCGTTCTGACGCAAGAGGCGCTGATGCCATTGTTCGAGGCCGCGCGTTGGGCGCCTTCGGCCAGCAACAACCAGCCTTGGCGCTTTGCCTACGGGCTGCGCGGCGATGCGGGTTTTGCCAAGATTGCATCAGCTTTGGTGCCGTTTAACCGCGCTTGGGCGGAAAAGGCCGGCGCTTTGGTGGCGATTGCTTCGGCCAGCACGCTGGAACGTGACGGCGTGAGCTCGCCCAACCCTTGGCACGCCTTTGATACCGGCACCGCTTGGGGGTCTTTTGCGCTGCAAGCGCATCATGCCGGGCTGATTGCCCATGCGATGGGCGGCTTTGATGCCGCCGTTCTGGCTGAAGCGCTAAAGCTGCCCGAAGGCTATGTGCTGCATGCGGTTGTGGCTGTCGGCCATCAGGGTGATGCCGCCGATCTGCCAGAGATGCTGCAAGCCCGCGAAGCGCCAAGCCCGCGTCGCCCGATTTCAGAAACCGTGGGCCACGGGGCGTTTTTGTAAACAAAAGGGGCGCTTAGGCGCCCCTTTTTAATCTGCGATTTCTTCAACCCGAAAGGCGCGGGCGATATCTTTGCTTTGCGCAAACCACTCTGACGCGCGGGTGCGGATCTGATGCGCATCAAAATCCGCGCGGGTTCTAAAAGTCTCGCGCACCTCCCAAACCATGGGATCTTCGGTCTGCACCACTTCGAAAGACAAACAGCCCGGCTCTTGCTGGGTCAGGCGAATATGCTCGCCCACATGCGCCTGAACAATCGCCAGTTCTTCGGCGCTTGCGCAAAGCAGATGTCCCGTCAGCCGGATCATTCCAACTCGATCGTGCCAGGCGGTTTCGAGGTGACGTCATAAAACACCCGATTGATGCCTTTGACCTCATTGATGATCCGCGTCATCGTCTCGCCCAAGAAATCATGGGTAAAGGGATAGGTGTCTGCGGTCATGCCATCGACCGAAGTCACCGCCCGCAGCGCCAAAGCGTAATCATAGGTGCGCCCGTCGCCCATCACACCCACGGTTTTCATCGGCAAGATCGCGGCAAAGGCCTGCCAAATCTCGTCGTAAAGCCCATGTTTGCGGATTTGGTCGATATAGACCGCATCAGCTTTGCGCAGGATATCCAGCTTTTCGGGTGTGATCTCGCCGGGGCAGCGGATCGCAAGGCCGGGGCCGGGGAAGGGGTGGCGGCCGATAAAGCTTGCGGGCAGGCCAAGCTCGCGGCCCAAGGCGCGCACC
Organism: uncultured Pseudorhodobacter sp.; assembly: GCA_913062925.1. GTDB lineage: Bacteria > Pseudomonadota > Alphaproteobacteria > Rhodobacterales > Rhodobacteraceae > Cypionkella. Next base: position 15,128 of record CAJXWJ010000060.1, on the reverse strand, counting down.
TCGTCCTTGAACAGCTCGCGCAGCGGCTCGACCAGCTTAAGCCCCATCTTTTCAGGCAGGCCACCGACATTGTGATGCGATTTGATCGTGACCGAAGGGCCACCCGAAAAGCTTACACTTTCAATCACATCAGGGTAAAGCGTGCCCTGGGCCAGAAACTCTGCCCCCTCGATGCCATTGGCGTATTTCTGGAACACATCGATGAACAAACCGCCGATGATCTTGCGCTTGGTTTCGGGGTCAGAAACCCCGTTCAAGCGGCCCAAGAACAGCTCGGATTCGTCGGCATGGATCAGGTTCAGGCTGTAATTGTCGCGAAACATCGCCACAACCTGTTCCGCTTCGCCCAGACGCAGCAAACCGTGATCGACAAAGACGCAGGTCAGCTGGTCGCCAATCGCCTCGTGGATCAAAATCGCGGTGACCGAGCTGTCAACGCCGCCCGAGAGCGCGCAGATCACCTTTTTGTCGCCAACCTGGCTGCGGATCGCGGCAATCGCTTGCTCGCGGTAGGCGTCCATCGTCCAATCGCCCGAAAACCCCGCCAAGCGGACAAAGTTTTCATAAAGCTTGGCGCCTTTGGGGGTGTGATGCACTTCGGGATGGAATTGCACCGCATAAAAGTTGCGCGAGACATCCGCCGTCACCGCAAAAGGCGCGTTGGGCGAGGTGCCATAGACCGTAAAGCCCGGCGCAATCCGCGAGACATGGTCGCCGTGGCTCATCCAGACCTGTTCTTTGCCATCGGCAAACCAGCCGTCCAAGATCGACAGGCTGTCTGCGGTCGGGGTCAGGAAGGCGCGGCCAAATTCTGCGGTGCCATGGCCGCTTTCGACCAGCCCGCCCAGCTGCTGCATCATGGTCTGCTGACCATAGCAGATCCCCAGCACCGGCACGCCCAGCGACCAAAGCGCCTCGGGCGCACGGGGCGATCCCGCGCGGGTCACCGAATCTGGCCCCCCCGAAAGGATCACTGCCTTGGGCGCAAAGCCTTTCAGGAAGCTGTCATCGACCTTATTATAGGGATGAATTTCGCAATAAACATTCAGCTCGCGCAGGCGACGCGCGATAAGCTGCGTAACCTGAGAACCAAAGTCGATGATAAGGAGGCGATCATGCTGTGTCATGGCCTCGCGTAGCCAATGGCGTGCAGAATCGCAAGATCAATTGCCGCGGAATTGGCTCATATGCCGCAGAAAATCGCGGGCGGCGTGTTGGGCGCGCACGAAATCCCCGCTCGCAGCCCTTGCCGCGCGCCGCTGTCGGAAATGGCGAGGCTCTATGTCGGTTTTGGTGCGCAAATGGCGGTTTCGGGGTGCAAGGCCCGCAGGTTATTGGGCATAAGAGCCCAGAAATTGCCGCATAGCGGAAACGATGGAGACGATGATGAGCGAGATGGTAGAACGCAGGGCGCGCGGTGGCGGTGGGTCTGCACGGCGTGCCGAGCGCACGGCAGTGTCGTTTGAGACCGCAAAATTCATCCAGCGCAATATCCCGAACTTCGAGATTTTGAACGAAGAAGCGCTGCAGATCATCGAATATAACGCCGAAACGGTGTTGGAAGAGATCGGCGTCAACTTCGTTGAAAACGAAGCGGCCTTGCAGCGCTGGCGCGAAGCGGGCGCTGATGTGCGCGGCGAGCGGGTGCATATTCCGCGCGGTCTTGCGCGCAAGCTTTGCTCGACCGCGCCGAAAACCTATACCCAATACGCCCGCAACCCTGCGCGCAACGTCGAAGTGGGTGGGCGCGGCTTGGTGCTTGCGCCGGTCTACGGCCCTCCTTTTGTGCGCGATATGGAAGGCGGGCGGCGCTATGCCACCATCGCCGATTTCGAGAAATTCGTGAAGCTTGGCTATATGTCGAAATGGCTGCACCATTCGGGCGGCACGGTGTGCGAACCCACCGATGTGCCGGTCAACAAGCGTCACCTTGATATGTTGCGCGCGCATATGGTGCTGTCGGACAAGCCCTATATGGGGTCGGTGACTGAACCAAGCCGGGCGGCAGATTCGATCGAGATGTCAAAGCTGCTGTTTGGCGCGGATTTCGTTGACCAAAACACCGTGATGACCAGCCTTGTGAACATCAACTCGCCGATGACCTTTGACGGCATCATGATGGGCGCGCTGGAAACCTATGCGTCCAACAACCAAGCCTCGATCGTCTCGCCCTTTATCGTTGGCGGCGCGATGGCGCCGGTGACGGTGGCAGGCACCTTGACGCAAGTTTTGGCCGAGATTTTGGCCGGCGTTTCCTACAGCCAATTGGTCCGCCCCGGCTCGCCGGTGATTGCAGGGGCTTTTGTGACCTCGATCGACATGAACTCGGGCGCGCCGACCTTTGGCACGCCAGAGGCCGCGCATATCACCTACGGCACCGGGCAATTGGTGCGGCGTCTGGGGCTGCCTTACCGTTCAGGCGGATCGTTCTGCGGATCGAAACTGCCCGACGCACAGGCCGCCTACGAGACTGCAAACAGCCTGAACATGGCTTTGCTGGCGGGCGTTAACTTTATGCTGCACGCCTGTGGTTGGTTGGAAGGCGGTCTGGTGTCGTCGTTTGAGAAATTCGTGATGGACGCCGACCAGCTTGGCACCCTGCACCACCTTGCGCAGGGCATCATGATGGATACCAACGGCCAAGCCATGGATGCGATCCGCGAAGTTGGCCCCGGCGGCCACTTCTTGGGCTGCGAACACACCCAAGCCAACTTTAAAACCGCGTTCTGGCGCTCGGATCTGTTTGATTTCAAACCTTTTGAGACCTGGGCCGAAGAGGGTGCGCGCGACACGCAAACCCTGGCAGCCGAGCGGGTCAAAAAGATGCTGGGCGATTATGTTGCCCCGCCGATTGACGAAGGCGTGCGCGAAAGCATCGATGAATATGTCGCCAAGAAAAAGGCCTCGATGCCCGACGCCTTTATGTAAGGCTTTGTTAGCGAAGACAGTGACTAAAAAAAGGCCCGCAGATCTCTGCGGGCCTTTTGCATTAGACCACGCCTTGTGGTCGAGGCAGCAGCCGCACTTCGGCCATGAGCGCAATCAGCACCTCGATATGACGGGCGACGCAATAGCCGACCTCACCCGCCCGCCGGATCGCTTCCAGCCGTGCCTCCTCTTCTAACAGATGCGGCACCGCGACTTCGGGGCTGGGGTTGGTGCGCAGCAGCCGTTTCAGATCGCGGTCGCGGCGGTAATCAACCAACCCACAGCTGGCCGCACGGATCAGCAGACGGGGGCGGCGCAGATTGGCAAGCAGGGTGCGAAAATCGGTCATCTCAATGCTCCTTAAAACAAGAGCAAAGCCTAACACGCTGCAACCTGCCGTTGCGCCGCTTGCAGTTTCGCCGCGCGGCGCCTTCCGATATTCTTTAAGATTTATAAACAATTATCGCTAAATGCTGCAATATTAACCAATAGGTAAGAAATGCCGCTCCCCGTTTTGAACGATTGCAGAGAGGCAAAGCGCCCAAAGCCCGCCGTGCAAGATTTAAACTGGCACGGCACGCTTTCGGCGGTGCAAAAGCTGCCCGATTGGCTGCCAGAGGGGGTGCGGCTTTATTTGAACCACACCGAAGACGGCCTGTCCTACCGCGCCCTTGCGCGCCGCGAGGGCCGCCATGCCTCGACCGTGATGCGCACGGTGCGCCGCTACGAAACCCGCCGCGATGACCCTTTGCTTGATGGCGCCCTCACGGCGCTTGCGACCCCGATTTCGCCAGAATTTTTTTCGCCGCAAAAGGATGATTTTCCCATGTCCGCAGCTTCCCTTATCGCAGATCAAGAAACCATTAATACCGAGGGCAAACGCATTTTGCGCCGCCTCGTTGAAACCGGAGCGGTGCTGGCCTTTGCGCCAGATATGGAAAAAGCGGTGGTGATGCGCGAATTTCCCGATGGGCGCAGCTTGCGCACCGCCGTGGTCGATCGCACCCTTGCACAGGCCTTTGCGCTTAAGGATTGGATTGTTTGTAAAAAAGCCGGACGGGTGGCAAGCTACGAGATCAGCGCCACCGGCAAGGCGGCATTGGTCACCATGCTCGAGCAAGACGCGGGCAAGGGCGGTTTTGCTGAGGCGCAGGCCTGTTTTGACGCGGCAGGCGACACCGACAGCGACAGCGGCTTGCGGCGCATGCGCTACAATCTGGCCGAGACGCCGGTTTCGGTGTTGGGGCGGCGCAGAGACAAGGACGGGAAGCTGTTTCTTGCCCCCGAACTGGTTTCGGCGGCTGAGCGGCTGCGTGAGGATTTCGAGCTTGCCCAGATGGGCCCGCGGGTGACACAAAACTGGGAAAGGTTTCTGACCGGTGGCGATCGGGCCAGCTTTCGCAGCGATAGCACTTTGCCCGAGGGACCGCGCGCCGCCCGCGAGCGGGTTGCCGCAGCGCTGCGCGAGCTTGGCCCGGGTCTTGGCGATGTGGCCTTGCGGGTTTGCTGTTTTTTGGAGGGCATCGAGACCGCAGAGCAACGCCTTGGCTGGGCTGCGCGCTCGGGAAAAGTGGTGTTGCGCATCGCCTTGCAGCGCCTGCATCGGCATTTCGAGGCCACATATGGCCGCTCGGGCCCGCTGATTGGCTAGGCGCGCGCCAGCCATGAGCAGAGCGCATAGCTGCAAGTGGCGAAGGACGTTGCCAAGACGCGCTATGAGGCCTATTTAGAAAGGGACGCTTTATCAGGGGGAAACACCGTTGCGCGACCTTAAATTGCCCGAACAACGCCATCCCGAAAAGGCGCATAAGCCCGATAACGCCCAGCCGAAAAAGCCCGATTGGATCCGCGTCAAAGCTCCCACCTCGGAAGGCTACAAGAAAACCCGCGACATCCTGCGCGAGAAAAAGCTGGTGACAGTCTGCGAAGAGGCGGGCTGCCCGAATGTCGGCGAATGCTGGTCGCAGGGCCATGCCACCATGATGATCATGGGCGAGATCTGCACCCGCGGCTGCTCGTTTTGCAATATCGCCACCGGCAAACCCAATGCGCTGGACAGTTTCGAGCCGGGACGGGTGGCGCATGCGGTGGCCGAACTGGGGCTGAAACATGTGGTGATCACCAGTGTCGACCGCGATGATCTGGAAGATGGCGGTGCCGAGCATTTTGCCCAGACCATCCGCGCCATTCGCCACCGCGCACCGGGCACCACCATTGAAATTCTGACGCCGGATTTTCTGAAATGCCCGCCCGAAGCGCTTGCCAAGGTGGTGGCCGCCAAGCCCGATGTGTTCAACCACAACCTGGAAACCGTGCCGGGGCTTTACCCAACTGTGCGGCCCGGCGCGCGCTATTTCCACAGCTTGCGGCTGTTGCAGCAGGTCAAGGAAATGGATCCGACGATTTTCACCAAATCCGGCATCATGGTGGGCTTGGGCGAAGATCGCCAAGGCGTGCATCAGGTGATGGACGATATGCGCGCGGCGGATGTCGATTTTCTGACCATCGGCCAATATCTGCAACCAACCCCGAAACACCACCGCGTTGACCGCTTTGTGACGCCCGAGGAATTCAAAAGCTATGAGACCACGGCTTTTGGCAAGGGGTTCTTGATGGTTTCGGCCACACCGCTGACGCGGTCAAGCTACCACGCGGGCGACGACTTTGCCCAATTGCGCGCGGCACGGCTGGAAAAGCTGGCCCGCGGCTAAGGCGGGGGGCCAAAAAGGCCCCCCCTTCAGATCAGCTTTCTGGCTGACGATAAGATTTGTGGCAGGCCGAACAGGCGCCGCCCAATTGTGCCATCGAGCCTTTGATCGCATTTGCATCTGTCGCAGCTGCCATTTTCATCATGCCCGCTGCATTGTTCAGATCGGTGATCTTGGACAGGAAATCGTCTTGCTTGGTCCATATATCGGCCAAAGCATAGCTGTCCGCCGCAGCACCAGTCTCAGAACCCGCAGGAAATTGCGCCATGCTCAGAACCGAGGCAATCGCCGCGATGTTGGAGGCAGCCTGCGTGGCCGCTGCCTGATCATAGGCCGCCGTGCCCTTGGCCATGCCGCCCAAAGTGCCCAGATCAGAGGCCATTTGCAGCATCAAGCCATGGCGTGTTTCCACCACATCCGCAAAGGGATCGGCGGCGTCTTGGGCAAAACTGGCAAAGGCAGAAATCGAGGCAAGGAGTGTAAATGCAACAAGCTTGGTCTTCATCATAATCTCCGAAAGAGGCGCTGAAACAGGCGCTTGGGTAAAGAGGGAGGAGGGCAGAAAGATCGCCCCCCAAGCCATAGCCGCAACGCAGCAAACAGCAATGCAGCCGGCCTATGCTTGGGGTTATAGAGGCGGAAACTGCGGCAAAGGTTTATGCCTCTGCGCGCAGATCCGCCGCTGGGCTTAGTTTTGTTGCGGGGCGACCAGTTTCAGATAGGCCGCAACCGCGCGACGGTCGCTTTCGGGCAGCCGCGCCATGTTTTCAACCACATGCACCATATGGCCGCCAACCGAGTCATATTCCGGCGTAAAGCCCGAGGTCAGATATTCGACGATGTCATCCTCGCTCCAGCTCAGCTTGGCGGGGGTGATATTGGGCACGCGGCCCTTGCCATCGGGGTTTGGCGCGCCTGCAAGCCATTGGTCGCGCTTGATGCCGCCCAAAGCGTTGCGCGGGCTGTGGCATTCGCCGCAATGGGCCAAAGCCTCTGCGATATAGCGGCCACGGCTTTGCTCGGGCGTCAGATCGCCCTGAACCACCCAATCGTTTTTGACAAACATCCGCTTCCATACCCCAAGGCTGCGGCGAATGTTAAAGGGAAAGCCGACCTGATGCGGCTGGCTTGGGGTGGCAGAGGCGGGCAGGGTCTGGATAAAGGCCCAAAGGTTGGCGACATCCTGCGGTGCCATCTTATTATAGGCGGCATAGGGCAGGGCAGGGTAAAGATGCTCGCCGTTGCGCCCGACTCCTTGGGTCACGGCCATGGCAAATTCGGGCAGGCTCCAGCCACCGATGCCTTGCACTGGGTCAGGCGTGATATTGGGCGCGATAAAGGTGCCAAAGGCCGAAGGAAAGGCTTGGCCCCCCTGCAAGACCAATTGCGCGTCTTTCTCGGCATCAGGGGCTGCGTGACAAGAGGCACAACCCGCCGCCCAAAACACAGGCTCGCCCGCCTTGGCGTCGCCTGTCAGCCCATCATAGACCGCCATCGAAGGCAGCGCGGGCGCCGAGATCACCCAAAACCCTGCCAAGCCAATCAGGCCAACGCCCGCCACTTTGGTTAGAAAACCCACCATAAAATTGCCTCTTGAATCTCTGCTGTGACCTTAGGCCGAGGTCTAGATCGCCAAGCTTACGGCGAACTGAAGAATCGGCCTAAAGCCTTAAAATTTTGGCTTAATATTTGAATTGACCGTCATCCATTCCGGCCAGCCTATCAGCTTTTCGACCCCGATGACGATAAGACAAAGTGCCACCACCACAAAGACCAAGCGCACCCGCTGCGGCGAGGGCGGATTGCGCGCCCACTTTGCCATGCGGATGATCCAATTCGGGTTCATTCGGTAAAGCGCACTTTGCCGATATAGGGCAGGTTGCGGTTGCGTTGGGCGTAATCAATGCCGTAGCCGACGACAAATTCGTCGGGGATGTCAAAGCCGGTCCATGTCGCCTTGATATCAACCTCGCGCCGGCTGGGTTTGTCGAGCAGCGCGCAAACCTCTAAGCGGCGCGGCCCACGGCTTAGCAGCAGGTTCTTGACATGATGCAGGGTAAAGCCGGTGTCGACGATGTCTTCGACCACCAGCACATCACGGCCGGCAATCTCGCCGCGCAGGTCTTTCAGGATCCGCACTTCGCGGCTGGAATGCATCGCATCGCCGTAAGACGAGGCTTCCAGAAAATCCACCTCGACCGGCAGCGGAATTTCGCGCACCAGATCCGCGATAAACACGAAAGACCCGCGCAGCAGGCCCACCACCACCAGCTTGTCGCAGTCTTGGTAATAGGCGGTGATTTCAGCCGCCAGCGCCTCGACACGCGCGGCAATCGCCTTGGCGGAAATCATTTGATCGATAACGTAAGCAGGATGTGGCATGCGGCCCTCTTGATTTCTGCGAAGTTTCTACCCAAAACCAAAGCCTAAGTCACGGGAATAGGTGTAAAATGCCGCGTCATGCCGAAACCAAGGTGCTGCCCTATAGTGCTGCACAAATGTACGACCTTGTTGCTGACGTCGCCAGCTATCCCAAATTCCTGCCTTGGACCGCCGCCGCCCGCATCCGTTCGCGCACACCCATCGAGGCGGGCGAGGTGATGGAGGCCGATCTGGTGATCAGCTTTAAGGTGTTTCGCGAAAGATTCGGCAGCCGTGTCACTTTGCTGCCCAGCAGCCAAACCATCCTGACCGAATATATCGACGGCCCGTTTCGGCACCTGAAATCGGTCTGGCGGTTTCGCGATCTGGAAACCGGCGGCTGCGAGGTAAGTTTCGAGGTCGATTTCGAGTTCAAAAACGCCATTTTGGCGGGCATCATCGGGCTGGTGTTCAACGAGGCGATGAGCCGCGTGGTGCGCGCCTTTGAAGACCGCGCTTCAAAGCTTTACGCCTAAGCTTGCAGCGCCGCCTGCAACAGCGCCAAAGCATGATCGCGCGCGGCAAGCCGCACCCTGTCGCGGCCCAAAGCGCCAAATTCTACCGTTTGCACCTGCGTTGCAAACCCCCGATGCGCAAGGCCAAAGCACACCCGCCCCTCGGGTTTGAACGCACTGCCGCCGGGCCCTGCAATGCCGGTAATCGACACCGCAAGCCCGACCTGCGCCCTTGCCCGCGCGCCATCGGCCATCTCGGCTGCAACCTGTTCCGAGACCGCGCCGAAGTCCTGCAAGGTTTGCGGCAAGACCCCCAACATCTCGATCTTGGCCTGATTGGAATAGGTGACAAAGCCGCGGTCAAACACATCTGACGCGCCTGCCACCTCGGTCAGGCTGGCCGCGACCATGCCGCCGGTGCAGCTTTCGGCGCAAGCAATGGTCAGCCCTGCGCTGCGGGCCAAGTGCAACAGCTGGGCCAAGTCGATCATTGCAGCAAAGCCATTGGAATGTGATAGGCCGCCGCCGCAATCACCGTGGCAATACCGGCAAACAGCCCCGCCCAAAGATCATCCAGCATCACCCCATCAGCATCATGGCGCCGATCAGCGCGGCCCACCAGCCAAGGCTTCCAGATGTCAAACAGCCGGAAAAACGCAAAAGCCGCCAAGGGTGCAGGCCAAGGCAGAAACCCCTCATGCCCGCGCGCCCAAAAGGCCGCCGCAGAAAACAACAGCGCCAGCCATTGGCCTGCCACCTCGTCGATCACAAATTCCGATGGGTCATCGCCGGGCCTTTGCGCCAATTCGCGCCGCACGGCCCAGAACCCGGCGAGTGTTACAGCCAGCGTCGCCAAAACCAGCACTGGAAAGCCCAAATAGCGGTCAATCAACAGTCCCAGCAAAATCGCCGCTAAAGACCCCCAAGTGCCCGGCGCGGGCCGCATCAGCCCGACGCCAAAGAAAATCGCGATCAGCCGGCTCATGCGCGCACCAAAGCGGCGGTGGCAAGCGCTGCGATGCCTTCCTCGCGCCCGGTAAAGCCCAGCCGCTCTGATGTGGTGGCCTTGACTGAAATCCGGTCGACCTCGACGCCCATGATCTGCGCAAGCGCTGCACGCATCGCAGCACTGTGCGGGCCGATTTTGGGGCGTTCACAGATCAAGGTCACATCACAATTGCTTAGGGTAAAGCCGCGCGCGGCCACCCGCTGCATCGCATGGCGCAAAAAGATATGGCTGGCTGCACCCTTCCACTGCGGATCAGAGGGCGGGAAATGCTGGCCAATATCGCCCTCGGCCAGCGCGCCATAGATCGCATCGGTCAGCGCATGCATGCCGACATCGGCATCCGAATGGCCCAACAGCCCGCGCGGATGCGGCACCTTGACGCCGCAAAGCCAGACGCCATCGCCGTCGCAAAACGCATGCACATCAAAGCCATTGCCCAAGCGCAGATCCATTTAGCGTCCTTTCAGAAAAGCTTCGGCCCGCGCGAAATCGCCGGGAAATGTCAGTTTCAGGTTCTGCTCGCAGCCCTCGACGATCTTTACCGCGATGCCGGCTGCGCGCGCAACCTCGACGTCATCGGCGGCCTCGCCGTCAAAGCTGCGATGCGCCCTTAGGATCGTCTCAAAGTCAAAGCCCTGCGGCGTCTGCGCGCGGTAAAGCCCGCTGCGATCGCGCGTGCCGGTGACCATGCCATCCGCCCCCGTCCAAAGCGCATCGGTGACCGCAAGCGCAGGCGCTGCTGCTTGGGCATCGCTGAGGGCTGCCAAGACACGGGCGATCAATGCGTGCGAGGCAAAGGGGCGCGCGCCGTCATGGATCAACACCTTGGTGATACCCTGGCCCGCCAGCGCCTCGAGCGCATTGCGCACCGAGGCCGCGCGCGACGCGCCGCCTTCGACCAGCTGCGCGCCACTCGCCAAAGCCTCGGCACGCGGGCGGTCGTCGGGATGGAGGGTCAGAACCGTGCGAAAGCCCGCAAATGCTGCCAAAGTATGCGCCAAGACCGGCACGCCCGCGATAAGCTGCCATTGCTTGGGCAGATCGCCGCCGGCGCGGGTGCCGCGTCCGGCTGCTGTGATGATTGCCGCTATAGTCATGCTGGCTCCTTTTCTCTTGTCTAAACTGCGGCAAGCCTCGTGACAATCTGGCCCGATAATCCAGCATCTTTGCCTAATTATTGTGCATTGCATAGAAATGTGGCAGATATTTCACCGCCACCTCTTGGAGCTTGCCCATAAGGCGCGCATGGTCGCGGACAGAAGGAGCCATGATGACCCTGATGCTTGGAAAAATCGCACTGACCCCACCGGTGATTCTGGCCCCCATGGCGGGAATCACCGATTTGCCGTTTCGGCAGATCGTGGCGCGGTTTGGCGCGGGGCTTGTGGTCTCGGAAATGGTCGCCTCAGAAGATATGATGCGGGCGCAACCGCTTGCCCGCGCGCGGGCCGAGTTGGGCATCGCCGAGGGCGCAACCTCGGTGCAATTGGCTGGGCGTGATCCGCATTGGATGGCCGAGGCCGCGCGCTATCTGCAAGGGCAGGGCGCGCGCATCATCGACATCAATATGGGCTGCCCTGCCAAGCGGGTGACAGCGGCGGGCGGCAATGGTGCTTGTGGCTCGGCCTTGATGAAGGAACCCGATCTGGCATTGCGCTTGATCGAGGCGGTGGCGGCGGCGGTGGATGTGCCGGTGACGCTGAAAACCCGTCTGGGCTGGGATGACGAGAGCTTGAATGCGCCGCAGATAGCGGCGATGGCCGAAGGCGCTGGCGTGCAGATGATCACCATTCACGGCCGCACCCGCTGTCAGTTTTACAAAGGTTCGGCGAATTGGGCGGCGATTGCGGCGGTGAAGGCTGCGGTCTCGGTGCCTGTCATCGCCAACGGCGATATTGTTGATGCGGCCACGGCGGCGCAGGCCTTGGCGCAATCGGGGGCCGATGGGGTGATGCTGGGGCGCGGCGCGCAGGGCGCCCCTTGGCGGCTGGCGCAGATTGCCCATGCGCTGTTCGCAGCACCCGCGCCGGTTGTGCCAAGGGGGGCTGATCTGGCAGATCTGATTGTCGAACATTACCAGCTGATCTTGGGCTTTTATGGCCGTGATTTGGGCCTGCGCGTCGCGCGCAAACATCTGGGCTGGTATCTGGACGAGGCTGGCCTGACAGCACAGCGCGACCCGATCCTGACCGCGACTAACCCCGAGCAGGTGATCCGCCTGATCCGCGCAACCTTTGCCCAAGCCCAAGAGGTAGCCGCATGAGCCGACCCTCCGCCGATGCGATATGGGCCTCGATCCCGCTGCCGGCCCTGCTGATTGATGCCGCAGGCCTGATCCAAGACGTCAACGCGCCGGCCGAGATTTTCCTGAACGCTTCGGCCAAAAGCCTGATCGGGCAGCCGCTGCTGGACCGCTTGTCGATCGACGCGCCGATGGAGGACGCCTTGGCGCGGGTGATCCAACACGACTCGCCCTTGTTCATCTCAGAGGCCGATCTGACCACGGGCGAACGCGCGCCGGTGCAATGCGCGCTGCAACTTGCCCCCGTGCAGGATCATCCCGGCTATATTCTGATGCTGATCTCGCCGCGCGAAATTGCCGACCGGTTGGGCCGCGCGATGCATGTCACCTCGGCTGCGAAATCGGCGATTGGCATGGCCGAGATGCTGGCGCATGAAATCAAAAACCCGCTGGCCGGTATCTCGGGGGCGGCACAGCTGTTGGCGATGGGGCTTGCGGGCGAAGATCTGGAGCTGACCGATCTGATCGTCGAGGAAACCCATCGAATCGTCAAACTGCTGGAACAGGTCGAGCAATTTGGCAACCTGCGCCCACCTGCGCGCAAGGCGGTCAACCTGCATGATGCGCTGGACCGCGCCCGCCGCTCGGCGATGGTGGGGTATGGGGCGGCGATGCAGATCACCGAAGATTACGACCCCTCGCTGCCGCCGACCTTTGCCGACCCCGATCAGCTGATGCAGGTGTTTTTGAACCTGCTGAAGAATGCCTCCGAGGCCGCGGGGCCAGGCGGCGGCCAGATCCGGCTGCGCACATTTTACGACCATTCTCTGCGGCGTTTGCGCAAAGATGGCACCGCCGCCACCTTGCCGCTGCAAGTTGAAATCATCGACAACGGCCCGGGCATTCCGCCCGACATCGCTGCCGATATCTTCGAGCCCTTCGTCTCGGGGCGTGAAAACGGCACCGGACTTGGCCTTGCGCTGGTGTCCAAGATTATCTCGGACCACGACGGCTGGATCTCGGTTGATTCCGTGCCCGGCCGCACCGTGTTTCGCATTTCCCTACCCCTTGCCCCACGCGGGCTATCCGAGGAGCAGCTGTAATGGACGGCACTATTCTTGTCGCCGACGACGATCGCACCATTCGCACGGTTTTGACCCAAGCGCTGACCCGCGCGGGCTGCAAGGTGCATGCGACCTCAAGCCTGATGACCTTGATGCGCTGGGTCGAAGAGGGCAAAGGCGATCTGGTGATCTCGGATGTGATCATGCCCGATGGCAATGGCTTGCAGATGCTACCGCAAATCGCCAAGTTGCGCCCCGGTTTGCCGGTGATCGTGATTTCGGCGCAAAACACCATCATGACAGCTATTCAGGCCGCCGAGGCCGAGGCCTTTGACTATCTGCCAAAGCCCTTTGATCTGCCCGATCTGATGAAACGCTCGGCGCGGGCTTTGGATATCAAACGCCATGCCGCCAAGCCAGCCGCGATAACCCCGCGTCAGGGCGGCGAAGATCTGCCCTTGGTCGGGCGCACCCCCGCGATGCAAGCGCTTTACCGGCTGGTCGCCCGCGTGATGAACGCCGATCTGCCGGTGCTTATTGCAGGTGAAAGTGGCACCGGAAAATCGCTGATCGCACGCGCGGTGCATGACTTTTCGGATCGGCGCGGCCAGCCCTTTGTCACAGCGCAAGCCTCTGATCTGGCCGGTGTCGACGGGATTTCGACGCTTTTGGCGCGGGCCAAAGGCGGCAGTCTGGTGTTTGACGAGGTTTCAGACTTTGACGAAGACGCTCAAGCCCGGCTGGTGCGGATGCTGGATGTGATGGGCGACCACGCGCCGCGGGTGATGTCGACCTCGCAGGTCGATCTGGCCGCCAAGATGGAGGCAGGGCGCTTTCGCAAGGATCTGTTCTACCGGCTGGGCGGGGTGACGCTTGCGGTGCCTGCCTTGCGCGAAAGGGTCGAAGACATTCCGCTTTTGGCCGAACATTTCCTGCTGCGTGGCGAGCGCGAGCAGGGCGTGCAGCGCCGCCTATCGCCCGAGGCCATGGCGATGGTGCGCGCCTATCCTTGGCCGGGAAATGTGCGGCAGCTGGAAAATATTCTGAAACGCCTGATCGTCACCGCCAGCGAAGCCGAGATCAGCAAGGCCGAGCTAGAGGTGGCGCTTGGTTCGGCCCAAAGCCCGATTGCCACGCGTGGTGGTGCGATTGAAGGCGAAAAGCTCTCGGCTTCAGTTGCGCGCCATTTGCAACGCTATTTCGATTTGCATGCGGGCCAACTGCCTCCTGCGGGGGTCTATGACCGGATTTTGCATGAAATCGAGGTGCCTTTGATCGAGATCGCGTTGGATGCCACCGGCGGTAATCAAGCAAAATGTGCTGATTTGCTTGGCATCAACCGCAATACCTTGCGTAAGAAGATCACAGACCTCGATATTCAGGTGACACGGCGTCGCAAACTGATGTAAAACCGCCACAACCGATGTGTCTTCTGCGTAACGCGCGCAAAAGCCGGGGGCAGAGCGCGGGGCAAGGGCCTTGGGCAAGAATGTGGTGGAATGGTGCGCAGCACAGCGACAAGCAGGACTTGGCTTCGGTTAACGCGGTTGCGCCGGCAGCGGCGTGTGCAAACCGGACTGACCTTTGCACTGGTCTTCCTTGGCCCTATGCTGGTTGCGATCACCTTTTTGGCCTTGGGGCCGTTTAATCTGGGGGCCGGCTCGCAATATTTGCGGCTGATTTTTCTGGCCGATCTGATCTATGTGCTGCTCGTCGCCTCGCTTGTGCTGGCGCGGGTGATGCGGATGATCAGCGATAGGCGGCGGCAATCGGCGGGCTCGGCACTGCACCTGCGCTTGACGGGGGTCTTCGCCTTTGTTGCCTTGGTGCCGACAATTCTTGTCGCAGTTTTCGCAGTGCTGACGGTGAACATCGGGCTTGAGGGCTGGTTTTCCGAACGCGTGCGCAATGTGGTTGGCGCCTCGCTGAACGCCGCCCAAGCCTATGAAGACGAGCAAACCAAAGCCCTGACCGATGATGCCAATTCGCTGGCAGCCTATCTGAACATCGCCAAACAAAAGAGCTTTTTCTTGGTCGACGATCAGGTGCGCCCGATCCTGACCCAAGGCCAAGCAGCTATTCAGCGGGGCATGAAAGAGGTGTTTCTGGTCGATGGCACAGGCAGCCTGAAAACCCGGGGCGAAAGGTCTTATCTGTTTGATTTTGAACCGCTTTCTTCTGACCAACTGACGCGCTCGAAGGCGGGCGAGGTGGTGGTCATTCAAGATTGGCCCAATGACGAGTTTCCAATGGTGTTCATCACGATATCGAGGAGCTTCACACCGAGGTGAAGACGCTCTG
>CAJXWJ010000059.1 GCA_913062925.1 uncultured Pseudorhodobacter sp. | reverse complement strand
TGTCATTGGCGCTGTTTGGCATTGTGATGGCGGTGTTTCAGGGCGGTTTGGCCGGCCCCGCGGCCGCGCGTTTTGGCGAGCGCAGAATGGTGCTTTTGGGGCTGATCACGGGTGTTTTCGGCCTTTTGGGCTATGGCTTTGCTTGGGGATTGCTGCCGGTCGTGGTCTTGATGGTGCTGCACGGGCCCGAAGGCTTTGTGCATCCGATGCTGGTGGCGATGATGACCAAGAACGTGCCCGCCGATGCCCAAGGCGAATTGCAAGGCGGCATTGCGGCGATCATGAGCGTGGCGATGCTGACCGGCACGGTGTTTTTCAGCCAAAGCTTTGGCTATTTTGCCGCCCAAGGTGGCAGGTTTGCCGCCGATATTCCGTTCTTTATGGCCGCCGCGGTCTGTGCCATAGCTTTGGCACTGTATGTGCTGCTGCTGCGATCCGAGGAGAAAAAGCCATGACCCAAACCCGTTTTACCGGCAGTTTCACCCAGCAAGAACCGATCCCCGAGGAAGGCATCGCCGCCGCCTTGGCGGTTTTGCAGCATGGCCGTTTGCACCGCTATAATGTGGTCGCGGGCGAAGTGGCAGAGGCGGCGCTGTTGGAAGAAGAATTCGCAGCCCAGACCGGCGCGCGCTATTGCCTTGCGGTGGCCTCGGGCGGCTATGCCTTGGGCTGTGCCTTGCGCGCTTTGGGGGTGCAGGCGGGGGATGCGGTGTTGACCAACGCCTTCACGCTTGCGCCGGTGCCGGGGGCGATTGCCGCCTTGGGCGCGCGGCCGATCTTTGTCGAGGTGACCGAAGATCTGGTGCTGGATTTCGCCGATCTGGAGGCGAAGGCGGTCGCCAGCGGCGCGCGGGTCTTGATGTTAAGCCATATGCGCGGGCATCTGTGTGATATGGAGGCGCTGGGGACGCTTTGCGCGCGGCTGGGGCTGCAAATCGTCGAGGATTGCGCCCATACCATGGGGGCGGCTTGGAAGGGCGTGCCCTCGGGGCGGCAGGGCGTGATCGGCTGCTATTCGATGCAGACCTATAAGCATGTCAATGCAGGCGAGGGCGGCTTGCTGGTGTCGGATGATGCCGAGGTGATGGCGCGGGCGGTGCTGCTGTCGGGGTCTTATATGCTTTACGGCGCGCATCGCGCCGCCCCCAGTGCCGAGGTCTTCGAGCGGGTGCGCATGCAGGTGCCCAATGTCTCGGGGCGGATGGACAATCTGCGCGCGGCGATTTTGCGGCCGCAACTGCGGCTGCTGGCCGAGCGGGTGGCGCGCTGGAACGCGCGCTATCAAAGGCTCGAGGCCGGCTTGCAGGGCGTGGCGGGTCTGCGCTTGGTGCAACGGCCTGCCGAGGAAAGCTATGTCGGATCCTCGTTTCAGTTTTTGCTGCCCGATTGGTCGGCGGCACGCATTGGTGCGTTTTTGACCCGCACCTTGGCGCGCGGGGTCGAATTGAAATGGTTTGGCGCGCCAAATCCGGTGGCCTTTACCAGCCGCTATGATCACTGGCACTATGCCAGCGCCCAAGTGCTGCCGCAGACCGATCGCATCTTGGCAGGGCTGGTCGATATGCGGGTGCCTTTGACCTTTAGCCTGCAAGACTGCGACCTGATCGCCCAGATCATCCGCGCCGAAGCGCTGGCGGTGGGGCAGGGGCCAGAGCCAGAGGCGGCAGAGCTGCCGGTTATTCAATAGCCGCATCTGGCAGAAAAGAATCTGTTGCCGATCAATAGCCTTGCCCGCACAGGGCCTGCCTAAATCTGCACCCACTTGCGCGATTGCCCCGCACAAAGCCCACGCTAGTGCGGGGCGTGTCGCCGACAAGCCTAGAATTCGACAAATCCAGTTGCTGCAAGTGCATCTTTTCCTGCTTGCTTTAGTTGACCCCGCGCGGGTCGAAGGATAAACGATGCGCAAGAGAGCGCAGAGGCTATGTTGCTTTGGGCGCATAATCGTAAGCAGAAGGAGCTTCTCGTGGACCATCTTCTCCGTGAGTATCTGCCGATCCTGATTCTTCTCGCTATTGCTGTTGGCCTTGGCCTTGTGCTGATCTTGGCTGCCGCTGTGATCGCGGTGCGCAATCCCGATCCGGAAAAAGTCTCGGCCTATGAGTGCGGCTTTAACGCCTTTGACGATGCGCGGATGAAGTTTGACGTTCGGTTCTATCTGGTGTCGATCCTGTTCATCATCTTTGACCTAGAGGTCGCCTTCCTGTTTCCTTGGGCTGTGGCCTTTGGACAGATCAGCATGGTGGGCTTTTGGTCGATGATGGTGTTTTTGACCGTGCTGACAGTAGGCTTTGCCTATGAGTGGAAGAAGGGGGCCTTGGAATGGGCGTGATGACCGGAGCCAATCAGGCAGGGGCTGACCGCGAGGTTGCCACCCAAGCGCTGAATGCCGAGTTGCAGGACAAGGGCTTTCTGCTGACCTCGACCGAAGATATCATCAACTGGGCGCGCAATGGCTCGCTGCATTGGATGACCTTTGGTCTGGCCTGCTGTGCGGTCGAGATGATGCATACCTCGATGCCGCGCTATGATCTTGAACGCTTTGGCACCGCACCGCGCGCCTCTCCGCGCCAGTCTGATCTGATGATCGTGGCCGGCACGCTGACCAACAAAATGGCGCCGGCGCTGCGCAAGGTTTACGACCAGATGCCAGAGCCACGCTATGTGATCTCGATGGGCTCTTGTGCCAATGGCGGCGGCTATTACCACTATAGCTATTCGGTGGTGCGCGGCTGTGACCGGATCGTTCCGGTTGACATCTATGTGCCCGGCTGCCCGCCAACGGCCGAGGCGCTGCTTTATGGTATCTTGCAGTTGCAGCGGAAAATCCGCCGCACCGGCACGCTGGTTCGCTGAGGGATGGATATGTCAGACGCTTTGAACAGCCTTTCGGCCCATATCACTGCAGCACAGCCCAAAGCGGTCTTGTCCAGCGACGTAGCCTTTGGCGAGCTGACCCTGACCGTGGCCTTGGAAGAGGTTGTTGGCCTGATCGTGTTTTTGACCACGGATGCGGCCTGCAAGTTTTCATCGCTGGTCGATATCACCGCGGTCGACTACCCCGAGCGGGTGGCGCGCTTTGATGTGGTTTACCATTTCTTGTCGATGTACACCAACGCCCGCATCCGCCTGAAGGTGGCTGTCAGCGAAGACGAGATGGTGCCTTCGATCCATACCATTCACCCTTCGGCGAATTGGTTTGAACGTGAAGTCTTTGATATGTTTGGTATTCTGTTCTCGGGCCATCCAGACCTGCGGCGTTTGCTGACCGATTACGGCTTCCGTGGTCACCCGCTGCGCAAGGATTTCCCGACCACCGGCTACACCGAAGTGCGCTATGACGAGGTGCAAAAGCGCGTCGTCTACGAACCGGTCAGCTTGGTGCAAGAATACCGCCAGTTCGATTTCCTGTCCCCTTGGGAATCGGCGCAATACATTCTTCCCGGTGACGAGAAGAAAGCGGAGGCTAA
This sequence comes from uncultured Pseudorhodobacter sp., assembly GCA_913062925.1. Taxonomy (GTDB): domain Bacteria; phylum Pseudomonadota; class Alphaproteobacteria; order Rhodobacterales; family Rhodobacteraceae; genus Cypionkella. The sequence goes on along the minus strand of CAJXWJ010000059.1, from coordinate 16,080 downwards.
ATGATGGACGGCGATATCATCCGCAACAGCTATGACGACGGCAGCCAAGATCTGCTGACCGGCGAGCAGCGCATCCGCAACTTCAACATCAACTTTGGCCCGCAGCACCCTGCGGCCCACGGCGTGTTGCGGCTTGTGCTGGAACTGGACGGCGAGATTGTCGAGCGTTGCGATCCCCATATCGGGCTTTTGCACCGTGGCACCGAAAAGCTGATGGAAAGCCGCACCTATCTGCAAAACCTGCCCTATTTCGACCGTCTCGACTATGTCGCGCCGATGAATCAGGAACATGCTTGGTGCTTGGCGATTGAACGGCTGACCGGCACCGTGGTGCCGCGTCGCGCTTCGCTGATCCGCGTGCTGTTTTCCGAAATTGGCCGGATTTTGAACCATTTGTTGAACACCACCACCCAAGCCATGGATGTGGGCGCGCTGACGCCGCCGCTCTGGGGCTTTGAAGAGCGTGAAAAGCTGATGGTGTTTTACGAGCGCGCCTCGGGCGCACGTTTGCACGCGGCCTATTTCCGCCCCGGTGGCGTGCATCAGGATCTGACCGACAGCCTGATCGACGATATCGAGGCTTGGACCTATACCTTCCCCAAGGTGCTGGACGATCTGCACGGGCTGTTGACCGAAAACCGCATCTTCAAGATGCGCAATGCCGATATCGGTGTGGTCAGCGAAGACGACATCCAGAAATACGGCTTCTCGGGCGTGATGGTGCGCGGATCGGGTCTGGCTTGGGATCTGCGTCGCAGCCAGCCCTATGAATGCTATGACGAGTTTGATTTCCAGATTCCCGTCGGCAAGAACGGCGATTGCTATGACCGCTATCTGTGCCGGATGGAGGAGATGACCCAGTCGATCCATATCATCCGCCAAGCGATCACCAAGCTGCGCGCCGAACCAGGTGCGGTTTTGGCCCGCGGCAAGATCACGCCGCCAAGCCGGTCGGATATGAAAACCTCGATGGAGGCTTTGATCCACCACTTTAAACTTTACACTGAAGGCTTCCATGTGCCCGCAGGTGAGGTTTACGCGGCGGTCGAGGCACCAAAGGGTGAATTTGGCGTCTATCTGAAATCGGATGGGTCGAACAAACCCTACCGCGCCAAGATCCGCGCGCCGGGCTTTTTGCACCTGCAAGCCATGGATTATATCTGCAAGGGCCACCAGCTGGCCGACGTATCCGCAATCATCGGCACGATGGATATCGTGTTCGGGGAGGTCGACCGCTAATGCTTCGCCGTCTGCACAAAGAACAGCCTGCTTCCTTTGCCTTCACCCCTGCCAATGAGGCTTGGGCTGCGGGGCAAATCTCGAAATATCCAGAGGGGCGTCAGGCTTCTGCGATCATTCCGCTTTTGTGGCGGGCGCAAGAGCAAGAGGGTTGGCTGACCCGTCCGGCGATTGAACATATCGCCGACAAGCTGGGCATGGCCTATATTCGCGCGCTGGAAGTGGCGACGTTCTACTTTATGTTTCAGCTTCAGCCCGTGGGCTCGATCGCGCATGTGCAGATTTGCGGCACGACGTCTTGCATGATTTGCGGCGCAGAAGAGCTGATCGCGGTTTGCAAGGAATTGATTGCAAACGCGCCGCATCAGCTATCGGCGGATGGCAAGTTTTCTTGGGAAGAGGTCGAATGTATGGGCGCTTGCGCCAATGCGCCGATGGCCCAGATCGGCAAAGACTATTACGAAGACCTGACGGCCGACAAATTGCGCGTGCTGATTTCGCGGTTCTCGAACGGCGAAGTGCCTGTCGCAGGGCCGCAAAACGGGCGCTATGCCGCCGAGCCTTTGTCGGGGCTGACCTCGCTGCACGAGTATGAAAAGGGCCGTAAGCCCTATAATGCTTCGGTGCAAAATGCGGTGGATATTGGCGATACCGTCAAGCGCATCGACGGCACCGAAGTGCCTTTGACCACGCCTTGGCTGGCCACGGCAGCGGTTGCTAAACCTGCGGCTGCGAAAGCTGCTGCACAAAAGCCTGCGGCGGCCGCGCCCAAGGCGGAAGTTGCGCCGACAGAGGCCGCAGGCACCAAACCGCAGGGCCTAAGTGCTGCGCGCGGCGGTCAAGCCGATGATCTGAAAAGGATCGAAGGCATCGGCCCGGCGCTTGAAAAGCTGTGCAATGAGATGGGCGTCTTCCACTTTGACCAAATCGCCGCTTGGGGCGAGGCTGAAATTGACTGGATGGACAGCAATCTGAAAGGCTTCCGTGGCCGTGTCACCCGCGACAAATGGGTGGCCCAAGCCAAGCTGATCGGCGAGATCGGCATGGAAGCGTTTTTGATCCGCGCCAAAACCAACGATTACTGAGGGTATGATGGACCATTCACACGATCATGCAGAGGTTGACGGCCCTTGGGCTGGCGGCTGGGCGGTGGCGCTTGCGGCGGGTCTGATCGCGGGCTTGCTGGCGCGCAGCTTTGGCGATGTGGGCCTGACGGCGGCGCTGATCGTGGCGGCGGTGGTGTTTGGCGTCTTCGGCGTCTTGCTGGGCGCGGGCGGCATTGAACGCACGGTGACGGCAGATCACGGCGCGGGCCATGACGGCCATGGGCATCACTGAGGCAAAATGACAAAGCCCGATCCACAGACAAGCGCGTCTCGCAAACCAAGGCTGGTGGCCTTGGTGATTGCGGGCACGATGCTGCTGTGGCTTGGGGGCCAGCGGATTGGCGGAGAGTTGGGCTTGCCGCCCAAATACACTCTGCTGATTGATCTGGCAGCGATGGCTGGGTTCATTTGGGCCATGGTCGTGACGTATCAAATCTGGCGCGCAAGCCGGGCATAGGAAGGGGCACATATGCTTCAGGATCAGGACCGCATCTTTACCAACCTTTACGGGATGCACGACCGTTCATTGGCCGGCGCCAAAAAGCGCGGCCATTGGAATGGCACGGCCGAGATCATTCAACGTGGCCGCGATAAGATCATCGACCAGATGAAGGCATCGGGTCTGCGCGGACGCGGCGGGGCGGGCTTTCCGACCGGCTTGAAGTGGTCGTTCATGCCCAAGCAATCGGATGGGCGTCCGGCCTATCTGGTGATCAATGCCGACGAATCCGAACCCGGCACCTGCAAAGACCGCGAGATCATGCGCCACGATCCGCACACCCTGATCGAAGGCGCGCTGATCGCCAGTTTCGCGATGAACGCCAATACCTGCTATATCTACATTCGCGGCGAATATATCCGCGAGCGCGAGGCGCTGCAGGCGGCGATTGACGAATGCTATGACGCGGGGCTTTTGGGCAAGAATGCTGCGAAATCCGGTTGGGATTTCGACTGCTATCTGCACCACGGCGCAGGCGCTTATATCTGCGGCGAAGAAACTGCCCTTTTGGAAAGCCTTGAGGGCAAAAAGGGCATGCCGCGGATGAAGCCGCCGTTCCCAGCCGGTGCGGGGCTTTATGGCTGCCCGACAACGGTGAACAACGTCGAATCCATCGCTGTGGTGCCAACAATTCTGCGCCGTGGGCCGGAATGGTTTGCAGGCTTTGGCCGCCCGAACAATGCTGGCACCAAGCTCTTTGGCATCTCGGGCCATGTCAACAACCCTTGCGTTGTTGAAGAGGCGATGTCGATTTCCTTGCGCGAATTGCTGGATGTGCATTGCGGCGGCGTGCGCGGCGGCTGGAAGAACATCAAGGCGGTTATTCCCGGCGGCTCTTCGGTGCCGATGCTGAATGCCGCCCAATGCGACGAAGCGATCATGGATTTCGACTGGCTGCGCGAACAGCGCTCGGGTCTGGGCACGGCTGCGGTGATCGTGATGGATCAATCCACCGATGTGATCAAAGCGATCTGGCGGCTGTCGAAGTTTTACAAGCACGAATCCTGTGGCCAATGCACGCCCTGCCGCGAAGGCACCGGCTGGATGATGCGGGTGATGGACCGTTTGGTGCGCGGCGAAGCTGAGGTCGAGGAAATCGACATGCTGCTGTCGGTGACCAAGCAGGTCGAAGGCCATACCATCTGCGCGCTTGGTGATGCGGCGGCTTGGCCGATCCAAGGGCTTGTGCGGCATTTCCGCGAGGAAATTGAAGACCGCATCAAGGCCAAGAAAACCGGCCGTATGGGCGCGATGGCGGCGGAATAGGGAACAACATTGTGACTTTGGTTGGTATGCAAAAGCTGTCTGGTCTTGCGGGTCTGCGCGGTCTGCTGCTTGGTGCCTTGGCCACGGTCAGCTTTGCTTGGCCTTTGGCCGCGCGCACGCCGCTGGCCGAAAACGCCCATATCACCGAGTCTTTGGTGGCGGGGCGGGTTGGCGATATGATCCGCCAAAGCTGCCCATCTATTACCGCCAAGCTGTTGACCGCCTATAGCAAGCTGAAAGCGCTGGAAAGTTTCGCGCGCGATCAGGGCTATACCGAGGCCGAGGTCAAGGTTTTCCTGAAAGATCCGACCGAGAAGGCGCGGATCAAAGCTTTGTCTGACAGCTATCTGCAAGCGGCGGGCGTGGTTGCGGGCGACAGCGAAAGCTTTTGCCGCGCGGGCCGGGACGAGATTGCAAAGGGCACTTTGGCCGGCAGTTTGATAAGGTCTTGGAAATGAGTGCGGGTGTAAGAACAGCGGGTGCTTTCGGGACAATGACGGCCGCTTATGCATTTGAATGGCTTGCACATATGCGGGCAAACAGCGATACGGGCCCTGCCTTTGGCGGGTCTTCCTTGAACGAAGCGCAGGCGTGGATTTTCCAACCGTGCTCACCTATGGCAGCGGAGTAAGCTGATGTCGAACCTCAAGAAAATCAGCATCGACGGGATCGAAGTTGAAGTAGATGGCGCGATGACAATCATTCAGGCGGCAGAAGTCGCAGGGGTGGCCATTCCGCGGTTTTGCTATCACGAGCGTCTGACGATTGCGGGCAACTGCCGGATGTGTCTGGTTGAAGTGCAGGGCGGCCCGCCCAAGCCTGCGGCAAGCTGCGCGATGCAGGTGAAAGATCTGCGCCCCGGCCCGAATGGCGAAACCCCCGTGGTCAAGACCAATTCGCCAATGGTGAAAAAAGCCCGCGAGGGCGTGATGGAATTTTTGCTGATCAACCACCCGCTGGATTGCCCGATCTGCGATCAGGGCGGCGAATGCGATCTGCAAGACCAAGCCATGGCCTTTGGCGTTGATTTCAGCCGCTACCGCGAGCCAAAGCGCGCCTCGGAAGATCTGGATCTTGGCCCGCTGGTCGAAACCAAGATGACGCGCTGCATCTCTTGCACCCGTTGCGTGCGCTTTACCTCGGAAGTGGCGGGCATCACCCAGATGGGCCAAACCGGGCGCGGCGAAGATGCCGAGATCACCTCTTATCTGAATGCCACGCTCGACAGCAATTTGCAGGGCAATATCATTGACCTTTGCCCCGTGGGCGCGCTGACCTCAAAGCCCTATGCCTTCACCGCGCGGCCTTGGGAATTGACCAAGACCGAAAGCATCGATGTGATGGATGCGCTGGGGTCGAACATCCGCATTGACACCAAGGGCCGCGAAGTGATGCGGATTTTGCCGCGCAACCATGATGGCGTCAACGAAGAGTGGATTTCGGACAAGACACGTTTTGTCTGGGACGGCTTGCGTCGCCAACGTCTGGACACGCCCTATATCCGCGAGAATGGCAAGCTGCGCAAAGCCGGCTGGAACGAGGCGCTGAGCTTTGCCGCCGCCGCCATCAAGGGCAAAAAGATCGCTGGTCTTGTTGGCGATCTGGTCTCGGTTGAGGCGGCTTATTCGTTGAAAACCTTGATCGAATCGCTGGGTGGCCGCGTGGAATGCCGCACCGATGGCGCGCGTCTGCCGATTGGCAATCGTTCGGCCTATGTCGGCACCGCAAAGATCGAAGATATTGACGGCGCGCAGAACATCCTGCTGATCGGGACCAATCCGCGGCTGGAAGCCCCCGTGTTGAATGCCCGCATTCGCAAGGCTTGGACCTTGGGCGCGCATATCGGTCTGCTGGGCGAAGCGGTGGATCTGACCTACCCCTTTGCGCATCTTGGCTCTGACCGCGCGGCCTTGGCTGCGCTTGCCGCAGCACCTGTCTCGGAAGAAACCAAGGCGAAAGCCTCGATTGTGATCGTGGGGCAGGGCGCTTTGAACGAGGCGGATGGTGAGGCGGTTCTGGCCCATGCCATGGCGCTTTGCGAGGCATCGAACGCCAAGCTGTTGATTCTGCACACCGCAGCCGCGCGGGTTGGCGCGATGGATGTGGGCGCTGTCACCGAAGGCGGGCTGGCGGTTGCGACCGAGGGCGCAGAGGTGATCTATAACCTTGGCGCAGATGAGGTCGAAATCGCGGCGGGTCCGTTTGTGATCTATCAGGGCAGCCACGGCGATCGCGGTGCGATGCGCGCCGATGTGATCTTCCCTGCCGCCGCCTATCCAGAAGAAAACGCGCTTTTCGTCAATACCGAAGGCCGCCCGCAGCTTGCGATGCGCGCGGGCTTTGCGCCAGGCGAGGCCAAGGAAAACTGGGCGATCTTGCGGGCGTTTTCGGCAGAAGTCGGCCAGACTTTGGCTTGGGACAGCCTTGCGGTGCTGCGTCGTGCGATTGTGGCCGCGCATCCGCATCTGGGTGCCATTGACACGGTCGCCGAAAATGCTTGGACGCCGCTTGCGGCCAAAGCCATGGGCAAGGCCAGCTTCCGCAATGCTTTCAAGGGGTTCTATCTGACCAACCCCATCGCACGCGCTTCTGTGGTGATGGGCGATATGGCGGCGATGGAAGCCGATCGTGCCAAGCAAACCTTGGCAGCCGAATAAGATGTGCCGGCTTTGCACCCTTGTCGCAGGCGTTACACTGGCTTCTGGCCTGTTGTTTGCCTGTGCGCAGGGGCCAAAGTCGGAGACTGCCTTTGCCCCGACCTATATGGGGATCGAGACGATGCTGCTGGACGGTGATCTGGTGGATTTTCGGGTAGAAATGAAGGGCGCGCGCGGCACGGCAGATGTTGATGCCTATGCCGCTTGTGCTGCCGCGCAATACGCGCTGATCCGAGGCTTTGGATTTGCGCGCCATGTGCGGACGAATGTTGCGAATGCGGGTGGAGTTTGGCGTGGGGATGCGGTTTACACCATCTCGGCGGCGCTGCCTCGTGGATTGAAAACGATAGATGCCGAGGTAACTGTGCGCGATTGCGGTGCGCAGGGGATACCAACGGTTTAAAGGACGTGAGGGATCATGGCTGACTTTTTGCAAACTGGTTTGGGGATCGCGGTGCTTATCGCGGCTCAGAGCCTTCTGATTGTTGCCTTTGTGATGATCAGCCTGCTGTTCCTTGTGTACGGCGATCGAAAGATCTGGGCCGCGGTGCAGATGCGCAAGGGGCCGAACGTGGTGGGGCCCTTTGGTCTGCTGCAATCGGTGGCCGATGCGCTGAAATATGTGGTCAAGGAAATCGTCGTGCCTGCGGGCGCGGATCGTCCGGTGTTTTTCCTCGCCCCCATCATCAGCTTTGTGCTGGCGATCTTGGCTTGGGCGGTGATCCCCTTTGATCAGGGCTGGGTTCTGGCCGATATCAACGTGGCGATCCTGTTTGTTTTTGCGGCCTCGTCGCTTGAGGTTTACGGCGTGATCATGGGCGGTTGGGCGTCGAACTCGAAATACCCCTTCCTTGGCTCGCTGCGCTCGGCGGCACAGATGATTTCTTACGAAGTCTCCTTGGGCCTGATCATCATCGGCATCATCATCTCGACCGGCTCGATGAGCTTTTCGTCGATTGTCGAGGCGCAGAAGGGCTCTTATGGCCTGCTGAACTGGTACTGGATCCCGCACTTCCCGATGGTGTTCCTGTTCTTTATCAGCGCCTTGGCGGAAACCAACCGTCCGCCCTTCGATTTGCCAGAGGCCGAGTCCGAACTGGTGGCCGGTTTCATGGTGGAATATTCCTCGACGCCTTATCTGTTGTTCATGGCCGGCGAATATATCGCGATCTTCTTGATGTGCGCGCTGATCTCGCTGTTGTTCTTTGGCGGCTGGCTCTCGCCAATCCCGGGGCTTGCCGATGGCTGGTGGTGGATGGTCGCCAAGATGTGGGTGTTCTTCTTTATGTTCGCCATGGTGAAGGCCATCGTGCCGCGCTATCGCTATGACCAATTGATGCGGATCGGCTGGAAAGTGTTCTTGCCGCTGTCGCTGGGCTGGGTGGTGATTGTGGCGTTCCTTGCAAAATTTGAAGTATTCGGCGGCTTTTGGGCGCGCTGGATGATCGGAGGCTGATCATGGCAAATATCGACTGGACCCGGGCGACCAAATACTTCTTGCTGATGGATTTCTTCAAAGGCTTTGGCCTTGGCTTTAAGTATTTCTTCGCGCCGAAAAGCACGTTGAACTACCCGCATGAAAAAGGGCCGCTTTCCCCACGCTTTCGCGGCGAACACGCGCTGCGCCGCTATGCCAATGGCGAAGAGCGCTGCATTGCCTGCAAGCTGTGCGAAGCGGTTTGTCCGGCGCAGGCGATCACGATTGACGCCGAGCCCCGCGACGATGGCTCGCGCCGCACCACGCGCTATGACATCGACATGACCAAATGCATCTACTGCGGTTTCTGCCAAGAAGCCTGCCCGGTGGATGCGATTGTCGAAGGCCCGAATTTTGAATTCTCGACCGAGACCCGCGAAGAGCTGTTCTACAACAAGGACAAGCTGCTTTCGAACGGCGACCGTTGGGAATCCGAGATTGCCCGCAACCTTGAACTTGATGCGCCGTACCGCTGATGTCTGATGATATGTCCAAGTTTTTCGCGCAGATGATGGAGCAGGGCCAGAAAATGGCGGCTGCCTTCGCGCCGGCATTGGAAGGTGTGGATGTGAAGGGCTTTGAAAAGCTGTTCCCGACCATGCCGAAAGAGATGCTCGAGACATGGTTCGGCAAGACCTTTAACCCCGAGGGGCTGGACGCGCGCACGCGGCTTTTGGTCACGATTGCAGCGCTGACGGTTCTGGGCGCGCAAGGTGAGCCGCAGCTGCGGCTGACCATTCGCCAAGCGCTGACGGCCGGGGCCACCAAACGCGAGGTCGCCGAAGTGATCTTGCAAATGTCGATGTTCGGCGGCCTGCCCGCCATGCAAAAGGCGCTTGAAATTGCTCAGGCCGTCTTTGCTGAAACCGAGGAGAAAGCGCCATGAGCGTTGCAGATCTGGCCTTCTATGCCTTTTCAACTGTCACTGTTGCCGCAGGCCTGATGGTAACGCTCAGCCGCAATCCGGTGCATTCGGTGCTGTGGTTGATCTTGGCGTTTCTGTCTTCGGCGGGGCTTTTCGTGCTGCTGGGGGCGGAATTTGTCGCCATGCTGCTGATCATCGTCTATGTCGGCGCGGTCGCGGTTTTGTTCCTGTTTGTGGTGATGATGCTGGACATCGACTTTGCCGAGCTGAAGGCCGAGATGGGGCGCTATATGCCGCTGGGGCTGTTGGTGGGCGTGGTCTTGATCATGCAGCTGGTGCTGGGCGTTGGCGCTTGGACCCAAGCCGAGGGTGCGATGGGCCTGCGCGTGGCGATCACTCCCGATATGGCTCAGGTGGAAAACACCCGCGCTTTGGGTCTGCTGATCTATGACAAATATCTGCTGCTGTTCCAGATGTCGGGGCTGATCCTGCTGGTGGCAATGATCGGCGCGATTGTGCTGACGCTGCGCCACCGCAAGGACGTCAAGCGTCAGAACGTGCTGCATCAGATGTGGCGCGACCCCGCGAAAGCGATGGAATTGATTGATGTAAAGCCTGGACAAGGGCTCTGACGTAAACGCTGCGCCGTTCTGGTGCGGCTGACGGAATAAAGCGGGCAATGACCCGGAGGATTGAACGATGGTTGGACTTGAACATTATCTGATCGTGGCGGCGGCTTTGTTCGTGATCGGGATCTTTGGCATCTTTTTGAACCGAAAGAATGTCATCGTGATCTTGATGTCGATCGAGCTTATGCTCTTGGCGGTCAACATTAATTTCGTTGCCTTCTCGTCTCAATTGGGCGATCTGGCGGGGCAGGTGTTCACCATGTTCATTCTGACCGTGGCCGCAGCCGAAGCGGCGATTGGCCTTGCGATCCTGGTTGTGTTCTTCCGCAACCGCGGCACCATCGACGTCGAAGACGTCAACGTGATGAAAGGCTAAAGACATGGCAACGATCATCCTTTTTGCACCCTTGATCGGGTCCATTCTGTGTGGCTTTGGCTGGCGGTTTATCGGCGAGAAAGCTGCGACTTGGCTTGCAACGCTTGTGCTGTTTCTGGCCGCAATCCTGTCGTGGTATATCTTCCTGACCTTTGACGGCGAGACCCAGCACATCACCGTGCTGCGCTTTATCGAAAGCGGGTCGCTGTCGACCGAATGGGGCATCCGGCTGGACCGGATGTCGGCGATCATGCTGGTGGTGGTGAACTCGGTTTCGGCCTTGGTGCATCTTTATTCGCAAGGCTACATGGCGCATGACGACAATTGGGAGCATGGCGAAAGCTATCGGCCGCGCTTTTTTGCCTATCTGTCGTTCTTTACCTTTGCGATGCTGGCGCTGATCACCTCGGACAATCTGGTGCAGATGTTCTTTGGTTGGGAAGGCGTGGGCGTGGCCTCGTATCTGCTGATCGGCTTTTACTACCGCAAGCCAAGCGCCAATGCGGCCGCGATGAAGGCCTTTGTGGTCAACCGTGTCGGCGACTTTGGCTTTGCCTTGGGGATTTTCGGGCTGTTCTATCTGACCGACAGCATCCGCTTTGACGATGTCTTTGCTGCGGCGCCAAGCTTGGCAGAGCGCGAGCTGCATTTTCTGTGGACCAATTGGAACGCGGCCAACCTGATCGGGGTGTTGCTGTTCATCGGGGCTATGGGCAAATCGGCGCAATTGTTCCTGCACACTTGGCTGCCCGACGCGATGGAAGGCCCAACACCTGTGTCGGCGCTGATCCACGCGGCGACCATGGTGACGGCCGGTGTGTTTTTGGTCTGCCGGATGTCGCCGGTTTACGAATATGCACCTGACGCGAAAGCGATGATCGTGATCGTCGGCGCGACCACCGCGTTTTTTGCAGCGACCGTGGGTCTGGTGCAAAACGATATCAAGCGGGTGATCGCCTATTCGACCTGTTCGCAGCTTGGCTATATGTTCGTGGCCGCAGGCGTTGGGGTTTATCCGGTGGCGATGTTCCACCTGTTCACCCATGCTTTCTTTAAGGCGATGCTGTTTTTGGGCGCGGGCTCGGTGATCCATTCGATGCACCACGAGCAAGACATGCGCAACTACGGTGGCCTGCGCAAAAAGATCCCGCTGACCTTTTGGGCGATGATGATCGGCACCTTGGCGATCACCGGTGTTGGCATTCCGCTGACCCATATCGGCTTTGCGGGCTTTTTGTCGAAAGACGCGGTGATTGAAAGCGCTTGGGTCGGGTCGAACTATGCCTATGTCATGCTGGTTGTGGCGGCGCTGTTCACCTCGTTCTATTCCTGGCGTTTGATGTTCATGACCTTCTTTGGCAAGCCACGCGGCGACACCCATGCCTATGATCATGCGCATGAAAGCCCGATGGTTATGCTGATCCCGCTGGGGGCGCTGGCGCTTGGCGCGGTGTTTTCTGGGATGGTTTGGTATAACAGCTTCTTTGGCGATGAGGCCAAGATGCGGTCTTGGTTCGGCATGGAGGCCGGCCACGGCGAGGTTATGGCCGAAGGCCATGCGACCGAAACCACCACCACCGAAACCGCGGCGGCAGAGCCTGTGGCCGATCACGCGGCGGCGGTGGCACCCAAGGGCGCGATCTATCTGGGGGCCGACAATCATGTGATCCACAGCGCGCATGAGGCGCCGGCTTGGGTCAAGGTTTCGCCCTTTGTGGCGATGGTGATCGGCTTTGCTTTGGCGTGGTTGTTCTACATCAAATCGCCAGATCTGCCGGGCAGGCTTGCAGCGCAACAGCGGCCTTTGTATCTGTTCTTGCTGAACAAATGGTACTTTGACGAGCTTTACAATGTGATCTTCGTGCGCCCTGCACTGTGGCTTGGCAACTTCCTGTGGAAAAAAGGCGATGGCACGATCATCGACGGCGGCCTGAACGGGCTGGCGCTGGGGATCATTCCTTTCTTCACCAAACTCGCCGGTCGGGCGCAATCCGGCTACGTCTTTACATATGCCTTCGCGATGGTTTTGGGGATTGTGGCCCTGATTACCTGGATGACGCTGACGGTGGGGCACTAAGATCATGACTTACCTTCTTTCGATCATCACCTTTCTTCCTGCGGTCGCGGCCTTGGTGCTGGCGCTGTTCTTGCGCGGCAATGATCTGGCGGCACAGCGCAACGCCAAATGGCTGGCGCTGATTGCCACCAGCGCGACCTTTCTGGTCTCGCTTGTGCTGTTCAAGGGCTTTGACCCCGCCAATACCGGCTTTCAGTTCGTGGAAGAGGGCGCTTGGATCATTGGGCTGAAATACAAGCTGGGCGTCGATGGCATCTCGATCTTATTTGTGATGCTGACCACCTTCTTGATGCCGATCACTATTCTGTCGTGCTGGGGCGTGTCGGATCGGGTCAAGGAATATATGATCGCGTTTCTGCTGCTGGAAACGCTGATGCTGGGCGTGTTCTTGGCGCTGGATCTGGTGCTGTTCTATCTGTTCTTTGAAGCTGGCCTGATCCCGATGTTCCTGATCATCGGCATCTGGGGCGGTCAGAACCGGATTTATGCGGCCTTCAAGTTCTTTCTTTACACCTTCCTTGGCTCGGTGCTGATGCTGGTGGCGATGATTGCGATGTATATGGCGGCGGGCACCACCGATATCCCGACGCTGATGGCGTTTGATTTCGCGCATGAGCCGATGGTTGTGCTGGGCATGACGGTGACGGGGGGGATGCAGACGCTGCTGTTCCTCGCGTTCTTTGCAAGCTTTGCGGTGAAAATGCCGATGTGGCCGGTGCACACCTGGTTGCCCGATGCCCACGTTCAGGCGCCAACGGCTGGCTCTGTGGTGCTGGCGGCGATCATGCTGAAGATGGGCGGCTATGGCTTTTTGCGCTTTAGCCTGCCGATGTTTCCGGTCGGGTCCGAGGTGATGTCGGATCTGGTGTTCTGGATGTCGGCGATTGCGGTGGTCTATACCTCGCTGGTGGCGCTGGCGCAGGAAGACATGAAAAAGCTGATCGCTTATTCCTCGGTCGCGCATATGGGCTATGTCACCTTGGGGATTTTCTCGGCCAATCAACAAGGCGTTGATGGCGCGATTTTCCAGATGGTCAGCCACGGCTTTATCTCGGGCGCGATGTTCCTTTGCGTTGGGGTGATCTATGACCGCATGCACACCCGCGAGATTTCGGCCTATGGCGGCTTGGTCAACCGGATGCCTGCCTATGCGCTGGTCTTCATGTTCTTCACCATGGCCAATGTCGGCCTGCCGGGCACCTCGGGCTTTGTCGGCGAATTCCTTGTCTTGATGGGGATTTTCCAAGTCAACACTTGGGTCGCGGCTGTGGCCACCTCGGGCGTGATCTTATCGGCGGCTTATGGGCTTTATCTTTATCGCCGCGTTGCCTTTGGCGCGCTGGTGAAAGAGGCGCTGATGACCATTCAGGACATGAGCCGCCGCGAGCGGGCGATCTTTGCGCCGCTGATTGTCATGACGCTTTTGCTGGGGGTCTACCCCGCCTTGGTGACCGATATCATCGGGCCCTCTGTGGCCCATCTTGTTGAAAACTATCACGTTGCCAACCCCGCCATTGCGGAAATGGCCTCGCACTAAAGGACACCGAAGATGACCGGATCTGATTTTCATATCGTTCTGCCAGAGGTGATCTTGGCGCTTTACGCCATGGCTGCGCTGCTGTTTGCGGTTTATACCGGCAAGGACAAGCTGACGGGGGCCATCACTTGGGCCACCGCAGGTATTTTTGTGGCTGTGGCGCTGTGGATCGGCGTTGCGGGGGCGGGCAGCAATGCGGCCTTTGGCGATATGTTCGTCGATGACGCCTATTCCCGCTTTGTCAAAGTGGTGGTGCTGCTGTCGGCGGCTGGGGTTTTGGTGATGTCGCTGGACTTTATGCAGCGCAACCAGATGGGGCGGTTTGAATATCCGCTGTTGGTGACCTTGGCGGTTGTCGGCATGATGTTCATGGTCTCGGCCGGCGATCTGATGGTGCTTTACATGGGGCTCGAGCTGCAATCGTTGGCGCTTTATGTTGTGGCCTCGATGCAGCGCGACAACGTCAAATCGACCGAAGCAGGCTTGAAGTATTTCGTGCTGGGCTCGCTGTCTTCGGGCCTGCTGCTTTATGGCGCGTCTTTGGTTTACGGCTATTCCGGCACCACGCTGTTTTCGGGCATTCATCAGGCGGTGGCGCATGACGCACCGCTGGGGTTGGTGTTTGGTCTGGTGTTTTTGCTGACCGGCATGGCCTTCAAGGTTTCGGCTGCGCCCTTCCACATGTGGACGCCTGACGTCTATGAAGGCTCGCCCACACCTGTCACCGCGTTTTTTGCCACCGCGCCAAAGGCGGCTGCGATGGCGCTGATTGCGCGGGTGGTCTATGACGCCTTTGGCGAAATTCCAACGCAGTGGACGCAAGTTCTGGCGGCGCTGGCGGTGTTGTCGATGTTTTTGGGCGCGATTGCGGCGATTGGGCAGCGCGATATCAAGCGTCTGATGGCTTATTCGTCGATCGCCCATATGGGCTATGCGCTGATCGGTATTGCCTCGGGCACTGTCGAAGGCGTGCAGGCGATGCTGATCTATATGGCGATCTATGTGACGATGAACCTTGGCACTTTTGCCTTCATCATGTCGATGGAGCGCGACGGCAAGCCTGTCACCAGCATCGACAGTTTGAACTTGTTCTCGAAGCGCGAGCCGCTGAAGGCGCTGGCCTTGTTGGTGCTGATGTTCAGCCTTGCAGGCGTGCCGCCGATGTTGGGCTTTTTTGGCAAGTTCTATGTGCTGAAGGCCGCCGTCGATGCCGATATGACTTGGCTGGCGCTGGCGGGGGCTGTGGCTTCGGTCATCGGGGCGTTTTACTATCTGCGCATCGTGTTCTTCATGTATTTCGGCAAAGAGTCCGAGGGCGCGGTCAGCCGGATGGTGCCGGTGCAATGGGCGGTGTTTATCGCTGTTGCCGCCATCATGCTGCTGGGGGTGATTAACCTGTTTGGCATCGAAGCGCCTGCTTTGGCCGCGGCACAAGCTCTTGTCGGCTAGGCCTTGGCCTGCTGGCCTTGGCCGCCATGTGCTGCCAAGCGTCGATAGCACCAATGCTTATGCGCTGCGTATGGCTCCGTCTCTGACGGGGCCTGCGTGGTTTTTGGGGCTGACGCAAACCGCTGGCAAAGGTCGGCGCGCGCGGGTTTGGATCAGCCCTTTGGGGAATTTCTACGCCACATTGCTGCTCCAGCCGACAGAGCCGCCCGAGCAGGTGGCGCTGCGGTCTTTCGCGGCTGCCTTGGCGCTGCGCGATGCCTTTGTGGCCTTGACGGGGTTGCCGCAAGCCTTTGCGCTGAAATGGCCGAATGATGTCTTGCTGAACGGCGGTAAGGTGGCGGGGATATTGCTGGAAAGCACGCGGGCGGGGCAGGGCATGCATCTGGCGGTGGGCATCGGCGTCAATCTGATCGCCGCCCCCGAGGCGCATCTGGTCGAGCCGGGGGCGCTGGCGCCGGTGTCCTTGCTGGGCGAGACCGGCTTGCGCGTGACGCCAGAGGCGTTTCTTGATAGGCTGGCGACAAGCTTTGCGCATTGGGAAGCGGTGTTTCAGCGCGACGGCTTTGCACCGCTGCGCGCAGAATGGCTTACCCATGCCGCGCGTCTGGGCGAGGTGATCCGCGCACGCACCGGCGATCAAACCCGCGAAGGCGTGTTTGAAACCATTGACGGCGCGGGCAATCTGATGCTGCGGATGGCGCGTGAAACTGTTGCCATTCCGGCCGCAGAAGTCTTTTTCTAAAGCGAGGACAAGATGCTGCTAGCGATTGATTGTGGCAATACCAACACCGTGTTCTCGATCTGGGATGGCGCGCGGTTTCTGGCGACTTGGCGGATCTCGACCGATCATAAACGCACGGCGGATGAATATTTCGTCTGGCTCAGTTCGCTTTTGGCGCTGAC
>CAJXWJ010000058.1 GCA_913062925.1 uncultured Pseudorhodobacter sp. | reverse complement strand
TGATTGGGGCGGCGGCAGGGCTGATCCTGGTGGGCTTGCAAGGCGCGCTGTTTGGCGCAGCGCTTTGGGTCGCCCCTGCCAGCGCCGAGGTCGAGGCAGCAGCACGGCTCTATCTGGGCATTCGGATCTGGGGCGCGCCTGCGACGGTGATGCTTTACGCGGTCACCGGCTGGCTGATTGCGGCCGAGCGCACTCGGGCGGTGTTGCTGTTGCAACTGGTGCAAAACGGGCTGAACGTTGGGCTGGATATGCTGTTTGTGCTGAAGCTGGGCTGGGGCATCGCCGGGGTGGCGCAGGCAACGTTGATCGCGGAATATGCCGGGCTTTTGCTGGGGCTTTGGCTGTTGCGCGCGGTGTTTGGGCCGCAGCTTGGCGCGGCGCTGGCACGGCTGCGCGACCCGATGGCGCTGCGCAAGATGTTTGGCGCCAGCCGCGACATCATGCTGCGTTCAGTTCTGCTGCAACTGTCGTTCACCAGTTTCATCTTTTTGGCGGCGGGCTTTGGCGATGTGACCTTGGCGGCCAATCATGTGCTGATGCAGTTTCTAGAGATCACCGCCTATGGCTTGGATGGCTTTGCCTTTGCCGCCGAAACGCTTGTGGGCCAAGCTGTGGGCGCGCGGGCAGCGGGGCAATTGCGCCGCGCGACGGCGGTTTCGATGCAGTTGGGGCTGGCGGGGGCTGCGGTCTTGGCGCTGATCTTTGCTCTGGCCGGAGCGCCAATTATCGCGCTGATGACCACGGCCCCGGATGTGCGGGCCGAGGCTGCGATTTATCTGCCCTGGCTTGCGATTGCGCCTTTGGTCGGGGTGGGGTCTTGGATTTATGACGGCGTCTATATTGGCGCGCTGCGCACCCAAGCCATGCTGCGGGCGATGGCGGTTTCGGTGGCCTGCTATGTCGCGGCCTTGCTGGTTTTGGTGCCCTTGGCGGGCAATCACGGGCTTTGGGGCGCGCTGATGGTGCTGAACCTGATGCGGCTGGTGACGCTGAGGCGCGGCTTTCCGGCCTTGGCGCAAGCTTTGGGATGACCTGAGCGGGGGGCCTGCGCGCGGGGCATCGAGCCCCCCGCGCAGGCTTTGGCGCGCGGCCTTAGCGGCGCATATAGCGGAAACCGGCGGAGGCGGCCCAGCCGGCAAAGGCGGCGAGCAGCAATGAAATCACACCATAAAGCAAGGGTTGCTCATGCGCGAGATTGAACAGATCTCGCTCCATCCCCGCCTTGCGCACGCCGATATAGCGGTCTTGGCGGTCGATGACCTGACCACCGCGCAGAATAAACAGCCGCACTTTGTAATTGCCATCGCTGAGGTTGGCGGGCAGTTCGACATCGGCGCGAAACAGGGTTTCTTGCAGCAACTGCACCCGCCCGATAGCGATGTGATAGCGGTCTTCATTCATGCGGATGCGTTTGAGCGCTTCGACGAAATCGGGGGAATCGGCGGCCTCGGCGGTGATGCCAATGGCGCGGATCACTTGCGGCAGGCTGATGCGATAGCGCAGATCATCGGTATGCGACAGAATCTCGGTAAAGGGGCCAGTGGTGGCGACCGCGTAAAAGCTGGGGGCCGAGCTGATGGTGACGGCGGATTGGTTGATCCAGATGCCCGCGACCTTTTCCTTGCGCCGCAGCACCAAGGGTTGCGCTGGCCCTTCGACGGTGACGATCACCTCGAGCCTTGGGCCTTCGGGAGGGGGCGCGGTGCGTTTCACGGCACCATAGATCAAGATATTTGACCCGTCGTAATTGGCTGTAATCTCGACCCGATTTTGGCTGAGGCCGGTGACGATCTGTTCCTCGGCGCCGGTCAGCTGTGGCAGGCTGGCAAGGGCCAGAGCGAGAGGCAGCGTCAGAGCCCAAAGCCGCCTCATGGCAGCACCAAAGGCGTGATCGAGAACAGCTCGGCCGGTTGCAGCAGCAGATCCAATGCGATCTTGAAGCAGACCGAGATCACCAAAAGCGCGAGCAGAATGCGCAGCTGTTCGGCTTGCAGCCGTGTCGAGACCAAAGCCCCGATCTGCGCGCCGATCACGCCGCCGACAATCAGCAGCAGAGCCAGCACCATATCGACGGTCTGGCTGTTGACCGCATGCATCAGGGTGGTGAAGCCGGTGGTAAAAATAATCTGAAACAGCGAGGTGCCAACGACAACGCGGGTGGGCACGCCCAGCAGATAAATCATTGCAGGCACAAGGATAAAGCCGCCGCCAACCCCCATACAGGCTGATAGCAGACCCACCAACGCTCCAATCAGCAGGGGAGGGATGATCGAGACATAAAGGCCCGAGACACGAAACTTCATCTTGAATGGCAAGCGGTGCGCCCAAGTGTGGACATGCGAGCGTCGCACCGGCATCGCCACGCCCTGCTTGCGGTTGCGCAGAATGCTGCGCAGGCTTTCGACAAACATCAGCCCGCCGATCAGCCCCAGAAACAGCACATAAGACAGCTGCACAAACAGGTCAATCTGGCCAAGTGCCGTCATCCAAGCAAAGACCTGCACGCCGATGAACGAGCCGATCAACCCGCCGATCAACAGCACCATGCCCATGCGAAAATCGACGCCGCGACGCTTCATCTGCACCAACATGCCCGAGATCGACGAGGCAACGACTTGATTGGCCCCCGTGGCCACAGCAACCCCTGCGGGCACACCAATGAACAGCAAAAGTGGCGTGATCAGAAAGCCGCCGCCAACGCCAAACATGCCGGATAAAAAGCCGACGATTCCGCCCAAGCCCAACAGAAGAAAGGCGTTGATCGAAACCTCGGCGATGGGGAGGTAAATCTGCATGGCCGCGGGCCTAGTGAAAGGGTGGCTTTCCCTAGGGATGCGGGGTTTTTCGCAGCTTGTCAAACCCTTGCATGATCTAAATCGCCTGACGCAGGAAATGCCGCAGAACCTGTTCCAGTTTCGCCGCACCTATCGGGGCCATAGCTTTGGTGTGTTCGTGGCTGATCTGTTCGTCAGACATGCCGGCGGCCATATTGGTGATGGTGGAAATGGCGGCAACCCGCAGACCCAGAAACCGTGCCAAGATTACCTCGGGCACCGTGGACATGCCGACAGCATCGCCACCCAGAATTTTGATGGCGCGAATTTCAGCGGGGGTTTCAAACGAGGGGCCCGAGTACCAAGCATAAACGCCTTCGGGCAGCGCCACCCCCACCGCCGCTGCACTGGCGCGCAGGGCTGCGCGCAGATCTGCATCATGCGCCGTGGTCATCGGCACAAAGCGGGCGTCGGTTTTCTCGCCGATCAGCGGATTAAGGCCGGAGAAATTGATGTGATCGCTGAGCAGCATCAGATCGCCCGGGCGCATATCAGGGCAGAGCGAGCCTGCGGCATTGGTGGCGATAAGCTGGGTGGCCCCCAGCGCCTTGAGCAGGCCAAGCGGCAGGCGCATCGCGGCGGCGTTGCCGTTCTCGTAGTAATGCTCGCGCGCGCCAAAGACCGCGACGCGGCGGCCTTCCAGCGTGCCGATCACCAGATTTGGGTTATGGCCCGAGACCCCGACATGGGGAAAGCCCGGCAGATCGGCATAGGGGATCGCCACGCCCTCGACCGCGTCTGCCAGATGGCCAAGGCCGGAGCCGAGGATCAGGCCAAGCTCGATCGGGGCGGATCCTGCGCGGGCGTGCACAAGCTGGGTGAGGGCGACGATTTGGTCTGACATCGAGTGGTCCTTGGGTGGTGGGGACGGGGGTTTCACACCCCCGCGGCCCTTTGGGCCTGCCCCCGTGGGATATTTGCGCCAAGATGAAAGCGGCGGGCGTTAGCGTTCTTTGACATAGGGTTCGCCGCCTGCGCGTGGCGGGATGGATTTGCCGATGAAGCCTGCCACGGCGATGACGGTGAGGATATAGGGCAGGGCATCGAGGAAGGAGCCGGAGATTTTCACATGGGTGACGGCTTCGACCACATCGGGGCGCAGGGCGAGGGCTTGGAAAAAGCCAAACAGCATGGTGGCGCCCAAGGCGGGCAGGGCACGCCATTTGGCAAAGATCAGGGCGGCAAGGGCGATATAGCCACGGCCTGCGGTCATCTCGCGGCCAAAGCCTGCTTGCAGGGCGGTGGCCATATAGGCGCCGGCAAGGCCGCAGAGCACGCCGGTGATAAAGAGCGCGGCATAGCGCATACGCACCACTGAGACGCCGGCGGTATCGAGGGCGGCGGGGTTTTCGCCCGCCGCGCGCAGGCGCAGGCCAAAGCGGGTGCGGTTGAGCAGCCACCATGACAGGGGCACGGCGGCGAAGGCGGCATAAACAAGGATGGAATGGCCCGAGATCACTTGGGCGTAAAGCGGGCCAAGCAAGGGCAGGTCTTTCAGCGCCTCGGCAAAGGGCAGATCAATCGGGTTAAAGCGGGCATCGCCGGCAAGGGCAGGGGTGCGCCCGCCTTGTTTGAACAGGGCTTGGGCGATCAGCACTGTCAGACCCGAGGCCAGAAAGTTCAGCGCCACGCCGGAAATCAGCTGATTGCCTTTGAAGGTGATCGAGGCAAGCCCGTGCAGGGCGGAGAACAGCAGCGAGGCCACAATGCCAGCGCCAAGCCCGATCCAAGCAGAGCCTGTCATAAAGGCGACGGTGGCTGCGGCCATGGCTGCGGCCAGCATCTTGCCTTCCAGTCCGATGTCAAACACGCCAGAGCGTTCGGAAAACAGGCCCGCAAGGCAGGCCAGCAGCAAAGGCGTGCCAAGCCGGACCGTGGAGCCGAGGATCTGCATCAGGGTATCATAATCCATCAGGCTGTCCTTTTCTTGCCAAGGCTGAAGGCCCATGCCAGCAACATCCGCACCATTTGATCCAAGGCTCCGGTAAACAGGATCACCAGACCCTGCACCACCAGCCGCATTTCCAGCGGGATCGTGGTGTGCAGGCCAAGGGCCGCGCCGCCTTGATAGAGAAAGCCGAACAGGATCGCCGCCAGAAACACCCCAATCGGGTGATTGCGCCCCATCAGCGCCACGGCGATGCCGATAAAGCCCGCACCCTCGGCCGAGTTTTGCAGCAATCTGCCCGAGGCCCCCATCACATTGTTGATCGCCATCAGCCCCGCGAGCCCGCCCGAGATCAGCATGGCGATCATGGTGATCTTGACCGGATTGATGCCGGCATAGCGCGAGGCGGCTTCGGATTTGCCAAAGGCGCGGATCTGGTAGCCAAGCCTTGTGCGCCACAGCAGCGCCCAGACCGCAAAGCAGGCGGCGATGGCGATAAACAGCGTCACATTGGCGGGCACGTTGGAATACATCTGGATGCCCGCCTTGGTCAGCTTGGGCGTGCCGTCGGCGTTCCAGCGCGCGAACAGCTCGCGCAGCATCGGGATATCAGAGAGGGCGGGCAAATGCGTGCCGGCTGGGAACTTTGCCGTGGCAGGGTCTTGTTGGCCCGGCGGGCGCAGCACATCGACCAGCATATAGATGATAAAGGCCGCGCCGATATAGTTGAACATGATCGTGGTGATCACGATATGGCTGCCGCGTTTGGCTTGCAGATAGGCCGGAATCGCCGCCCAAGCTGCGCCAAAGGCCGCGCCGCCAAGGCTGGCCGCCAAGAGGGCCAAGGTCCAATGCGGCCAAGGCAGTGCAAGGCAGACCAGCGCCACGCCCAAGCCACCCAGCTGCGCCTGCCCCTCGCCACCGATGTTGAACAGGCCCGCGTGAAAGGCCACTGTCACCGCAAGGCCGGTGAACATAAAGCTGGTGGCATAGTAAAGCGTATAGCCCCAGCCATTGGCCGAGCCAAAAGCCCCATCGACCATGATCGAGATCGCCTCGACCGGGCTTTGCCCGATTGACAGCAGCACCAGCGCCGAGACAATCGCCGCCAGCACAAGGCTGATCAGCGGCACCAGAACGATATCGGCCCATTGTGGCAGCTTGGTCATGGCTTAGGCCTTCCCCGCGACACCGGCCATCATCAGGCCAAGCGCGCGCTCGTTGGTGGTTTCTGGATCGGCAAAGCCCATGATCTGGCCGTCAAACATCACCGCAATGCGGTCCGATAGGCTGAGGATTTCGTCCAGCTCGACCGAGACCAGCAGCACCGCTTTGCCCGCATCGCGCAGCGCCACGATCTGTTTGTGAATGAACTCAATCGCGCCGATATCGACGCCGCGGGTGGGTTGACCGATCAGCAACAGGTCGGGGTCTTGTTCGATTTCGCGCGCCACGACCAGCTTTTGCTGATTGCCGCCCGAAAAATGTTTGGCCGCAAGCGCAGGGATCGGTGGGCGCACATCAAAGGTGGCCATTTTCGCCGCCGTATCGGCGCGCAGGGCCTCGTTATCCATGAAAAGCCGGTTCTTTTGGTATTTCGCATCGTTGTGATAGCCAAAAGCGGTGTTTTCCCAAGCCGCGAAATCCATGATCAGGCCCAGATGCTGGCGGTCTTCGGGCACATGCGCGATGCCAGCCTCGCGCCGACTTTGGCCATTGGCCTGTGGGCCCGACAGCGGCAGCACTTGCCCCTTTAGCGTGATCACGCCCGTGGCCGCGCCAAAGCCGCCCAAGGCTTCCAGCAGTTCGGATTGACCATTGCCCGACACGCCTGCGATGCCAAGGATTTCGCCGGCACGAATGTCAAAGCTGATGCCTTTCAGCCGTTCCACCCCGTGTTCGTCGCGCATATGCAGATCTTGCACCGAAAGCACCACCTCGCCGGGGGTGGCGGGCTTTTTCTCGACCTCGAGCAGCACTTTGCGGCCCACCATCAGCTCGGCCAGCGACTCGGGCGTGCTTTCGGTGGTTTTCACCGTGTCCACCATCGTGCCGCGCCGCATCACCGAGACGTTGTCGGTGGTCTCCATGATCTCGCGCAGTTTGTGGGTGATCAGGATGATGGTTTTGCCCTGAGCTTTCAGCCCGCGCAGGATGCGAAACAGATGGTCAGCCTCATCCGGGGTCAGCACGCCGGTGGGTTCGTCCAAGATCAGGATATCGGCCTGACGATAAAGCGCCTTCAGGATTTCGACCCGCTGTTGATGGCCGACCGACAGATCTTGGATCAGCGCATCGGGGTGCACATCCAGCTCGTATTCGCGCGACAGCTCCATCAGCACTTTGCGCGCCTTGGTCAGGCTTGCGTTCAACAAGGGGCCGTCCTCGGCGCCCAGAATGACGTTTTCCAGCACGGTAAAGTTCTGCACCAGCTTGAAATGCTGAAACACCATGCCGATGCCAGCGCGAATGGCGGCTTGGCTGTCAGGAATAAGGGTAGGCTGGCCGTTGATGAAAATCTGGCCCGCGTCGGCTTTGTAAAAGCCGTAAAGGATCGACATCAGCGTCGATTTGCCCGCGCCGTTTTCGCCGATAATGCCGTGGATCGTGCCTTTGGCGACCGAGATATTGATATCGCGGTTGGCCTGCACAGTCCCAAAGGCCTTGGAGATGCCTTTCAGCTGAATAGCGGCTTGGGTCATCGGCTTTCTCCTGCGGCGGGGCCGCTAAAAAAACCGGCCGCGCAGATTGCTCTGCGCGGCCAGCTTTGGTTTGGTCAGATCAAAACTCTGCCGCAGGGCACATGTTGTCGGTGCGGTAGTCATGCACGACCAGCTCGCCCGATTTGATCTTGTCAGCGGCGGCGTCGACCGCGGCTTTCATCTCTGGGGTGACCAGTGCTGCGTTGTTGTCATCCATCGCATAGCCAACGCCATCTGCTTTCAGATCAAGCGTTTGCGTGGTGGTGTCCAGCGCATCGCCTGCCTTCATCGAGTTATAGACGGCCACATCAACGCGCTTGAGCATCGAGGTCAGCACTTTGCCGGGGAACAGGTAGTTCTGGTTGCTGTCAACGCCCACCGACAGGATGCCTTCGTCAGCCGCTGCTTGCAGAACGCCAACACCGGTGCCGCCAGCCGCCGCGAAAATCACATCAGAACCTTGGGCCTTTTGCGCCTTGGCCAGTTCCGCGCCCTTGACCGGATCGTTCCAAGCCGCAGGGGTGGTGCCGGTCATCGACGAGATGAAGGTGACATCGGGCTTCACAGCCTTGGCACCCTGCGCATAGCCACAAGCAAAGTTGCGGATCAGCGGAATGTCCATGCCGCCGATAAAGCTGACGGTGCCGGTTTTCGATGCCATCGCCGCCATCATGCCAACCAGATACGAGCCTTCATGTTCGGAAAAGCCGATGGTCAGCACGTTTGGATGCGCAGCAGGGTCAACCCAGCCGTCGATGGTGACGAATTTGGTGTCAGGGAAATCAGCCGCCACAGCCGCGATTGGGTCAGACATGCCAAAGCCGGTGGTGACGATCGGGTTTGCACCCTCTTCGGCCAAAGACCGCAGCGCCTGCTCGCGCTGGGCTTCGTTCTGCATTTCCAGCTCTTTATAGGTGCCGCCGGTTTCTTTCGCCCATTTCTCGGCGCCGTTGAAAGCTGCCTCGTTAAAGGATTTGTCGAATTTGCCGCCAAGGTCATAAATGATTGCGGGCTCTGCACTTGCAAGGCCTGCGGTCAGTGCCAGCGTTGCCGCAGCACCCATCAGGTTTTTCATCAGGGTCATGGTCGTCTCCCGTTAGGTTTATCGGTGCCGCCCTCTGCAAGGCCGCCTTTTGGCAGCCATCGCGGGCAGTTCGTAGGCGATTTAGGACAGTGCTTTGCCAGAGGGTCAATAGGAATCTGGCGGCGGCGGGGCGCGCGCGCATCTGGTGCTGAAAATTAGATCACTTGGTCGGTAATTGGTATCGTTCCGGTCTTTAAAGGCGACAGGTCAGAACCAGAGCATCCAGCCGATCCCCCTCGGGTGTTTGGTAATAGGCGCGGCGTTTGCCTTGCAGTTCAAAGCCTTTGGCGGCGTAAAGCCGCTGCGCGGGCAGATTCGCGGCCGAGACCTCAAGAAAGGCTGATTCGGCCCCGCGCGCCATGGCTTCGGCCAGGAAAGCCGCGACCAGACGGCCGCCGATGCCGCGGTTGCGGGCCTCTGGGGCGACGGCAAGGGTCAGCAGTTCGGCCTCGCCCGCGACGGCGCGGCCAAGCAAGAACCCCTGCGGTTCGCTCAGCACAAAGGCAAAAGCGCTGTCCAGCGTGGCGGTGATATCAGCGGCAGACCAAGGGCGCGGGGTGACAAAGCAGGCGGCATGAATCGCTGCCATCTCGGCGGCTGTCATAGCGCTGCGTCAAGAATGCGCGGCGGCGGGTCAGACGGCGGGGCTGCGTCCGCGCCGCGCAGATAAAACGGCGCAGGGCGTGGCTGCGGGCTGGCGCTGCGGCTGGCGGCAATGCGGGCAATCGCCTCGACCAAGGGCATGACCTCGGGCAGACCTTCGCAGCCGGTGCCGGTTTGCGGGCCGGTGATTGGGTCGCTGGCAGGCGCAAGAGATGCGGGCAGCGGCCCCGCAGCGGTAAAGCTTTGCACATAGACATCGCCGCGCCGCGCGTCTTCGACCACGGTGATCGGCAGCGGATGGCCAAAGGCTGTGGCCTCAAGCCGTGTGACGCCAATCGCAGGGATGCCCAACCCCAGCGCAAGCCCGCGCGCGGTGGCCACCGAGATGCGAACCCCGGTGAAATTGCCCGGCCCCGTGCCGACGGCAATCGCTGTCAGATCAGACCATTGCAGCCTCTGTGACGCCAGCAGTTCGGTCAGCAAGGGCACCAAGCGTTCGGCTTGGCCCTTGTCCATCGGCTCGATTTGCAGCGTTATCTTGCCATCGCATAGCAAAGCGGCGGCGCATTGCGCCGCCGATGTGTCAAAGGCCAAAATCGTCTCAGGCCGCAACGGGACGCACCTCTAGCACCTCTGGGATATAGTGGCGCAGCAGGTTCTCGATGCCCATTTTCAGCGTCAGGGTAGACGAGGGGCAGCCGGCGCAAGCGCCCTTCATATGCAGATAAACCACGCCACGGTCAAAGCCGTGAAAGGTGATGTCGCCACCATCTTGCGCCACGGCGGGGCGGACACGGGTGTCAAGCAACTCTTTGATTTGACGCACGATGTCTTCGTCAGGGCCATCATGGGCGGCATGGGCTGCTTGCGATTCGCCTTCCATCACGGCGGCGCCAGACTGGAAATGCTCCATAATCGCGCCCAGGATTGCGGGCTTGATATGCTGCCATTCGGCGGCTTCGGCCTTGGTCACGGTGATGAAATCGGCGCCAAAAAACACCCCCGCCACTTGCCCGGTTGCAAAGATGCGCTTGGCCAGCGGCGATTTTTCCGCAGCCTCAAGGCTGGGGAAATCGGCGGTGCCAAGGTCAAGCACGCTTTGCCCCGGCAGGAATTTCAGCGTGGCTGGGTTTGGTGTGGATTCGGTCTGGATGAACATGGTCTTTTTCTCCGACTATTCCAGTCGGGTATGCGCTTGCTGCGCCGGTAAGTCAAGTTTGGAGCTATTCTAAAACGCGGATCACGCCGCGTCGTAATAGCCATACATCAGATCAAGCGCCGAAGCGGCGGGCTTGGCCAGTGCAGGTTTTGCCGCAGGCGCAGGGGTGAAATAGGCCAAGACAGGCTCGGCAGAGGCGGGAACGGCGGGCATAGCTGTGACAGGTTTCATCGTGCAACTCCGGTTCGTCCTCCCTGACGCAGGTTTACCACGCGACAGCCCCCCTGTGACAGCGAAATGCGTCCCTTGCCCAAGGCGCGGGGCGCATAGCCGCCTTGCAAAGCGCGGCCTTGGCGGCGTCAGGTGATGGCTTCCAACCGCTCTTTTGACATATCCCCCGGCACGATGGTCAGCGGCACCGGCAAGTTGCCAGAACTGCGGGTCATCTGCGTCACCAGCGGACCGGGGCCGGATTTATCGGTGCCAGCCCCCAGCACCAAGACGCCGACCGAGGGGTCGTCGTTCACTTGCGCCAAAATCTCGGTCACCGCATCGCCTTCGCGGATGATCAGCTCGGGGTTTATGCCCTGCTTGTCACGCATCCATTTGGCAAAAACCTCGAAATGCGCTTCGATCCGCTCGCGTGCTTCGGCGCGCATCAGATCGGCAATGCCGATCCAATGCTGAAATTCCTCGGGCGAGATAATCGACAAGATCTGCACCCCAGCGCCGGTATTCGCGGCGCGCAGAGCAGCATAGCGCATCGCATTCAGGCATTCGCGGCTGTCATCAAGAACCACCAAAAACTTACGCATTTAACTCTCCCCTATCGGCGCGATCATGGCGCTAAGGCGTTGCGAAGGCAAGCTAAGCCTGCGTTGCCGCCCATTGCATATAAAGCGCGCGGGCGCGGTCGGTTACGGGGCGGTGGGGGTAGTGGGTGCCGTCGAATTCCTTCACCGCGGTGACTTTGGCGAAATTGCCGGACAGAAAGATTTCATCCGCCGCATGGGCGTCTTCGAAGGTCAGCACGGTCTCGCGCACCTCAAAGCCATCGGCGCGCAGGTTGGCGATGTGGCGCGCCCTTGTGATGCCGGCCAGAAAGGTGCCATTCGGGATCGGCGTCAGCACCACGCCGTCTTTGACCAAGAACACATTGGCGGTGGCAGATTCCGCCAGATTGCCCATCGCATCGGCGACCAGCGCATTGCCGTAGCCCTTGGCCTCGGCCTCGGCCAACATGCGGGCATTGTTGGGATAAAGGCAGCCAGCCTTGGCATTGCAGACCGCATCTTCGATCACGGGGCGGCGAAAGCGGGTGCGGGTCACGGTGGTGGCGAAATCGGGCGCGGGCATGGCGACCTCTTCCAGGCTGATGGCAAAACCTGTGGCCCCCGCCAGCGGCGTGATCCCCAGTTTAGAGCCGTGGATCGCCCAATACATCGGCCGCACATAGACCGATTGGCTGTGGCTATAGGCCTGCAAACCCTCGCGGATGATCGCCTCCATCTCATCGGCGGCGACGGTGGGGGTGATCATCAGCGCCTCGGCCGAGCGGTTCAGGCGTTCGCAATGCTTGTCAAGATCGGGGCAGACCCCGTCAAACAGCCGTGCGCCGTCAAAGACCGAGCTGCCCTGCCAGATGCCATGATCGGCGGCGCGCATCACGGGCAGATCGCCCTCGTGCCATTTGCCTTCAAAATAGGTGCGGATTGCGGTGCCGAAGGCCATGTGTTTTCTCCTGCTATAGCCGCGAAGGTGGCATGAGTGGCGCGCGGGGGAAAGCAGAAAAACGCCCCTCTGTCGGGGGGACAGAAGGGCGGGGCCTATTGCGGGGCCAGGCTTGGGGACAGATGAGGCTGCGCCTCGGAGACAGCCTGTTCCACGCCTGCAACGGTTTCGTGACGGTTCGGTATGGGGCGGTATTTGAAAGGGCAAGTCTTTGATAAATATCTGATAAAGTGAAGTTTTATGCCCCGCGACAAAGGGTTTCAAACCTTGCTGCGGGGCGATCCATCGCCCGAATCGGCTAAGGCGCTGCGCCGCTTTAGCCGAATTTATAGCTGCTGGCGGTGACGCCACCCATCAGGCCCTTGTCGTGATAGACCTGCTGGGCGGGGTCGGCTTCGGCTGCACCAAGCGCCACGAACAGCGGTGCAAGGTGGTCTTCCTCGGCGTGGCAGATGCGGGCGTAGGGGGCCTTTTCCCACTCCAGCAAAGCCGCGGTGCGCTCTGCGGGCGGCAGGGCCATCACCTCGCAAAGCCAAGCGTCAAAAGCCTCGGACGGGATTTTGGCTCCAGGGCCGAACATGCGCAGATTGTGATAGGACAGACCCGACCCCACAATCAGCACGCCCGAATCGCGCAGCGGGGCAAGCGCGCGGCCAAGCGCAAAATGCGCCGCCGGATCATAGCCATGCTGAAGTGACACCTGCAAGATCGGCATATCGGCCTGCGGATACATCACATAGGCCGGCACAAAGGTGCCGTGATCGTAGCCTTGTTTTGCGTCCAGATGCGTCGGCAGACCTGCGGCGGCGATCAGATCTGTGATCTGTTGCGCCAAAGCGGGCGCGCCGGGGGCGGGATAGGCGATCTTATAGGTTTCGGGCGGGAAGCCGCCGTAATCATAGACCATCGGCGGATGCGGCGAGGACATCACCGCGAAATCAGGGGTTTCCCAATGGCCCGAGATCATCAGCACCGCTTTGGGCCGCGCGCCAACCTCGGCTGGCATCCGTGCCAAGGCGGATTCAAGATTGGCAAACATCTGCCGCATTGCAGGTACCCAAGGCCAAGGCCCGCCGCCGTGGCTGATGAAATAGGTGGGAAATCGTGACATGATGGCCTCCTTTGGCTGTGTTAAAGGATGGGCGCGAAGGGCCGCTGCTGCAATGGCAAGATCTGGGCCGAGATGAAGATGCGCTGTGCAGCGATGCACAAAAGCGCGCGCTGTGCCTATTCCACCCAAACAGACCGCGCAGGCCCTTGCTCTTGCCCTGCAATGGCGCACATAGTTGTGTATCCAATTCGTGACGGGGAGTTCACACCATGAAGATTGCTGTCGCCCTTGCGGGCCTTGCTTTGACTGTCTCTGGCGCTTTTGCGGCCGATCTGCCGGATTTGGGCGGGAAAGAAATCGTTGTTGTCACCGAAAACGCCTATCCGCCGCTGCAATTCACCGACAAGGACGGCAAGGCGATTGGCTGGGAATATGATGCCATGGCCGATCTGGCCAAAAAGCTGAACTTCACGGTGAAATATGAAAACACCTCTTGGGATGCGATGATCCCTGCGGTGTCGGAAGGCCAGTATGATCTGGGCATGACCGGTATCACGATTAAGGAAGACCGCAAGGAAAAGGTCGATTTCTCGGACGCCTATATGCGCTCGGAAATGGTGATGTTGGTGCGCGGCGACGAGGCGCGCTTTGCTGATCCTGCGGCCTTTGCCGGTGATGACAAGCTGCTGATCGCCGCCCAACCCGGCACCACGCCATTCTACACCGCCGTTTACGAAGTGCTGGATGGCAACGAGGCCAACCCGCGGATCAAACTGTTCGAGACCTTTGGTGCCACGGTCGAGGCGCTGAAGGCGGGCGATGTCGATCTGGTGCTGACCGATGGCACCGCGGGGCAGGGCTATGTCGATGCCTCCAATGGCGGGCTTAAGATTGTTGGGCCAAAGATGGGGGTCGAGGATTTCGGCTTTATCTTCCCCAAAGGCTCGGATCTGGTGGCGCCAATCAATGCAGGCATCGCGGCGATGCAGGCTGATGGCAGCATCGAGGCGCTGAACAAAAAGTGGTTCCTTGACTATAAAATGGGCCAATAAGCTGGCTTTATGACGCCCAAACATCAGCAAGAATTTCCCTATTGGCTGGTGGTGCTTGGCATCACCGGCCTTTGGCTGTTCTATCAGGTTTGGGCCAGCGAGATTTACAGCCAAGTGATGCGCACCCTGACCAAGGGCATCGGCATCACGGTTTTTGTCACGCTGGTGGCCTTTGGGCTTGCCTGTGCGCTGGGCCTTGCGCTGGCGCTTGCGGGGGTGTCGCGGTTTCGGCTGCTGCGCGAGGTTTCGCGCGGCTATATCGAGGTGATGCGCGGCGTGCCGATCATGGTGCTGCTGCTTTATGTGGCCTTTGTCGGCGCGCCGGCCTTTGTGGCGGCGTGGAATTGGGCCTTTGGCTGGGCGCCGATGACAACACGCGATTTTCCGCTGCTGTGGCGGGCGATTATCGCGCTGATGCTGGCCTATTCGGCCTTTCTGGCCGAGGTGTTTCGCGCCGGGCTGCAATCGGTCGAGCGTGGCCAGATCGAGGCCGCAGCAGCGCTTGGCCTGACCGGCTGGCAACGCTTTCGCCATGTGATCGCACCGCAAGCCTTTCGCACCATCCTGCCGCCCTTGGGCAATGACTTTGTCGCCATGGTGAAAGACAGCTCCTTGGTTTCGGTGCTGGGCGTGGCCGATATCACCCAGCTGGGCAAAGTCACGGCGGCGGGCAATTTTCGCTATTTTGAAACCTATAATGTGGTGGCGCTGATCTATCTCAGCATGACCATCGGCCTGTCGCTGGCACTGCGCAGGCTCGAGCAGCGGCTGCGCCGGAAATCAGAGCGGTAAGCCCGCATCAAACAGGAGAACGGCTATGACCAATGCTTTGCTGGCCGCTTGGGAGGGGGAATTTGCCCTGCCGCCCTTTGCGCAGATTAAGGACGAAGATTTCGCCCCCGCTTTTGACGCGGCCCTCACCGAGGCGCGCGATAATATCGCGCTGATCGTGGCGCAGCCCGAAGTCACATTTGCCAATACCATCGAGGCGATGGAACTGGCCGAAGCGCTGTTGGACCGGGTGGCTGGGGTGTTTTACAATCTTGCCGGTGCCGACAGCACCCCAAGCCGCGAGGCTTTGCAGCGCGATCTGGCGCCAAAAATGAGCGCGTTTTCCTCAGAAGTCACCAACAACAAGGCGCTGTTCGCGCGGATCGAGGCCCTGTGGCAGCGGCGCGAAGACCTTGATCTGAGCGCAGAACAGGCCCGCGTGCTTGAACTTTATCGGCAGATGTTTGTCCGCTCGGGCGCGCAGCTGCAAGGCGACGAGGCCGAACGCCTGACGCAAGTCAAAGCCCGGCTTGCGGTCTTGGGCACCCAGTTCAGCCAAAATCTGCTGGCAGACGAGCGCAGCTGGTTCATGCCGCTGGCCGCCGAAGATCTGCAAGGCCTGCCCGATTTTGTGGTAGCAGGCGCGGTGGCCGCCGGCGCAGAAAAGGCGATGGGTCCGGTGGTGACACTGTCGCGCTCGCTGATCGTGCCGTTCTTGCAATTCTCGCCGCATCGCGGCCTGCGGCAAAGGGCCTATGAGGCTTGGGTCGCCCGCGGGGCTTCGGGCGGCGAGACCGATAACCGCGCCATCGCCGCCGAGATTTTGGCGCTGCGGGCCGAACGCGCGGCCCTGCTTGGCTATGGGTCTTTTGCCGATTTCAAACTGGAACCCGAGATGGCGAAAACCCCAGCAGCTGTGCGCGATCTGCTGCTGCGGGTCTGGGCGCCAGCACGGGCCAAAGCGCTTGAAGATGCCGCAGTTTTGCAAGCAAGGCTGGCGGCTGACGGCATCACCGGGCCGCTCGAGCCTTGGGATTGGCGCTATTATTCCCAAGCCCGCAGGCTGGCCGAACATGATCTGGATGAGGCAGTCTTGAAACCCTACCTCAGCCTTAAGTCGATGCTGGAGGCCTGCTTTGACTGCGCCAACCGCCTGTTCGGGCTTGAATTTCGCGCGCTGGATCTGCCGCTTTACCATCCGGACGCAAGGGCTTGGGAGGTGACGCGCAACGGCCAACATGTGGCGGTCTTTATCGGCGATTACTTTGCGCGCGGCTCGAAACGCTCGGGGGCTTGGTGCTCGGCGATGCGCTCGCAACGCAAATTGGGTGGCGAGGTGCGGCCAGTGGTGGTCAATATCTGCAACTTCGCCAAGGCCACGCCGGCGCTGCTGTCCTATGATGACGCGCGCACGCTGTTCCATGAATTTGGCCACGCGCTGCATCAGATGCTGTCGGATGTGACCTACGGCTTTATCTCGGGCACCTCGGTGGCACGCGATTTTGTCGAATTGCCCAGCCAGCTTTACGAACATTGGCTGGAAGTGCCCGAAGTGTTAGAAAAACATGCCCGCCATGTCGAAACGGGGGCGGCGATGCCCGCCGAACTTTTGGCACGGCTTTTGGCGGCAGGCACCTATGATCAAGGCTTCTCGACGGTGGAATTCCTTGCCTCAGCCCTCGTCGATCTGGCCTTCCACGAAGGGGCGACGCCCGCGGACCCAATGCAGAAACAGGCCGAAGTGCTTGAAGCCCTGGGCATGCCCTCAGCCATCCGCATGCGCCACGCCACGCCGCATTTCGCACATGTGTTCTCGGGCGACGGCTATGCCTCGGGCTATTATTCCTACATGTGGTCTGAAGTGATGGACGCCGATGCTTTTGCAGCCTTCACCGAAGCAGGTGACGCCTTTGACCCCGCGACGGCAGCGCGGCTGGAAAAATTCATTCTCTCGGCCGGAGGCTCGGCACCGCCAGACGCGCTTTACACCAAATTCCGCGGCCGAATGCCGGGGGTGGAGCCACTGCTAAAAGGCCGCGGCCTATTCGAGACCTAGAGGGGGCGCTGCCCCAGGCGCGCTTGCCTCGCGGCAAGCCCGCCTCCCCCGGGATATTTGCACCAAGATGAAAGCGGCGGGTTTTGCTCTTTCATCTTGGTAAAAATATCCCCGCCGGAGGCTTCCGAAGTTTGGCGGGGGGACTGAACTATCTTAAATCGCGCGGGGCGCGGTCGAATTTCGCGCGAAAGGCGCGTGAAAGGCTTGAGGCAGAAGAAAAACCGCAGCGCAGCGCCACTTCTGCCAGCGGGTGGTGGGTGTCGGTGATCATCCGGCGCGCTGCGGCCAAGCGCAGGGTCAGGCCATAAGCTGCGGGGGTGAGGCCGAGGTTTTCGCGAAAAAGCTGCTCCAGACGTCGGGTCGAGAGGTTCAGGGCGGCGGCGATTTGGCTGGCGGGTTCGGGCGCATCAAGGTTGGCTTCCATGCGGGCAACGGCGCTGGCGATGCGGGGATCGAGGCGCGGGGTTTGTGGCGTTGCGCGCAGTTGCGGCTCGGCGGCTGGGCGCGGGCTGGTGATGAAGCTTGCGGCGGTTTGGCGGGCAAGGCCTGCACCATGGCGGCAGGCAATCAGGTGCAGCATCAGATCGGCAGCGGGGGCGGCGCCACCGGCGGTAAAGCGGCCACGGTCGATCACATAGCGGTCGGGCAGCACCTCGATATCAGGATGTGCGCTGCTGAGGTCTTCCAAATCTTCCCAATGCACCGTGGCCTTATAGCCATTCAGCAGCCGCGCGCGCGCCAGCACCCAGGGCCCTGCGTCGATGCCACCGATGGCTGCGAAACGGGGCGCTATCCGGGCAAGGTCGCGGATCAGCGGGGCAGTGGCGACTTCGGATTGGCGAAAGCCTGCGATCACGATCAGCGCATCTGCGCCTGTCGCCGCGGCGAGGGGGCCGGAGGAGGGCAGCTCGATGCCGCAGGTCAGCGGCGCTGCTTGGCCGTTGGGGGTGACCACGCGCCAGCGAAAGGCCTCGGTGCCAAGGTGGCGGTTGGCGGCGCGCAGCGGGTCGAGGGTGGAGGCGACCTCGAGAATAGAGGCCTGTGGCAGCACCAGCAGGGCCAGGGTCAGCGGTTGCTGCGATGCGGCGAAGATCGTTGCGCTTTTTGACATAAAAGTTTCGTAAAATGACAAGCGGCGCTTTGCAAGCCCGATATGCTGAGGCCAAACCTTAAGGAGGATTGCGATGCCCTTGGCCATGAACCGCGACGTTTTCATCACCTGTGCTGTCACTGGATCGGGGGGCACGCAAGACCGCAGCCCGCATGTGCCGCGCTCGCCTGCCCAGATTGCGGCTTCGGCGATTGATGCGGCCAAGGCGGGGGCGGCGGTGGTGCATTGCCATGTGCGCGACCCTGAAACCGGCAAGCCCAGCCGCGACGGCGCGCTTTACCGTGAAGTGACCGAGCGCATCCGCGATTCGGGCACCGATGTGGTGTTGAACCTGACCGCCGGCATGGGCGGCGACATCTATTTTGAAGGCTCGGAAGATATGGGCCGGATGGGGCCACGCTCTGACATGGCAGGGGCGACCGAGCGGGTGGCGCATGTGGTGGAATGCCGGCCCGAGATTTGCACGCTCGACTGCGGCACGATGAACTTTAACGAGGCCGATTACGTCATGGTCAACACGCCGGGCATGTTGCGCGCTATGGCGCAGCAGATGACGGCGGCGGGTGTGCGCATCGAGATCGAGGCTTTTGACACCGGCCATCTGTGGCTTGCCAAGGAATTGGCGCGCGAAGGCGTGATCCCCGCGCCGACTTTGGTGCAGCTGTGCATGGGCGTGCCATGGGGTGCGCCGGATGATCTGAACACCTTTATGGCGATGGTCAACAATGTGCCCGCCGATTGGCAATGGAGCGCCTTTGCCATTGGCCGCAACCAGATGCCCTATGTCGCGGCCAGTGTTTTGGCGGGGGGCAATGTGCGGGTTGGCTTGGAAGACAATCTTTGGCTTGAAAAGGGTGTGCTTGCCACCAATGCGCAATTGGTCGAGCGCGCGGTTTCGATCATCACCAATCTGGGGGCGCGGGTGATTACGCCTGCCGAAGTGCGCGCCAAGCTAAAGCTGGAAAAACGCGCGCCTTTGGCCCGCTGAGGAGAGACCCAGATGACAAGAAAAGCAGCGATCATTGGTGGCGGGGTTATTGGCGGCGGTT
Source organism: uncultured Pseudorhodobacter sp. (assembly GCA_913062925.1). Lineage (GTDB taxonomy): Bacteria > Pseudomonadota > Alphaproteobacteria > Rhodobacterales > Rhodobacteraceae > Cypionkella. The sequence goes on along the minus strand of CAJXWJ010000058.1, from coordinate 1,125 downwards.
GGGCGGCTCGGTTCTTGCTGAACGGCTGGAATGTTTCGGTCTTTGACCCTGATCCAGAGGCCGAGCGCAAGATTTCCGAAGTGATGGCCAATGCGCGGGCAGCTTTGCCTGCGCTGTCGGATGTGCCGATGCCTGCCGAGGGGATCTTAAGCTTTGCCGCCACCATCACCGAGGCGGTCGAGGGTGCGGATTACATTCAGGAATCGGTGTCCGAGCGTTTGGATCTGAAGCACCGCGTGTTTGCGCAGATCCAGCAATCGGCGGCTTTGGGCACGCCGATCGGGTCTTCCACCTCGGGCTTCAAGCCTTCAGAGCTGCAAGAAGGTGCCGCCAATCCCAGCGTGATTTTCGTGGCCCACCCGTTCAATCCGGTTTACCTTTTGCCGCTGGCCGAGGTGGTGCCTTCGCCGCGCTCAGATGCGCAGGTTATTGAAAATGCAAAGCAAATCCTGAAAGACATCGGCATGTTCCCCCTGCATATTCGCAAGGAGATCGACGCCCATATCGCCGACCGCTTCCTAGAGGCGGTGTGGCGCGAAGCGCTGTGGTTGGTCAAGGACGGCATCGCCACCACCGAAGAAATCGACGAGGCGATCCGCATGGGCTTTGGCCTGCGCTGGGGTCAGATGGGCCTGTTCGAGACCTATCGCGTCGCGGGCGGCGAGGCGGGGATGAAGCACTTTATGGCGCAGTTTGGGCCTTGCCTCAGCTGGCCCTGGACCAAGCTGATGGATGTGCCCGAGTTCAACGACGAACTTGTTGATCTGATCGCAGGCCAGTCGGATGCACAATCGGGGATGCACAGCATTCGCGAACTGGAGCGGATTCGCGACAGCAACCTGATCGGCTTTTTGCGCGCCCTGAAAGACCGCAACTGGGGGGCGGGCAAAGTGCTGCGCGAACATGACGAAAAGCGCGCCATCGCCTTTCACGCCGAGATTGATGCCGCGCCCAAGGCCGAACCGCTGGTCATGGCGCAGATGCAGGTGCTGCCCGGCTGGATTGATTACAACGGCCATATGACCGAAAGCCGCTATTACTTTGCCAATTCCGAAACCGTCGATAACTTTCTGCGGCTGATCGGGGCGGGGATGGACTATGTCGCTGCCGGGCATTCGTTTTATT
>CAJXWJ010000057.1 GCA_913062925.1 uncultured Pseudorhodobacter sp. | reverse complement strand
CTTGAGCGAACAGAGAAGCAGATACAGAACTATAAAAACCCGGATGATGACAAACGCGGGCCTTGGCTGGGAACACCATTAACAAGGGCTGAACATCGGGAGCGAGACTACTATGCAATCGTAAACGATGCGGGCCGTGAGGTATTTCCACCTGCGGGTAGTAGTTGGAGACGGCCACCTGACACCCTGCAAGCATTGCTCAAAGATGGGCGAATCTATTGGGGCAAAAGTGGGGATTCCACATTTCCAATGGAAAAAAAATATTTAACCGAAGTGAAATCGGGGGTGACCCCCCAAACATGGTGGCCTTATCAAGATTTCGGTAGCACGCGGAATGCAGGAGCAGAACTAAAGGCGCTTTCTGGTGGAGCCAAGAACTTTGACACCCCCAAGCCCGAACGCTTGATCGAACGCATCCTTCAAATCGCCACCAACCCCGGCGACCTTGTCCTCGACAGCTTCCTTGGCTCTGGCACCACTGCTGCTGTGGCGCAGAAAATGGGGCGGCGGTTTATTGGCATTGAAATGGGCGATCATGCGGTGACGCATTGCCAACCCCGCCTAAGCAAGGTGGTCGATGGCGAACAGGGCGGAATCTCGAAAGCGCAGAATTGGCAGGGTGGCGGTGGGTTTCGATTCTATCGCCTTGGCGCTGCGGTGTTTGATGAAACCGGCGGTTTGCAGCCTGACATCCGCTTTGCCACCCTTGCGGCCCATATCTGGTTTTCTGAAATGGCAGCACCTTGGAATGCCCCCCAAGACCTAACCCCCTTTCTTGGCGCATCAGGCGGGCGGGGCATCGCTTTGCTGTATAACGGCATTTTGGGCGACAAATCGCTAAGCGGTGGCAATGTTTTGAACCTGCAAACCCTGCGCGTGATCCGTGCGGCGGCGGGTGACTATACTGGCGCCTTGATCGTTTACGGCGAACGCACGCTGCTATCGCCTGCCACGCTGGAGGCCGAGGGGCTGACGTTCAAGCAAACCCCGTATGATGTAAGGGCGCGCAAATGAAGCTGAAAAAGTATCAAGAGCTGACGATTGAAACCCTGTCGCGGTTTTTCCAAGAGGCGCGGGTGCATCAGCCAGCACAGGCTTTTAACGCCCTTACAAACGAGCCGGAACAGGCCAAGCGCCTGCATGGGCGCGGCGGGAAGTATAAGGCCGTGGCGGGGCTGGACGGGGTTCCTTATGTCTGTTTGCGTCTGCCTACGGGGGGTGGCAAAACTTTGCTGGCCGCCCATGCCATTGCGATTGCGCGGGATCATTGGCTGGAACGGGATTATCCCGCTGTGGTCTGGCTGGTGCCGTCTGACACGATCAGGCGTCAAACGGTGGATGCCCTGAAGGATGCGCGCCACCCCTATCGCAGCACCTTGGATGATGCCTTTGAAGGCCGCGTTCGGGTGTTCGATATGGCAGATTTCACCCAAGTCTCGCCCCAAGACCTGCGCGCCAACCTGTGCATCTTTGTTGGCACGATCCAGACGCTGAAGGTGGATAAGACCGATGGTCGCAAGGTTTATGCCCATAATGAGATGATGGAGCCGCATTTCAGCGCAGTCTCGCCCAATACGCGTGGCTTGGAACGCAATGACGATGGGCCAATGAAGGGCGATATACGTTTTTCCTTTGCCAATCTTTTGTATCTGCATAACCCCCTTGTGATCGTAGATGAGGCGCATCAGGCGGTGACGGGTCTAGCCCATGAAATGCAAAGGCGGCTGAATCCCAGTGCAATCGTGGAGTTTACGGCAACACCAAAGGGGCGGTCGAACATTCTGCACAGCGTGACGGCGCAAGAGTTGAAAGACGAGCAGATGATCAAGATGCCTGTGGTGCTGGAAGAGCATGACAGTTGGCAATCGGCGGTCAATGGGGCGTTGCTGAAGCGGACGGAGTTGGAAGACATCGCCAAGAGGGATCGCGAGGCCTATATTCGACCGATCATTCTGTTTCAGGCCCAGAACAAGGATCAGGACGTCACCGTTGAGGTGCTGCGTGATCATTTGGTGACGGTTAAAGGCATACCGTTGAGCAGCATCGCCGTCGTGACTGGCAGTCAGCGCGAATTAAACGGGATTGATCTGAAAGACCCTGCTTGTGAGATTGACTATGTGATCACTGTGCAAGCCCTGAAAGAGGGATGGGATTGTTCCTTTGCCTATGTGTTCTGTTCGGTTGCCAATATCAGTTCATCGGGGGATGCCGAACAGTTGTTGGGCCGTGTGCTGCGTATGCCCTATGCGACCAAGCGCAGCGATCCTGCGTTGAACAAATCCTACGCCTGTCTCAATTCGCCCCGCTTTCAGGATGCGGTAAAGGGGCTGGTTGATAAGCTGGTTGCCATGGGATTCGAGGAAGAGGAAGTTCAATCTAATATCGAACACGCTTCGCCAAACATGTTGGATGATTTCTTTGGACGCCAGTCGCGCCAAAAACCTAGTTTTGATGTTCATGTGGATGCGCCTGTCGTGGATTTGAAGGGCATGGAAACCGTTGCGCCATACAAGATTAAGGTAGGGCCAGACGAAAACGGGAAGGCCAAGATCACTGTCACCGACTATCCCACCCCGCAAGAGGAAGAGCGGATCTTTGCGGTGATGCCAGCCAAGCATCATGGCGAATTCCGTGAGGCGTTGGAGAAATATAAAACCGCAAACTACGAGAGCGCCTCCCCCGCCCAGCGCGGGGAAACTTTTGTCGCGCCTCGACTGATGGCGAAGGTTCAAGGCGAGTTCATTTTTGCGGAAAATGAACGGTTTATGAACTATCATGATTGGTCGCTGCATCAACATTCCCACCAACTTTCACTGGCAGAGTTTTCAGTGCAACAAGTGGCCGATACCTTCGAGATCGACCTAGATGGCGATAGGTTGACGGTCGCCTACAAGGATCAAACCGACAGCATGGCAATCGGTCACGCGGTTGATGGCTGGACAGAGCAAGGACTTGTCAATTGGTTGGATGGCAAGGTGCGCGACAAATATATTGGCCAAGGCGAATTGATCAGATGGTTGGGTGATGTGGTTTCGTATCTGATACGCGACCGTGGTATCCCGCTTTCGTCACTCATGGTTTGTCAGTTTGTACTGGCAAGATGCGTTCAGCGAAAGCTGGCGGCAATCTATGAGACGGAAAGCCAAAAGGTTTATCAACTTAACCTATTCGCCCCAGAGGCCAGCCCAGAAGTTAGTTTTGAAAGCGGGTTTAGGTTTGAAGAGGGGATGTTTGCTGGAGTTCGGCTTTATCGCGGTCGCCACAGGTTCAATAGGCATTTCACGGGCAATAACCAAGTGCCTGCCTTTGATGGTAAAGGCGAGGATGGTGGTGACGGTGAAGAATTCAAATGCGCAATGATTTTGGACAGCCTGGACCCTGTAAAGCACTGGATCAGAAATGTGGCGCAACACCCGAACGCCTTCAGCCTTCCCAGAGCGAAAGGTCGTCACTATCCCGACTTTGTGGCAGAGCTGAAGGATGGGCGCATCTTGGCGGTCGAATACAAAGGCGATCACTTAAAGGCAACGCCAGAGGCCATTGAAGGCCTTGCCATAGGCCAACTGTGGCAGCGTCAATCAAACGGCACAGCGATCTATTGCCGCGTCGAGAAAGACCTGGATGGTTTGGATATGCGCGGGCAGATTTTGCGTGCAATTGGAAGCTAGAACATTCCTAATTGAGATCACTACTGTCGCACCTCCCCTGTTGGGGGGGCTGGGACCCGACAGGAAACAGCATCATCCCCAGTAGCCTTCCAGTATTTCTCGCAATCCTTTTCGGCAGCTTCGATGCCTGCCTTTGCCATTAGCTCGGTTGCGAATGGACATGTGTTGCCCGCCGCGATCCCTGTGATGAATAAGCCCGCCATGATAGGTTAGACGGCGGGCATAAAGCGCTTGCCCAAGTGCATCCATTGCCCGGCAGCGGTTTGCCGTCAAACCGCGAGAAGGGCCTGCGCAAAATAAGCTGACGCCTTGCGCAGGATCTCATTCGCCTGTCGAAGCCGACGCACCTCGCGTTCCAACTCTTTGATCCGCTCGCGTTCAGCACTGATGACCCCGTCCTGTGCCCCGCGGTTCTATTCGGCTTGCCGAACCCAGCCCCTTAATGCCTCTGGGATGCAGGCAATCTTGGAGGCAATCGCAGCAAATGCCGCCGATTGCGCTTCATAAGAGCCTTGATGCTCCAGCACCATGCGAACGGCACGCGCACGCATCTCAGGTGACTAACGGTTTAATGTCTTGCTCTTTTCCATAGCCCGCATCCTTGGACAGGTTGAAGGTCTCCGGCAAACCCGGCGCGGTTCATGTCTTGCTGCCAAATTGCATCGAGCCTTTGGGTCAGAAGCTCAGCACTTGCTTCGTCATCCAGCCTGATACGGATTATTTTGCCGTATGAACTTTGGGCGTGAACAGGCACCCGCCTGTTGTAGTCGAGGTGTCCATCGCGTCTGACGCTATACTTTTGTTGTCCAGATGTATGTGGCATTCATGGCCTCAAGTTTGCCAAGCCATTGAGAAATATAATAAATGCAGATGAACTGGAGCGGGCAGCGGGAATCGAACCCGCGTCTTTAGCTTGGAAGGCTAAGGTCTTACCATTACACAATGCCCGCGCTCGCGCCTTTCTAGCATCCAAGCGCGGCAGGCTCAACACCCCTCATGCGTCAATTTTTGCGATCAGCTCCGGCCCTGCCGCACGGTTGGAATTCACCGCGACACCGACGCGGCGGGCCTGCAACACCGCTTGGCTTGCCCGCATCAGCCGCGCCGCACCATGGCCCGCCTCGCCCAACCACAGCGGCCAATCGGCGGGTTCAAGGATCACTGGCTCGCGATCATGCACCCCCGCCATGCCCTCCCCCGCCGCAGTGGTGACCATCGCCACCGTGTTAGAGCCGCCCCAAGGCTGCCAAAGCGCTGCAAAAACCATCGGTTGACCATCGCTTCGGGTGAAATACCACGGCAGCCGCGCGCCATCCGGCCCCGCCTGCCATTCGTAAAACCCCGATACCGGCAGCAAACAGCGCCGCGCTCGGATCGCCTCTCGAAACGCGGGCTTTTCCGCCACCGTCTCGGCCCGCGCGTTGATGATCAGCGGCCCCTCGTTCAGGCGTTTTGCCCAAGCCGGCACAAAGCCCCAGCGCATCGCCTGCAGCCGCCGCCCCCCCGCCTGCGCAGTGACCACCGGCACGCTTTGGGTCGGGCAGACGTTATACTGCGGCACCGGCGGCAGATCATTGTCGGGCTGCGCGCGAAACAGCGCGGCCATCGCATCATTGGGATCTGACAGCGTAAAGCGTCCACACATAGCGCCAATCTAACCCCCATCCACAAAGGTCGCAAATGAAACAGAACAGGGCCCAGACGGGCTTGCATCGCGCAGCCCACACGCCCACCCTTTGCCAAAGGGGGACCCATGCTGAAAATCACCAAACTTGAAACCTTCGCCGATGACTTCACCTGTTTCACCCGCGTCAGCTGTGAAGACGGCTCCTTTGGTTGGGGGCAATGCGCCAATTACAACGCCGATATCACCGCGCAAATCTTTCACCGCCAGATCGCGCCTTGGGCGCTTGGGGCGCCTTGTAATGATATTGCAGCTCTGCTCGATCTGATCGAGCGGCGCGAGCATAAATACCCAGGCTCCTATCGCGCCCGCGCCATGGCGGGGCTGGACACAGCGCTTTGGGATCTGCACGGCCGCCAGCAGGGCAAACCTGTTGTCGCACTTTTGGGCGGTACCCCCGGCCCATTGCGCGCCTATGCCTCCTCGATGAAGCGCGACATCACTCCCGAGGCCGAGGCCGAACGGCTTAACCGCCTCTGCGGCGAGCAGGGCTTTACCGCGGCCAAATTCCGCATCGGCGCGGAATGCGGCAATGACATCGACGAATGGCCCGGCCGCAGCGAGGCGATCATCCCCACCATGGCCCGCGCCCTGCCGCAGATTGACAAGCTCGTTGACGCCAACTCTGGCTTTTCGCCCGCGCGCGCCATCCAGATCGGCCATCTGCTGCAAGAACACGGCATCTGCCACTTTGAAGAACCCACCCCCTATTGGGATCTGGAAGCCACCGCCGAAGTCACCGCAGCGCTCGACCTCGACGTCGCGGGCGGCGAGCAAGACTGGCACCTGCCAACATGGGCGCGGATGATCGCGATGCGCGCCGTCGATATCGTGCAACCCGATGTGATGTATATGGGAGGTATCACCCGCACCCTCCAAGTGGCCAAGATGGCGGCAAGCGCTGGCCTGCCCTGCACCCCGCATGCAGCCAACCTCTCGCTCGTCACCCTTTGCACCATGCACCTGCTCAAAGCCCTGCCCAATGCCGGAAAATACCTCGAACTCTCAATCGAAGGCGCCGATTACTACCCCTGGCAAAACGACCTGTTCTGCGGCACGCCCTTCCAGGTCGAGGCAGGCTGCGTCACGGTCCCCGACGCCCCCGGCTGGGGGGTCGAGATCAACCCCGACCATCTCGCCCGCAGCCACTATACTGCCAGCACATTTGGCCAAACCCCCAGCGCCTATGCGGCACTCTACCACAAAGCCAAATAGCCCCGCCCGCCGCTTCATCTGTCTGAAAATATCCCACGGGGGGACGGCTGCTTGGCACAAGCAGACGGGGGGGTGTGAAACCCCCCGCTTTGCCCGGCCTGCCGCTTGACTTCCCCGCCCACCTGCCGCCAACTCCGCCCAAAGCAAAGGGGCCCTTGATGACCGATTTTCACGCCGAACTGACCGACCGCCTGACCCGCTATGCCGCCATCGACAGCCAATCGGATGAAGACGTAACTGCCGCCCCCTCAACCGCGATCCAATTCGATATGCTGCATCTTTTGCAACAAGAGCTGCAAGACATCGGGGCGGCCGAGGTGCAGCTGACCGATTACGGCACCCTTATCGCCACGATTCCGGCCACCGCCGCAGGGCCCAGCGTTGGCCTGCTTGCCCATGTCGACACCGCCCCGCAGTTCAACGCAACCGGCGTCAAACCGCGGGTGATCAAAGGCTATAACGGCGGCGATATCTCTTTTCCCGACAACCCAAGCCTCACGCTTTCGCCCGCCGATTTCCCCTATCTGGCCAGCAAACAAGGCCATGACATCATCACAGCCTCGGGGCTGACGCTGCTGGGGGCGGATGACAAGGCCGGTGTCGCCATTCTGATGACCGCCGCGCGGCATCTTTTGGCCAACCCGCAGATCCCGCACCCGAAACTGCGGCTGGCCTTCACCCCAGACGAGGAAATCGGCCGCGGTGTCGATCCGCGCCTGCCTGCCGATCTGGGCGTCGATTTTGCCTATACCTTCGACGGTGGCGAGGTCGGGCAGATCGAATACGAGACCTTCTCGGCCGATGGGGCCAATGTCAAAATCACCGGCCGCTCGATCCATCCCGGCACCGCCAAGGGCAAGCTGATCAACGCGCTGCATCTGGCCGCCAAGATCATCAACACCCTGCCCGCCAATCAGACGCCAGAAAACACCCAAGGCCATGAGGGCTTTTTGCATCTGACCGACCTGAACGGCTCGGCTGCCGAATGCAACTTGCGCTTTATTCTGCGCGATTTTGAACGCGAGGGGCTTGCGGCCAAGGGCGATTTGCTGCGCCAAACCTGCGCCGCGATTGCCGCAACCGAGGCCGGCGCGCAGATCGAGGTGACGATCAAGCCGCAGTATCGCAACATGCGCTATTGGCTGGAAACCGACATGACGCCGGTGGATCTGGCACGCGATGCCGCGCGCAGCCTTGGGCTTGAGCCGGTGTCAAACCCGGTGCGCGGCGGCACCGATGGCTCGCGGCTGACAGAAATGGGCGTGCCCTGCCCGAACCTGTTTACCGGCATGCAAAACGTGCACGGTCCGCTGGAATGGGTCTCGGTGCAAGACATGGCGGTTGCGACCGAGTTTTGTCTGGCCTTGGCGCAAAAGGCGGTCAAAGCCTGACCGATGGCGCAGCATATCTCGCCCTATCACGCGCCCGATTTCTACCGCGACGCCCTTGCCAAGGGGCGACACCGCGACATCGTCGGGGGGCGCTGGGAAGAAACCGGCAAGATCCAGATGCAGCTTTTGCTGGATGCGGGCTTGCAGCCACAGCACCAGCTGCTGGACATCGGCGCAGGCGCGCTGCGGCTGGGGTGCAAGGCGGTGCCCTATCTTGATCCGGGCCATTATTGGGCCACAGATCTTTCGGGTGCGCTGCTGCGCCAAGGCCATAAGACCGAGCTTGCCGATCCCGCCCGCCTGCCCGCCGATCATCTGATCGAAGATGGCAATTTCGACTTCCCCGGCCTGCCTGCCAGCATCACCCATGCGCTGGCCTTTGCGGTCTTTACCCATCTGCCGATCAACCACCTGCGCCGCGCGCTGACCCAGATGCAAGCGCGCTTTCCCATGCTCGAGGTTTTGCTGTTCACGGTGTTTCTGGCCCCTGATGCGGCGACAGCCCTGACACCGCTGCGCCAGCCCGACGGCGTCGTCACCCATGACACGCGCGCGCCCTATCATATGCTGGCCGAAGACGTCGAACACCTGCTGCGCGCCACTGGATTTACAGGGGCTGCCCAGCCGCAGCGCCTGCCCCGTGGCCAGGTACTGTTTCGCGCCAGCCCCGCAGCCTAGGCGCTATTCAGCCAAATCGGGCAACAAATCAGGCGCGACCGCTTCCAGAAACCCCCGATGCTTTTGCAGCAGATAGGCGTCAAAAGCGGCAACCGACAGATCCACCTTTAGCCCAAACTGCGCCAATGCAGGGCGCGGATCGAAATGGCTGCGCTCTAGCACGCCTTTTGCCTCCAGCAGTGCAGCCTGATCGGCGTCGATCTGTTTTAGCAGCGTCACCAATGCATCCCGATGTTCGGGGTCATGCACGCTTTCGCGAAAAGCCTCGAACTGGGTAATGCGCGAGGCGCCGTGGCGGGTATTGGCATCACCTTCGGGCTCATGTGCGCGCCGCAGCAGTTTCAGCATGAAATGCAGCCGCGTCATGCCGTCAAAATGCATCAGCCGCGTGTCCTTGATAACCCGATGCGGCTGGCGTCCGCGCGGCGAATGCAGCGAGATTTGCAGACCTGCCCCCACCCGATTAAAGGCTTTGCCCGCCAAATGCCCTGTCACCCCATCGCGGAAAAAATCGCAAAGCAGGCCGTAAACCTTGGGGCCAAACTTGTCGAAGTCTTTGATACCATGCCGGAAAATGCCGTCAAAAATTCCCGACTGCGGCTCCTCTGCCAGCGTCACCCGCTCGGCCACCAACAGCCGCATATAAAGCGCCACATCGGGGGCCGCCGTCAAAGCTGCCACAACCGCCTCGCCGTCTTGGACATATTCATCGGCATCGCAATGTAGCAGCCAATCGGCCTTGGTCGTCTCATAGACCTTTTGCGCGTTGCGGCATTGGCGGCTGAAATGCATTTCGGGGCGTTTACGCGGCTTGTTCACTTTCCAATAGGCAGCGTCGCAGATGGTCAGATAAACCCGCGGCAAACCGGCAAGCAAGGCCTCGGCCTCGGGGTCGGGCTGATCCAGAAAGATATGCACCTCGCTGGCGCCGATCGAGAGATAATGCGCGGCAAAGGCGGCCACTAAGGGCGCAGGTTCGTCCATTGTTGACACAACGGCCCAAGCAGGCTTCATAAGATCGCATCCATTCGTTACGGCACGGCTGCAACAATACCGCAGGCCCCACGAACAGCAACCCAATATTTATTAGCAAATCCTTACCTGTGATCACAAATTTTTTTCGTGTGATCACAAATGTCGCTTTTCCAAGCCTCGCTGACGATTCTTCTTTTGACCCAAGCGTTTTCTGTGGCATCAGGGCACAAATCCAAGCTGATAGGACATGATCCATGAACATCCACGAATACCAAGCCAAGGCCTTGCTGCGCGACTATGGCGTTCCGGTGTCCGATGGCCGCGCGGTTACCAAAGCCGAAGACGCCAAATCTGCGGCTGGCGAACTGGGTGGCCCGCTTTGGGTCGTCAAGGCGCAAATTCACGCCGGTGGCCGTGGCAAGGGTCATTTCCTTGAGGCCGAGGCTGGCGAAAAAGGCGGCGTGCGTCTGGCGCGTTCGGTTGGCGAAGCCGCTGAGTTTGCAAAGCAAATGCTGGGCCGCACCCTTGTGACCGTGCAAACCGGCCCCGCAGGCAAGCAAGTGAACCGTATCTATATCGAAGACGGCTCGGACATCGCCCGCGAATTGTATCTGGCCATGCTGATCGACCGCGAAAGCAGCCGCATTTCCTTTGTGGTGTCAACCGAAGGCGGCATGTCGATCGAAGACGTCGCCCATGACACCCCAGAAAAGATCGTTACCTTTACCGTGGACCCGGCATCTGGTCTGTCGGATTTCCACGGCCGCCGCGTGGCTTTCGCGCTGGGTCTGGAAGGCGCGCAGGTCAAGCAATGCGTTGGCATCGTCAAGAACCTGTACCGCATGTTCATCGAAAAAGACATCGAGATGCTGGAAATCAACCCGCTGGTGGTGATGACCGATGGCAATCTGAAGCTGTTGGACGCAAAATTCTCGTTTGATGGCAATGCGATGTATCGCCACCCCGATATCGCCGCCCTGCGCGACGAGACCGAGGAAGATCCAAAGGAACTCGCCGCCTCGAAATTCGATCTGAACTATATCGCGCTTGATGGCGAAATCGGCTGCATGGTCAATGGCGCGGGTCTGGCGATGGCGACGATGGACATCATCAAGCTTTACGGCGCCGAGCCTGCGAACTTTCTGGATGTCGGCGGCGGTGCCACCAAAGAAAAAGTCACCGAGGCTTTCAAGATCATCACCTCTGACCCCAATGTCAAAGGCATCCTTGTCAACATCTTTGGCGGCATCATGCGCTGCGACATCATCGCCGAGGGCGTGATTGCCGCGGTGAAAGAAGTCGGGCTGAAGGTGCCGCTGGTGGTGCGCCTTGAAGGCACCAATGTCGAGCTTGGCAAAGACATCATCCGCAACTCGGGCCTGAACGTAATTGCTGCCGACGATCTGAAAGACGGCGCAGAGAAAATCGTAAAGGCCGTCAAAGGCTAACCGTAGGGCGGGGTTAACCCCGCCTTCCCTTTTCGCATTCATGGCGGGGTGAACCCCGCCCTACGGAGACAACTCATGGCTATTCTTGTAAACGAAAACACCAAGCTGATCTGCCAAGGCTTCACCGGCAGCCAAGGCACTTTCCACTCCGAGCAGGCGATTGCTTACGGCACCAAGATGGTCGGCGGCGTCACCCCCGGCAAGGGCGGCTCGACCCACCTTGACCTGCCGGTGTTCAACTCGGTCCACGAGGCGCGTGCGGTCACTGGCGCAAATGCCACCGTGATCTATGTGCCGCCACCCTTTGCCGCCGACAGCATCCTTGAAGCCATCGACGCGCAGATGGAGCTGATCGTCTGCATCACCGAAGGCATTCCGGTTCTGGACATGATGCGCGTCAAGCGCGCACTGGAAGGCACGGCAAGCCGTCTGATCGGGCCAAACTGCCCCGGCGTGATCACGCCAGACGCCTGCAAAATCGGCATTATGCCCGGCCATATCCACCGTCGCGGCTCGGTTGGGGTTGTTTCACGCTCGGGCACCCTTACCTATGAGGCTGTGAAACAGACCTCTGATCTTGGCCTTGGCCAATCCACCGCAGTGGGCATTGGCGGCGACCCGATCAAGGGCACCGAGCATATCGACGTGCTGGAAATGTTCCTGAACGATCCCGAAACCCATTCGATGATCATGATCGGCGAAATCGGCGGCTCGGCCGAAGAAGAAGCCGCAGAATATCTTGCAGCGCAGCGCAAAAAAGGCCGTTGGAAACCAACTGCTGGCTTTATCGCAGGGCGCACCGCACCTGCGGGCCGCCGCATGGGCCATGCCGGCGCCATCGTCTCGGGTGGCAAGGGCGATGCGGAATCCAAGATCGAAGCGATGAAATCTGCTGGCATCATCGTCGCAGACAGCCCGGCGACTTTGGGCGAAGCTGTGATGAAAGCCATCGGCAAATGACCGGGGTTTTGGCAAGGTACGCCTTGCCAAAATCTTCAGACGAATAACGCAAACGAACTCATGCGGCGGGGGAAACCCTGCCGCGTACCCCCATCAGGCCGCAACCTTGAGGCAGCACGCCATGACCGAACAGACCCCAAACGCCCAATTTCGCGCCGGCTCCTTTCTCGATGGCGGCAATGCCGATTACATCGACCAGCTGGCCGCGCGCTATGCCTCTGACCCCGCGTCGGTTGATGCAGGCTGGGCGGAATTTTTCCGCAGCCTTGGCGACAGCGAAATCGACGCCAAGCGTCAGGCAGAGGGTCCGTCTTGGGCGCGCCACGATTGGCCGCAGGTGCCACATGATGACACCACCGCAGCCCTGACCGGCGAATGGCCCGAAGCGCCAAAGGCCAAGGGTGCTGCACAAAAGATCACCGAAAAGGCCGCCGAAAAGGGCATTGATCTGACATCAGAGCAGGTCGAACGCGCGGTGCTGGATAGCATCCGCGCCATCATGATCATCCGCGCTTACCGGATCAGGGGGCACCTTGCGGCCGATCTTGATCCGCTGAAAATGGCGCCCACCGGCAACCACCCCGAACTGGACCCTGCCTCTTATGGCTTTACCGAGGCCGATATGGATCGCCCGATCTTTATCGACAATGTGCTGGGCCTGACCCATGCCTCGATGCGCCAGATCATCGACATCGTCAAACGCACCTATTGCGGCACCTTTGCGCTGCAATACATGCATATCTCTGACCCCGAGCAGGCGGCTTGGCTGAAAGAGCGGATCGAAGGCTACGGCAAGGAAATCGCCTTTACCCGTGAAGGCCGCAAAGCCATTTTGAACAAATTGGTCGAGGCCGAGGGCTACGAGAAGTTCCTGCACGTTAAATATATGGGCACCAAGCGCTTTGGTCTGGATGGTGGCGAAAGCCTGATCCCCGCGATGGAGCAGATCATCAAGCGCGGCGGCAATCTTGGCGTCAAAGAGATCATCATCGGCATGCCCCACCGGGGCCGCTTGTCGGTGCTGGCCAATGTGATGCAAAAGCCCTATCGCGCCATCTTTAACGAATTTCAGGGCGGCAGCTTTAAGCCCGAAGAAATCGACGGCTCGGGCGATGTGAAATACCACCTTGGTGCCTCTTCGGACCGCACCTTTGATGACAACACCGTGCACCTGTCGCTGACCGCCAACCCAAGCCACCTTGAGGCCGTGAACCCCGTGGTTCTGGGCAAAGTGCGCGCCAAGCAAGATCAGTTCGGCGACAGCGACCGCCATCAGGTGCTGCCAGTGCTGCTGCACGGCGATGCGGCCTTTGCCGGTCAGGGCGTGGTTGCCGAATGCTTTGGCCTCTCGGGTTTGAAGGGACACCGCACCGGCGGCACCATTCATATCGTGGTGAACAACCAAATCGGCTTTACCACAGCGCCCAGCTATTCGCGCTCTTCGCCCTATCCGACCGACATCGCCCTGATGGTCGAAGCGCCGATCTTCCATGTCAACGGTGACGACCCCGAGGCTGTGGTGCATGCCGCCAAAGTGGCGATCGAATACCGCCAGCAGTTCCACAAAGACGTAGTGCTGGATATCTTCTGCTATCGCCGCTTTGGTCACAACGAAGGCGACGAGCCGATGTTCACCAACCCTGCGATGTATGCCACCATCCGCAAGCAAAAGACCACCTTGCAGCTTTACACCGAACGTCTGGTTGCCGACGGGCTGATCCCCGAAGGCGAGATCGAGGATATGAAAGCCGCTTTCCAAGCCAAGCTGAATGATGAATTCGAGGCTGGCAAAGACTATAAGCCAAACCGCGCCGATTGGCTGGATGGCCGCTGGAAAGCGATGAAAACCAAGGATCTCGAGCATTACCAGCGCGGCGAAACCTGGATCAAACCCGAAGTCATGGCCGAGGTGGGCGCAGCGCTGACCCGCGTGCCAGAGGGCTTTGACATGCATAAAACCGTGATCCGCCAGTTGGATGCCAAGGCCAAGATGTTCGAGACCGGCACCGGATTTGACTGGGCCACCGCCGAGGCACTTGCCTTTGGCTCGCTGCAAGTCGAAGGCTTCCCCGTGCGGCTTTCGGGCCAAGATTGCACCCGCGGCACCTTCTCGCAGCGCCATTCCGGCTGGGTCGATCAAACCACCGAAGAACGCCACTACCCGTTGAACCACATCAAACCCGGCCAAGCGCGCTATGAAGTCATCGATTCGATGCTGTCAGAATATGCGGTTCTGGGCTTTGAATATGGCTATTCGCTGGCCGAACCAAACGGGCTGACCATGTGGGAAGCGCAGTTTGGCGACTTTGCCAATGGCGCGCAGATCATGTTTGACCAGTTCATCAACTCGGGCGAAAGCAAATGGCTGCGGATGTCGGGCCTCGTCTGCCTTCTGCCGCATGGCTTTGAAGGCCAAGGCCCCGAACACTCCTCTGCCCGCCCTGAGCGGTTCTTGCAGATGGCGGCACATGACAACTGGATCGTTGCTAATTGCACCACGCCGTCGAACTACTTCCACATCTTGCGCCGCCAGATGCACCGCGACTTCCGCAAGCCGCTGATCCTGATGACGCCGAAATCCTTGTTGCGTCACCCGATGGCGATCTCGGATGCGGCAGATTTCACCGACGGCAGCTATTTCCACCGCGTGCTGTGGGATGATGCGCAAAAGGGCCATTCGGCGACCAAGCTGCAACCCGACGACAAGATCAAACGCGTCGTGCTGTGCAGCGGCAAGGTCTATTACGACCTGCTGGCCGAGCGCGATGCGCGCGGCATCGACGATGTCTATCTGTTGCGTGTCGAACAGCTTTACCCTGTGCCCAAGCAATCGCTGACCACGGAACTCTCGCGCTTTAAATCGGCCGAGATCATCTGGTGTCAGGAAGAGCCGAAAAACATGGGCGCATGGACCCATATCGAACCCGAGCTGGAAGGCCTGCTGACCGCCATCGGCGCCAAGCAAACCCGCGCGCGCTATGCCGGCCGCGTCGCCTCTGCCTCGCCAGCCACTGGCCTTGCCTCCAAGCACAAGGCCGAACAGCAAACTCTGGTCAACGAAGCGCTCGGCTGACCCCAATTTTCGCGCCGCAGCGCAACAGGAGAAGAAGATGACGGATGTAATGGTGCCCTCGCTGGGCGAAAGCGTCTCTGAAGCCACCGTATCGACCTGGTTCAAAAAGGTCGGCGACACGGTCAAGCAAGACGAGATGCTCTGTGAACTAGAAACCGACAAAGTCTCGGTCGAAGTGCCCTCGCCGGTCTCGGGCGTCTTGGCTGAAATCATCGCGCCAGAAGGCACCACGGTTTCCGCCTCGGCGCGTTTGGCCGTGGTAACCGAAGGCGCCGTGGCCGCAGCCCCCGCCAAAGTGGAAGCTGCGAAAGAGGCCGCAAAACCCGCAGCCCCAGCCCCCGCGGCCCGCGATGTTGAAGACGCGCCTGCCGCCAAAAAGGCAATGGCAGAGGCTGGCCTTGCCGCAGAGGCCGTCACCGGCACCGGCCGCGATGGCCGCATCATGAAAGACGATGTCGCCCGCGCCGTCGCTGCCACCACCGCAGCCCCCGCCCCCGTCAGCATCCCGCGCGCCCCGGTTTCGGCCGATGACGCCTCGCGCGAAGAGCGGGTCAAGATGACCCGCCTGCGCGCCACCATCGCGCGCCGCCTGAAAGAAGCCCAAAACACTGCCGCCATGCTGACCACCTATAACGAGGTGGACATGTCCGGCATCATGGCTTTGCGCAATGAATACAAAGAC
This sequence comes from uncultured Pseudorhodobacter sp., assembly GCA_913062925.1. GTDB lineage: Bacteria > Pseudomonadota > Alphaproteobacteria > Rhodobacterales > Rhodobacteraceae > Cypionkella. The sequence goes on along the minus strand of CAJXWJ010000057.1, from coordinate 4,662 downwards.
ATGTTCGAGAAAAAGCATGGCGTCAAACTCGGCTTCATGTCGTTTTTCGTCAAAGCCTGCACCCATGCGCTGAAAGAAGTCCCCGAGGTTAACGCCGAAATCGACGGTCAGGATGTGGTCTATAAAAACTACGTGCACATGGGCGTCGCTGTCGGCACCCCCAACGGCCTTGTCGTGCCCGTGGTGCGCGATGCCGACCAGATGGGCTTTGCCGCAATCGAGAAAAAGATCTCGGAACTCGGCCTGCGCGCCCGCGACGGCAAACTGTCGATGGCCGAAATGGCGGGCGGGTCGTTCACCATCTCGAACGGCGGCGTCTATGGCTCGCTGATGTCCTCGCCGATCCTGAACCCACCGCAATCGGGCATCCTTGGCATGCATAAAATCCAAGACCGCCCCGTGGTCGTCGGCGGCCAAATCGTCATCCGCCCGATGATGTATCTGGCGCTTTCCTACGATCACCGCATCGTCGACGGCAAAGGCGCTGTCACCTTCCTCGTGCGCGTCAAAGAAGCGCTCGAGGATCCGCGCCGGTTGTTGATGGATTTGTAAAAGACAAAGTGACCGCCAACCTCGCGCCAAGCCGAGGTTGGCGGTCACTGCGCTATTTCGGGGGAAAGGCGATCGATATCCGATCCAGACAAGCAACAGCCCCCCAATCGACAATAATCAATGCCGGACAGCCGGACTGGTGAAAGACAAGGTTTCGTTGCAATGGGTATCGTGAATAAATGACCCCAGAACTCACCGCCCTCACCCTCGCGGCGCTGCTGCAAGCGGTCCAATTCATCCTCTTCGCGATCCCCGCGAACCTTGAACTCACCCCGACATACACCACCTCGCCGCGCGATCTGCCCCCCAGCCGCCCGTTCACCAAAACCACCGCCCGCCTGCAACGCGCCCTGAACAATCATTTCGAATCGCTGATCCTCTTCACCATCGCCGTCTTGGTCGTCACCCTTGGCAACCAATCCACCGCCACCACCCAAACCGCCGCCTATACCTACCTCGCCGCCCGCCTCGCCTATCTGCCCGCCTACGCCTTTGGCTGGGCCCCCTGGCGCTCGGCGATCTGGGCAATAGGCTTTTTCGCCACCCTCACTCTCTTGGTCGCAGCGCTGTTGTGATCTTCATCTGTCCCTAAATATCCTGCGGGGGTGCGGGGGTGCAAAACCCCCGCCTCGCGGCTCTAACAAGGAAACCAAATGGCAAGTTTTGACGCAATCATCATCGGTGCTGGCCCCGGCGGCTATGTTTGCGCGATCCGCGCGGCGCAATTGGGGCTGAAAGTCGCTGTGATCGAGGGGCGCGACACCCTTGGCGGCACCTGCCTGAATGTCGGCTGCATCCCCTCTAAGGCGATGCTGCACGCCACCCATTCGCTTCATGAAGCCGAGCATAATTTTGCCAAGATGGGCCTGAAGGGCAAGTCGCCTTCCGTCGATTGGGACCAGATGCAGGCCTATAAGCAAGAGGTTGTCGACGGCAACACCAAGGGCATTGAATTTCTTTTTAAAAAGAACAAGGTAACTTGGATCAAGGGCTGGGCCAGCATCACTGCCCCCGGTCAGGTCAAGGTCGGCGACGATCTGCATGAGGCGAAAAACATCGTCATTGCCACCGGGTCAGAGCCTGCAACCTTGCCCGGAATTGCGGTGGACGAAGAAACCGTCGTGACCTCGACCGGCGCGCTGACCTTGAAGAAAATCCCGAAATCCATGGTGGTGATCGGCGCAGGCGTGATCGGTCTGGAAATGGGGTCGGTCTATGCGCGTCTGGGCACCGAAGTCACGGTCGTCGAATATCTTGACGCCATCACCCCCGGCATGGACGGCGAAGTTGCGAAAAACTTCCAAAGAATTCTGACAAAACAAGGCTTTAAGTTCATCCTTGGCGCCGCCGTCCAAGGCGTCGACGTCAAGAACGGCAAGGCCAAGGTCAGCTACAAGCTGCGCAAAGACGACAGCGACGCCAGCCTAGACGCCGATTGCGTTCTGGTCGCCACCGGTCGCAAAGCCTTTACCGCAGGCCTTGGGCTCGAAGCTCTTGGGGTCGAGATGTTGCCGCGCGGCCAAGTGAAAACCGATGCGCATTTTGCAACCAATATCAAAGGCTTGTATGCGATTGGCGACGCTGTTGTTGGCCCAATGCTGGCGCATAAGGCCGAAGACGAAGGCATGGCGCTGGCCGAGATTATGGCGGGCAAAGCTGGTCATGTGAATTATGGCGTCATCCCGGGCGTGGTCTATACCAGCCCCGAGGTGGCCTCAGTTGGCGCGACAGAAGAACAGCTGAAAGAAGCCGGCCGCGCCTATAAGGTCGGCAAATTCCCCTTCATGGGCAACGCCCGCGCCAAGGCAGTGTTTCAGGCCGAGGGCTTTGTCAAACTGCTGGCAGATGCCGCGACCGATCGGATCTTGGGCTGCCACATCATCGGCCCCGCAGCTGGCGATCTGATTCACGAGGTTTGTGTAGCGATGGAGTTTGGCGCCTCTGCCCAAGATTTGGCGCTAACCTGCCACGCACACCCAACATACAGTGAAGCTGTGCGCGAAGCCGCACTCGCCTGTGGCGACGGCGCAATCCACGCGTAATTCGAAACCAAGCGCTAAAATCAACGGGGCACTCAGGTAATTCTGGGTGCCCCAATTAATGCGTCGCGATCAGTCTAACGACATCACGCCTCTCTATACCCGCGCTGCACCGCGCTCGGCCCCTTTTGTGCCTACGCATCTCTCATTGCGCAAACGCCAAACAAACAACCTAATCGGCCATCGCAGCTGATTTGCTGCGACGGCCAGATACTGCATCAGCCAAGCAAAGCCTTGGCTTCGTGCCGTTTCAACTCAGTCCGTGCAAGTCGATACTCCTTCAGGCCCTGCTCAGTCGCAAGGTCTGGGAACAGAGCAAGGATTTCGGCGCGGGCGTCTTTGTCGATGCCGGTGATCGAATAATCCCCCGGATGGAAGCTTTCGGTCCAGGCCCCATCCGAGAGAACCACTTCATGGCGTTCGAACATGAAGTGGATATAGCTCGTCTGGGCGACATCGGCCTGCTGAATGCCAGCTTTGCCGACCAAATGCTTCGCTGCAACAAGCACTTCGCGATCGTCAAACAGCAGTTCTGCATTCACATCCACAAGCAGAACCTTGTGGTTTGGCGACAGCAGCATATCCCGCTCTGGCAGACCATTGCCCAAGGATCCCGCTTTGACAAAGACCGGCTTCAGCTTCGGGTCGCGCGCAAAGTCCAGGCTGGACATGGTCTTGCTGCCAACCCAAGCGATTTCCTGGAAGCCATTGTCGCGGGTAATCACCCGATCGCCGGCTTGCAAGTCCTCGACAAGCCGCTGCCCCTTGGCGGTGGCAATCAGCGTCCCAGGGGTAAAGCACGGAATAACCGTTTCGATCCCCGAGAAGCGCAGCGTGCCGCCGTCTTCAAAGGTCACGACACCACTTTCGCCTATGCCAGTCGCGGCATCAAAGGTCGGATCGCTGCTGTCATAGACGATCTTTTTAAAGCCCGATCCGACAAGATCCAGAACGTCGGTCTCATCCGAGCGGCCGTCTCCATTCAGATCAGCGTCCTCACCGCCAAAGATCACATCATCGCGACCCTCGCCCAAGGCATTGATCTTAAACAGATCCGACCCAAGCCCGCCGGTCAGACTGTCCGCGCCCGCGCCGCCCAAAAGCGTATCCGAGCCAGCACCGCCGTCCAGCGTGTCATTGCCCGCGCCGCCCAACAGGCTGTCATTGCCCAATCCGCCAGCCAAGCTGTCATCGCCAAGATCGCCCGCAACCGTGTCATTGCCGTCACCCGCATCAACCGTGTCATTGCCAGCACCCGCCAAGACAGAATCGTCCCCTGCGCCTGCCGCAACACTGTCATTGCCAGACCCCGTCGCAATCGTGTCATCGCCCGCGCCCGTGTCGACAGTGATCGGACCTGTGGCACCCGCGCCCGCAACCGTGTCATTCCCCGTGCCGGTGAGGATCTGTTCAATCTCGGCAAAGGTGATGTCAGGCGTGCCATCCGCGTCCAGACCATCCACCGTCCCAGCCTCGGGGTTGGTGCCAAGCAAAACAGTCAGATTGGCAGACTGATCGGACAAGTCCAAAACATCGCCCAAGCCGCCATTCGAGGGGTCGGACAGATCTTCGCCCAATTCCCCGCCCGTGAGCGTCGCATTCAGATCCGCAGTCGGGTCGGTCGCATCAAGCGTGAACACATCATCGCCCGACCCACCAAAGGCCACATCCGCGCCGCCAACCGCGAGGTCATCATCGCCCAGACCACCGTCCAGCGTGTCATTGCCCGCGCCGCCAACCAGCGTGTCGCTGCCCGCATCGCCGATCAGCTGGTCATTGCCCGCATCGCCCTCGATCAGGTCATTATCCGCGCCGCCGTAAAGCGTATCGTCGCCAGAACCGCCCGCAACAATGTCATCGCCCGCATCGCCATAAAGCAGGTCATTGCCCGCATCACCGCTCAATATGTCAGCGCCAAGACCGCCATAAATCTGGTCGTTGCCATCTTGACCGGCAATCGCGTCATCCCCCGCGCCGCCGTAAACCGTGTCATCGCCAAGACCCGCATCAATGCTGTCATTGCCCGCACCGCCCGCGATGGTGTCGTTCGGCCCGTCGCTGCCATCAACCT
>CAJXWJ010000056.1 GCA_913062925.1 uncultured Pseudorhodobacter sp. | reverse complement strand
TGCCATCCTTAGGCAGGCCAAGACCTATTCCGGTCGTGGGGAAAAGCGCATCCTGTGGCACGCAGACCCGCACCAACATAAGATCGTTTTTCTGGCCGATTTGCAGAGTGGTGACGGGTTGGATATCTTGGGAACGATCAATACATTTCACCCCCGTTTTCGGCAGGGCCCAGGTGCTGGTGCTTAGGCGGGTCATTTCGATCATGATGTTCTGTTCGCAGTCTTTGAAAATCACCGTTCGGCGGCAGATTTCGCTTTTAAGCAGCTCTGCGGTTGGCGTCGGGTAATGGCCCAGACGCAATTCACGCATGGTCATATCGACCGATTGTTCCAGCATGATTGACCGTGTCATCAGCATTCCGCTTTCAAATGACGCCATGAAGACCCCCAAGAGCAAAGGGATCATCAGAGCAAATTCGATGCTGGCCATGCCGTCGTCATTGCGAAAGGCACGGGTCAGGCGGCTGAACTTGAAGCGTAGGGAACGGATCATTGGGTCAATCTAAGCTGGTTGATGTTATTGGCGATGGTCTTGAAAGCGGTTCCGATTTGAAGGCCCTCGGCGTTGAAGTAATGCGCGGGCGAGCTGGCGCATTTTGAAATCTGCTCTTGGCCATTGGCACTGGCCTCGAAGGCGATTCCATAGACAACAATTCCCTTGTCCTTTGTCAGAGTGCAGATTGATTGCAGTTGTTGGTTCATCGAGGCTGCATCGGGGACGGTCGACAGCTTGTCGATGGCGGCGTAGAAGTTGTTCACCATGCTGTTCCAGTTGTTATAGCCGAGACCACGGGCATAGAACTGCCATGCAACATAACTCAGGCGCATTTTGCTCCAGACTTCTGGCCAGGTCAGTTGGGTCGCAGTGTCGAGATCCCGGTAAAAATACTGCCACCGCCAGCCCAATTCAGGCGAATACCCCCAATCCCAAACCCAACCCTTTGTGCCATTTGTGTAGGGTTTGGACCGCCAAGCATTCAGATGCGGCACATAATATTCGTTTGACCCTGCTGCTGACGGACGCCCCGAGGTGAAGCGGATCGAATATCTGCCCTCAACGGAGCTGAAATAGATTGGCGAGGGGCCGGTTTTATAGGCTTCAGCAACCCGTCGCCCGCCCGAGTTTTCGCCGTCGGTCATCAGCACGATCACCTTCATCACATTCTTGTCGCCATAAGCTAGGGGACGATCGGGGATCTCGTTCGGGATCTTGCCATCTTGCCGCAGGCTGGTGAAGATCGCGCGCTGGCTTGGGTCCATCATCGTCACGCCCCATTTCATGCCGATGTTGATCGCCGTGCCGCCAAGCGCCACCAAGCCATCTATGTAGCCGTTCAATGCTGGGATCGAGCGGGTTGGCAAACGCAGGAAATTATTCGTTATCGTTGGGCAGATCGCGGTGTTACGATTGTAAACCGGATCATATCCGATCGAATAGGTCCGATCTGTCGGGCTTACAAAGCCTTGCGCATAGTAGGTGTCACTCGAGAAATCATGCAGAGAGACCATGGGCATGCTGGCTGTGGGATCAATGCCGGTCGAGTTGTAGGTCGAAGCGGGCAGGTCAATGCAATAGGCATTGGCAAAGCCTTGGTCATTTGTCAGGCCGGTGTATTTGCTGCGCAGATCAGGGCCCAAGTTGACATGATCGTCAAAGGGCACAATCGAGATCGAGATCTTGCCTGCCGCATCGTTGGAAATAACGGTTTGTACAAAATCCTTGGCTGCAACTTTCAGGTTCTCGAGGCGGTTGTTCCACCCCATCGAACCGGAGATGTCGAGAACAAGGCTGATTTCAACATTGTTGATGCGCTGTTCAGCTATAGACTTGCCTTTGGTGGTCATGGCGATGCGCTTGGGGTCCGAGTTGATATCGCCGTTTTTGATCAGATGCATGAAATAGGCGTCTGTGGTGGCCGAGGCATTGGCCTCGACGGTGCGGAAGTTCACGCCATTGGTTACGGTGACGCTTTGCAGATAATTCGACATGCCAGCCTTGGCGAAATAATCGCTGACGACCTGATCGGGGTCCAGGGTCTGCGACAGCGAGGCCGAGGCCAACGTGGCGCGGTCCAGCGTATTTTGCAGCGATGTGCGGGTTTGTTCGTAGCGCATCAAGTCGATTGCAAGACCGCCCATAAAGGCCATGATCACAAACAGATATAACGTTAGCAGCAACAAGGACCCCTGTGTGTCCTCGACAAAGCGGCGCGACGCCGGATGTGAGCCAAGCCTCAAAAGACGCTGAAGAATGCGAAATGTGGTCTTTTTCATAGCTCTATCCCAAATTCACGTCTTGCGGCCGAAAGCGGCGGCGTTGGCCCGAAGGCGTAGATGATCTCGTCAAGTCTGCATAAGGTGAGAGAGCTTTGGCTTTCGTATGGCGATTTGAAAGGCAATTGTGCAATCAGCGTGGCGGCGCGGCGGGTGGGCGCGACAATCCCTTTCAGCGGGCTGAATCGTTTCCAAAATCGAGCCTACCGATGTGGCGCCCGGCTGGGCGCTTGATAGGGTGTGATTCGATCTTTGGCCGCCGCCAGACTGGCTGCGCCAAGGCGCACCGCGGCCGCGTGGCGCAAGTGGCAAGGCTGGACTGCGACATCGGGTGTCGCGGATACACGCGTGGGCGGGCTTTAGGTATTGAATAAGGGGCGCAAAGCGGGTTCACTTCCTGCAAATTCAAGGAGCGGTGCGATGCGCTATTCTGGCCTGAAAGTGATCACGCAGGGGCTGTTGGGAAACAAGGGCTGGGGCCCCGCTTGGCGCAGCCCAGAGCCCAAGGCCGAATATGATGCGATCATCATCGGTGGTGGCGGGCATGGGCTGTCGACGGCCTATTATCTGGCGAAAAACCATGGGCTTACCAATATCGCGGTGCTGGAAAAGGGCTATCTGGGCGGCGGCAATATCGGGCGCAACACCACGATTGTGCGCGCCAATTATTACATGCCCGGCAACTCGGAGTTTTACAGCCATTCGCTGAAGCTTTGGGAAGGGCTGGAGGCCGAGCTGAACTACAACGTCATGCATTCTCAGCGTGGCCAATTGGTGCTGTGCCATTCCGACGGGCAGCGCGACACTTTGGCCCGGCGCGGCAATGCGATGATCAACCAAGGCGATGACGCCGAATTGTGGAGCCGCGAGCGCGTGCGCGAAGAGGTGCCCTATCTGGATTTCGAGCAGACCCGCTTTCCGATCTATGGCGGCTTGATGCACCGTCGCGGCGGCACCGCGCGCCATGATGCGGTGGCTTGGGGCTATGCGCGCGGCGCCGACCGGCGCGGCGTCGATCTGATCCAGAATTGCGAAGTCACCGGCATTGATATTGAAAATGGCGTCGTGCGCGGCGTGCAAACCACACGCGGCCCGATCCGCGCCAAAAAGGTTGGCATGGTGGTTGCAGGACGCTCAAGCCAGGTGGCGGCAATGGCCGGAATGCGCCTGCCGATTGAAAGCCATGTCTTGCAAGCCTTTGTAACTGAAGGCCTAAAGCCGATCATCGACCATGTGATTTCCTTTGGCATGGGGCATTTTTATATCAGCCAATCCGACAAGGGCGGTTTGGTCTTTGGCGGCGATATCGACTTTTATTCCAGCTATGCGTCGCGCGGCAATCTGCCGATGGTCGAGCATGTGATGGAGGCCGGCATGACCCTGATGCCGATGATCGGCCGCGCCAAGGTGCTGCGGTCTTGGGGCGGGATCATGGATATGACGCCCGACGGCTCGCCGATCATCGACAAGACCCATATCGAGGGGCTGTTTGTTGATGCCGGTTGGAACTATGGTGGCTTCAAGGCCGTGCCTGCCTCGGGCTGGTGCATGGCGCATCTGATGGCCACCGGCGAAAGCCACGACGTCGCCAAGCGCTTCCGTCTGGACCGGTTCCGAACCGGCGAGGTGATGGACGAAGAAGGCACCGGCAGCCAACATAATTTGCACTAGGGAGACAGCGCATGAAACTACCTTGCCCCCTGTGTGGCAGCCGTGATCGGCGTGAGTTTTACTATATGGGCACCGAGGATTATCTGACCCGTGCGGGGGAGGGGGCCTCGCTGGATGATCTGGATAACCAGCTGTTCTTGCGGGACAATCCGGCAGGATTGACGCGGGATTTGTGGTATCACGAACAGGGCTGCGGCGCTTGGATGGTGGTGACGCGCAACACGGTCAGCCACGCGGTTCTGGCCGCTGAATTGGTTGCGGGCCGCAACAAAGGGGCCAAAGATGCGCATTGAAGGCAAAGGTCAGATTGATCGCGCCAAGCCCGTCAGCTTCAGCTTTGACGGGCGCAGCTATCAGGGGTTCAAGGGCGATACTGTCGCCTCGGCGCTGTTGGCAAATGGCGTGCGGCTGATGGGGCGCAGTTTTAAATATCACCGTCCGCGTGGGGTTTTGACGGCAGGTTCCGAAGAACCCAACGCGCTGATCGAAGTGGTCGGCCCCGCCAATCAGACGCCAAACGTGCGCGCCACGGTGCAAGAGATCTTTGAAGGTCTGGTGGTGCGCAGCCAAAACCGCTGGCCCAGCCTGCGCTTTGATCTGCTCAGCATCAACGATCTGGCCTCGCCGTTCTTGTCGGCGGGGTTTTACTACAAAACCTTCATGTGGCCGCGCGCCTTTTGGGAGCGGATTTACGAGCCGATCATTCGCCGCGCCGCAGGGCTTGGCAGCCTGTCTGGCAAGCATGACGAGGGGCATTATGAAAAGGCCTTCGCCTTTTGCGATGTCTTGGTGGTGGGGGCGGGGCCGGCTGGGCTGATGGCCGCACTGACCGCAGGGCGCGCCGGTGCAGATGTGATCTTATGCGAAGAAGACCGGCTCTTGGGCGGGCGCTTGCCCTATGCCGAGGGTCAGGTTGACGGCAAGCCTGCCGCCGACTGGGTCGCCGCTGCCGAAGCCGAGCTGCGCGCTTTGCCGAATGTGCGGATCATGACCCGCACCACGGTGACCGGGGCCTATGATGGCGGGGTCTATTCGGCGCTGGAACGGGTGGGGCTGCACCGCAGCCCGCGCCCAGACCTGCCGCGCGAATGTTTCTGGCGCATCACGGCAGCCCAAGTGGTGCTGGCAGCAGGGGCGCTGGAACGCCCGATCGCTTTCCCGATGAACGACCGCCCCGGCATCATGCTGGCTTCGGCGGCGCAAACCTATCTGCATAAATACGGTGTGGTTGCAGGCAAACGCGTGGTGCTTTTTGCCAATAACGACGGCGCGCGCGCGGTGGCACGCCAGCTGATCGCGGCAGGGGTGACGGTGGCGGCCATCTTGGACAGCCGCAGCGATGCCTCGGCGATTGAAGATTGCCCGGTCTATCTTGGCGCTGAAGTCACCGATACCAAAGGCCGGCTGGGGCTGACCGCGATCTCGGGCCGCCATATGGCCGGTGCCTTCGAGATGGATTGCGATCTTTTGCTGGTCTCGGGCGGTTGGAACCCGATGGTGCATCTGACCTGCCATATGAACGGGCGGCCAAGGTGGGAGGCCAGCATCGCAGCCTTTGTGCCAATGGCTGACGCCGTGCCGAATTTGCGCGCCGCTGGCGCCTGCAACGGCGCGTTTTCCAGCCTCGATTGCCTGACAGAAGGGGCGCAAAGCGCGCAGTCAGCGCTGCAAGCGCTGGGGCGCGCGCCGACAGAGATCGCCGTGCCGCGCGCCGAGGGTCTGCCCTATACCATCACCCCGCTGTGGCAGGTCGAAGGCAAGGGCCGCGCTTGGCTGGATTTCGCCAATGATGTCACCACCAAAGACGTCAAGCTTTCCGCGCAAGAGGGCTTCCGCTCGGTCGAGCATATGAAGCGCTATACCACCCAAGGCATGGCGCCTGATCAGGGCAAAAACTCCAACGTTGGCGCCTTGGCGGTTTTGGCCGATGCCACCGGGCGCGGCATTGCCGAGACTGGCATCACCACCTATCGCCCGCCCTATGTGCCGACCTCGATCGCGGCGATGGGGGCGGGCGGGCGCGGCGCAGGCTTTGCGCCGCAGCGCTTTATGACCTCGGATCAAGCCAGCCGCGACCGCGGCGCGCCGATGATCGAGGCGGGGCTGTGGTATCGCCCCAGCTATTTCCCCAAACCGGGCGAGACGACATGGCGGCAGTCTTGTGACCGCGAGATTGCTTATGTGCGCGGGGCTGTGGGGGTTTGCGATGTCTCGACCCTTGGCAAGATCGACATTCAGGGCCGCGACGCGGGTCGCTTCCTTGATCTGGTTTATACCAATACCTTCAGCACCTTGCCGGTCGGTCGGGTGCGCTATGGCCTGATGCTGCGCGAGGATGGCTATGTTTTGGATGATGGCACCTCGGCGCGCTTGGCCGAAGACCACTATCTGATGACCACCACCACCGCTGCCGCAGGTCTGGTGATGCGGCATCTGGATTTCGTGCATCAGGCGCATTGCGCCGATTGGGATGTGCGGTTCATTTCCGTCACCGAGGCTTGGGCGCAATTTGCGGTGGCAGGGCCGAAGGCGCGGGCGCTGATCAACTCGCTGCTGGATGCCCCGCTGGAAGGTTTCCCCTTTATGGCTGCGGGCAGCCTGCGTCTGGGCTCGACCAACGCGCGCCTGTTCCGCATCAGCTTTTCGGGCGAAGAAGGCTACGAGATCGCGGTGCCCAGCCGCTATGGTGAGGCGCTGTTCCGCGATCTGGTGGCGCGGGCCGAAACCATGGGCGGCGGGCCTTATGGCATGGAAGCGCTGAACGTGCTGCGGATCGAAAAAGGCCTGATCACCCATGCCGAGATCCACGGCCGTGTCACCGCCTATGACATTGGCGCAGAAAAGATGATCTCGGCCAAGAAAGACTGCATCGGCAAACGGGGCGCCCAGCGCGACGGCCTGCATGGCGCTGCGCGCGAGCAGATGGTGGGGCTCAAGCCCGTGACGATTGCCGAGATCACCTCGGGCGCGCATCTCTTTGATACCGCAGCAGATCTGACGCGTGTCAACAGTCTGGGCTATACAACCTCGGTGGGCTATTCGCCGATGTTTGACCGCCATATCGCTTTGGGCTTTTTGGTAAACGGGCGGGCGCGCATTGGCGATACCGTGCGGCTGGTGGACCGTCTGCGCGGCGTAGATGTGCTCTGCGAGGTTTGCGATCCGGTGTTCTTTGACAAAGCAGGGGAGAGACTTCGTGCCTGAATATATCGCAAAGACCGCTTTGGAAGGCCAAGCTCCGCTGAGCATTGCAGGCACCGTGCTGATGGAGCTGGACCACGGCGCTGTGACCTCGATCCAACCTTTTCCGGGCCAAGCAAAAGCGCTGGCCAAGACGCTGAAACCGCTGGGGCTGGCCTTTCCGGGCGTCAACAGCTTTGCCAGCAAAGACGCGGCGCTGATGGTCTGGAGCGGGCGCGATCAGGCGTTTTTGATCGGCGCAGATTGCCCCGATCTGGCGGGGGTGGCGGCGGTCACCGATCAATCGGGCGCTTGGGTCACCCTGTCGCTTTCGGGGCCTTTGGCGGTTGACGCCTTGGCGCGCTATGTGCCGATTGATCTGCGGCTTGCGGCTTTTCCCGTAGGCAGTGCCGCGCGCACGCCGGTTTATCACATGTCGGCCGTGGTGATGCGGGTGTCAGAGCAAGGCTTTCGGATCATGCTGTTCCGCTCGATGGCGCGCACGGGTTGGCACGAGCTGGAAGTGGCGCTAAAAACCCTCGCTGCACGCGCGGCATGAGGCTAAGCAATGCCGATCTGGTGGCGCTGATCGCCCAGCGCCACGCGCTGCACCAAACCCCCGATGTCTCGGGCGACGAGGCAGGCACCGCGGCGCAGATCGTGGCGGCGCTGCACGCGCTGTGCCCTGATGAGATTGTCACCGGCCTTGGCGGTCACGGCGTGGCGGCCCTGTTCCAAGGCGCGCAAAGTGGCCCCACAGTGATGTTTCGCGCCGAGCTGGACGGGCTGCCAATCGCCGAGCTGTCAGATCTGCCTTACCGCTCGACCCATGCGGGCAAGGGGCATCTGTGCGGCCATGATGGCCATATGGTGCTGCTTTTGGGGCTGGCGCGGCAGCTGGCACGGCGCAGGCCCGCGCGGGGGCGGGTGGTGCTGATGTTCCAACCCGCCGAAGAAGACGGCTCGGGCGCGCGCGCCGTGGTGCAAGATCCGCGCTATGCAGCCCTACGCCCCGATTGGGCCTTTGCTATCCACAATTGGCCGGGCGCAGCGCTTGGCCAGGCACGCCTCGCCGCCGGCGTGGTCAATTGCGCCAGCCAAGGCCTGCGCATCATGCTGGAAGGCAAAACCGCCCATGCAGCCGAACCCGAAAACGGCCTCTCACCGGCGCAAGCCATGGCGCAGCTGATGCCCGCGCTGATGGCGCTTGATCGCCCCGGCCCGCTGGGGCAAGCCTATCAACGCCTGACCCTGACCCATGCAACTCTGGGCGCGCAAAGCTTTGGCATAGCACCCGGGGCTGCGGAAATCTGGGTGACGCTGCGCACAACCGAAGACGCACAAATGGCAGCCCTGCAAAGCCGCGTCGTCGATCTGGCCCAGCGCCATGCAGCGGCGTTTGGCCTGAAGATCAGCTTTGCGCAACAAGACAGCTTTGCCGCCTCGGTCAATGACCCAGAAGCCGTGGCGCAGCTGGAACGCAGCCTGACAGCGCTTCAGATCCCCTTTGACGACAGCGGCCTGCCAGAGCGCGCCTCGGAAGACTTCGGCGTGTTCGGCTGGGGAAAAACCAAATCCGCCATGTTGTTTCTGGGCGCAGGTGAAACCGCACCTGCGCTGCACAACCCCGACTACGATTTCCCCGACGCCCTTATCGAAGCCGGCGTGGCGATCTTTCACCACCTTGCCCGCGACATCCTTGGATAAGCAGACCCGCGGGCTTTCATCTTGGTCTAAATATCCCCCGCGGAGCGTCCTCCCCTCGCCTAAGGAGCCTCCGGCGGGGATATTTAGACCAAGATGAAAGCCTGCGGCGAAGGCTTTACAGCGGGGGGGGAAGGGCTGATATAACGAGGCATGAGCCTGCCGCCCGGATTCCTTGATGAACTGCGCAATCGCGTCTCGCTGTCCTCGGTTGTGGGCAGGAAAGTCACATGGGATGCGCGCAAGTCCAATCAGGGCAAGGGCGATATGTGGGCGCCTTGTCCGTTTCACCAGGAAAAATCGGCTTCCTTTCATGTCGATGATCGCAAAGGTTTTTATTATTGCTTTGGCTGCCATGCCAAGGGCGATGCGGTGACCTTTATCAAGGAAAGCGAGAACCTTGGCTTTATGGAAGCCGTCGAGGTTTTGGCGCGTGAGGCGGGGATGGCGATGCCTGCGCGCGACCTGCGGGCGGTGCAGGTGGCCGATCGGCGCGCCCAGCTGGCCGAGGTGATGGAAGAGGCGGTGAAGTGGTTTCGCTTGCAGTTGCGCACCGGGGCTGCCGCCGAGGCGCGGGCCTATTTGGCCAAGCGCGGGTTATCAGAGGCGGCACAAGAGCGCTGGCAGATCGGCTTTGCGCCGGATGCGCGGCAGGGGCTGTATCAGGCGCTGCGGCAAAAGGGGGTGGCCGATGATCTGATCGTCGGCGCGGGGGTTTGTGCCAAGCCCGAGGATGGCGGCGCGCCCTATGATCGGTTTCGCGGCCGCATCATCTTTCCGATCCGCGATGGGCGCGGGCGGGCGATCAGTTTGGGGGGCCGTGCGATGGACCCCAATGCGCGGGCGAAGTATCTGAACGGGCCTGAGACCGAGTTATTTGATAAGGGGCGCAATCTGTTCAACCATGCGCCCGCCCGCGAGGCGGCGGGCAAGGGCGCGCCTTTGGTGGTGGCCGAGGGCTATATGGATGTGATTGCGCTGTCTGAGGCGGGGTTTACCGCGGCAGTCGCGCCTTTGGGCACGGCGGTGACGGAAGATCAGCTGCGCTTGATGTGGCGGATCTCTGATGAGCCGATCATCGCGCTGGATGGCGACACCGCAGGCATTCGCGCGGCCTTGCGGGTGATCGATCTGGCGCTGCCTTTGCTGGAGGCGGGCAAGGGCTTGCGGTTTGCCGTTATGCCTGCGGGGCTTGATCCTGATGATCTGATCAAGTCCAAAGGTGCGGCCGCCATGAAGACCGTGCTGGAGGAGGCGCAGCCGATGGTGCGCTTGCTGTGGCAGCGCGAGACCGAGGGGCGGGTGTTTGACAGCCCCGAGCGCAAGGCTGCTTTGGACAAGGTTCTGCGTGCGCAACTCAAGCGCATCGTTGATCCGTCGATCCGCACCCATTACGGCGAAGAGATCAAGCAATTGCGCTGGGCGCTGTTTGGCCAGCGTCCGGGTCGCGCGCCCAAGGCAGGGGTGCGGCCGGCTTTTGTCAAAGGCCAGCGCAGCTTTGAGGGGCCGTTGTTGCCGCCGATTGCCTCGACCAAGGGCACGCTTTTGGCCAATGGCGATGCGCATATCGAAGAGGCCAAGCGCATCGACATTGTGCTGGCTACATTGATCAGCCATCCAAAGCTGGTGGCGAAGTTTGAAAGCCCGCTTGAGCGGTTGGATCTGCCGACACCGGCGCAAGAAACGCTGCGGCGGCTGATCTTGCAGCATGGCGCGGCCGCAGATTTCTTGGATCATATCCAAAAGGCAGCGCGCGCTGACCTTGAGGAATTGTTCGCGCGTTCCCATGTTGTGTTTGCGCCCTGCGTAAGCAACCGCGACGATGAGGAGTTGGCGACGTTATGTCTTGCGGAAGAATTTGCCAAATTGACCGCGCATCGTTCGGCGCGGCGAGAGACCGAGGATGCCGCCGAAGACATTTGGGGGCTGGCCGACGAAGGCTTGGATTGGCGCTTGTCGCAGGCGGCCGCAGCGCGCCACCGCGCTGACAATCCAACCCGAGAGGATGCCGCAGATCTGGGCGAAGACCGCTCTGCGATGATGTCTCATCTGCAAAACCTGATTGATGGGCAGGTTTGGGTGAAGAAAAAGCACTGATTCGGCTTTAACCTGCCGTGATTCGCGCTATTGATTCGAACAGCTATATTTTGATTCGGCTCAGTCCATCGCTGAGAAGCCCCAATACGACCAGACAGGAGCACTCATGGCCTCGAAAGACACCGACGACGGCAAGCCCGAAGCTGAAGAGGCAGACGTCTCCTTGGATATGAGCCAAGCTGCGGTCAAGAAGATGATCGCGGATGCCCGTGAGCGTGGCTATATCACCTATGAGCAGCTTAATCAGGTGATGCCGCCCGAACAGGTGTCTTCCGAGCAGATCGAAGATGTGATGTCGATGCTGTCCGAAATGGGCATCAATGTGGTCGAAGACGAAGACGTTGAAGAGGGTGGCGAAGCGCCGATCGTTGGCGAATTGGTCGATGTCTCGGGGCGTGGCGGCGAAGTGGCGGTGGTGCATACCACCACCGAGGCGCTGGACCGCACCGATGACCCTGTGCGGATGTATCTGCGCGAGATGGGCTCGGTCGAGTTGTTGTCGCGCGAAGGCGAGATCGCGATTGCCAAGCGCATCGAGGCTGGTCGCAACACCATGATCGCCGGGCTTTGTGAAAGCCCGCTGACCTTTCAGGCCATTATCATCTGGCGTGACGAACTTTTGTCCGAAGACATTCTGCTGCGCGATGTGATTGACCTTGAGGCGACCTTTGGCCGCTCGCTGGAAGGCGATGAAGAGATCGTCGGCTCGGATCTGGGGTCGGTGCCGATCAGCGCCACGCCGCGGCGGGTTGAACCTGTTGCCGTGGCCGAGCCTGAGCTGGATGCCGACGGCAATCCTTTGATGCGCGGCGAAAGCGACGAGGATGACGACGACGAGGATGGCGCCTCGATGTCTTTGGCCGCGATGGAAGCGGCGCTGAAGCCAAAGGTTCTGGAAACCTTGGACCAGATCGCCAGCGATTACGCGATGCTGGCCGAGATGCAGGATCTGCGGATGTCGGCGACCCTGTCGGAAAAGCACCGCTTTTCGTCGACCGAGGAAGCCGCCTATCAAAAGCTGCGCTCGGAGATCGTGGTTTTGGTCAATGCGCTGCATTTGCACAACAACCGGATCGAAGCGCTGATTGACCAGCTTTACGGCATCAACCGCAAGATCATGTCGATCAACTCGGGCATGGTAAAGCTGGCCGATGCGGCCCGTATCAACCGCCGCGAGTTTATCGAAGAATACCAAGGCTACGAGCTGGACCCAACCTGGCTGGACCGCATGGCGGAAAAATCGGGGCGCGGCTGGCAGGCGCTGCTGGAGCGGTCGCGCGAAAAGGTTGAAGAGCTGCGCGCCGAGATGGCGCAGGTCGGCACCTATATCGGCGTTGATATCTCGGAATTCCGCCGCATTGTTAATCAGGTGCAAAAGGGCGAGAAAGAAGCGCGTCAGGCGAAAAAGGAAATGGTCGAGGCCAACCTGCGTCTGGTGATCTCGATCGCCAAGAAATACACCAACCGTGGTTTGCAATTCCTTGATCTTATTCAGGAAGGCAATATCGGCCTGATGAAGGCGGTGGATAAATTCGAATATCGTCGCGGCTATAAATTTTCGACCTATGCGACTTGGTGGATCCGTCAGGCGATTACCCGCTCGATCGCCGATCAGGCGCGCACCATCCGTATTCCGGTGCATATGATCGAGACGATCAACAAGCTGGTGCGCACGGGCCGCCAGATGCTGCACGAGATTGGCCGCGAACCAACCCCCGAGGAATTGGCAGAAAAGCTGCAAATGCCTTTGGAAAAGGTGCGCAAGGTGATGAAAATCGCCAAAGAGCCGATTTCGCTGGAAACCCCGATTGGCGACGAAGAAGACAGCCAGCTTGGCGATTTCATCGAAGACAAGAATGCGATCCTGCCTTTGGACAGCGCCATCCAGGAAAACCTGAAAGAAACCACGACGCGGGTTTTGGCCAGCCTGACCCCGCGCGAGGAACGTGTGCTGCGGATGCGCTTTGGCATCGGCATGAACACCGACCACACCTTGGAAGAAGTGGGCCAGCAGTTCAGCGTGACGCGCGAACGCATTCGCCAGATCGAAGCGAAGGCTTTGCGCAAGTTGAAACACCCCAGCCGCTCGCGCAAGCTGCGCAGCTTTCTGGACCAATAAAAAGCGCCCTTCGGGGCGCTTTTTCTTTGCGCGACATCTGGTGTCTTTGGCGACAGAAACGCTTGGCTGCCACGTTAAAGGCATAAGGTGCGCAAAAGCTGCGGGCCAGCTTGGCGGAACCATTGATCATGCTATGTTTGCCTGAGGGCAGAGCTGGAGGAAAACGTGCGTTCAGGGTTCAAACAGGGTGCGGCGTTGCTGGTTGTGTTGGCGGTGGCGGCGGGGCTGTGGCTCGCGTTCTTTCCGGGTGCGGGGCAGATGCTGGCGCGCTGGGGCATTGGTGCCGAGCCAAGCGCTGCGGGCGCGTCGCAAGCCGCGGGCAAAGCGGCCGGTGCGGCCAAGCCGCCGGCAGGTGCCGCTGCGGGCGGCAGGGGCGGGCGTGGGCCGCGGGTGGCCACGGTGGTGGTGAAACCTGCCGGAACCGAGATTTTGAACAGCCGGGTTTCGGCGCTGGGCACGGCTTCGGCGCAATCTGCGGTGACGGTTCTGCCCAAGGGCAGCGGTCAGGTCACGGCGGTGCTGATCGGCTCGGGGGCCAAGGTGGCGGCGGGGCAGGTGATTGCGACTTTGGACAATCAAAGCCAGCAGATTGCCTTTGACAAGGCGCAGGCGGCCTATGCCGACGCGCAACGCTCGCTCGTACGCAACGCCGCCTTGGTGAAAAGCAAGGCCGTGGCCGAAAGCCAAAGCCAAGCGGTGCAGCTTGCAGCCACGGTGGCCGAGTTGAACCTGCGCACCGCCAGCCAAGATCTGGAAGACCGCAGCATCCTCGCGCCGATTGACGGGGTGGTGGGGATTTTGGACATCACGCCGGGGGTCGAGGTTACACCGCAAACGGTGATCGCACGGATCGAAGATGCCTCGGTGCTGCGGGTGGATTTCTGGCTGCCGGAACGGCTCAGCGGTGCCGTGGCGCAGGGCGCGCTTGCGCAGATGGTCGCGGTGGCGCGGCCGCAAGATGTGCTGTCGGGCCGCGTGGTTGCGGTGGACAATCAGATCGACAGCGCCAGTGGCACCTTTCGCGTGCAAGCCGCGCTCGACAACAGCGCGGGCAGCCTGCGGCCGGGGATGGCCTTGACCGTCAGTCTGGAATTTGTCGGCGAAAGCTTTGTCACCGTTGATCCTTTGTCGGTGCAATGGGGCTCGGACGGGGCCTATGTCTGGCGGGTGAAGGACAATAAGGTGGAAAAAGCGCAGCTGCGCATCGTGCAGCGCAACACCGAAAGCGTTTTGGTGGCGGGCGATCTGGCGGCGGGTGACAGCGTTGTCACCGAAGGGCTGGATGGCTTGAAACCCGGGGCCGAGGTGAAGATTTTTGGCGCGCCAGACCCAGAACCGGAGGCTGCCAGCAAAGCCGGTGGCAAACCAGCCGCCGCCGCCGCTGCTGCGGCTGGCAACTAGGGGGGCGCGGGGCATGGCAAAATCTGAAAGCCAGCAAGGCGCTGCACTTGCGTCCTTATTCGTGCGCCGTCCGGTGCTGGCCTTTGTGCTGAATGCAATCATTCTGGTGGCGGGGGCTGCGGCGCTGATGGGCACGCAGGTGCAAGAATTGCCCAATGTCAGCCGCCCTGTGCTGACGATTTCCACCGATTACCCCGGCGCCTCGGCGCAATCGGTGGATACCGAGATCACAGCGGTGATCGAAGGCGCTGCGGCGCGGGTCTCGGGGGTGACGGGGGTGTCGTCCAGCTCGCGCTATGGATCCAGCCGCACCACGGTCGAGTTTTCGGCCGATGTCGATATCAATGTCGCGGCCAGCGATACCCGTGATGCGCTGTCGCGCGCGGTGCGTGATCTGCCCGATGATGCGGGCACGCCGGTGGTGGTCAAGGCCGACAGCAACGCCCAAGCGATCATGCGCTTGGCGGTGACCTCGGACAGCATGTCGCTGGGGCCTTTGACTGATCTGGTCAATGCGCTGGTGGTGGACCGTCTGCGCGCGGTTGCAGGGGTGGCCGATATTCAGGTGCAAGGCGATGCGGCGCAGATTGTCACCGTTGACGTCAACCCCGCCGCCTTGGCCGCGCGCGGCATGACCTTGGCCGATGTCAGCAAAGCCTTGGCCTTGGTTGCGGTCGATACCCCCGCAGGCACGCTGAACGCCACCAATCAAAACATCATCGTGCGCGCCACCTCCAAAGTGGTGACCCCCGAACAAATCGCCGCGCTGACGCTGAAAGACGGCGTGCGGCTAGAGGATATCGGCTCGGTGTTTCTGGCCGCCAACCCCTCGGGCACAAGGATCAAGGCGCAGGGCAAGACCGGCGTCGGCCTGTCGGTGATCGGCCAAGCGCAATCCAACACCATTCAGATCTCGCAAGGCATCCATAAGGTCTTGGACGAGCTGCGCCCGATCTTGCCCGCAGGGGTGGTGATTGCGGTCAGTTCAGATGACGCGATCTTTATTCAGGGCGCGGTCAGCGAGGTGATCCGGTCGATGGTGATCTCTGTGCTGGTGGTGACGGCAATTATCTTTTTGTTTCTGCGCGATTGGCGCACGACGCTTATTCCTGCGATCTCGATGCCGGTGGCGCTTGCGGGGGCCTTGGCGGGGATCTATCTCGCGGGGTTTTCGATCAATATCCTGACGCTGCTGGCCTTGGTTTTGGCCACGGGTCTGGTGGTGGATGACGCGATTGTGGTGCTGGAAAACATCGTGCGGCTGCGCAGGCAGGGCATGGGCGCGCGGGCCGCGGCTGTGATGGGCACGCAAGAGGTCTATTTCGCGGTGCTGGCAACCTCGGCCACGCTGGTGGCGGTGTTTGTGCCGATTTCCTTCCTGCCGGGGCAGGTGGGGGGGCTGTTTCGCGAGTTTGGCTTTACGCTGGCGATTGCGGTTATGGTCTCGACTGTGGTGGCGCTGTCGCTGACGCCGATGATGGCGGCCAAGGCGCTGACGCAGACCCCTTCTGAGAAGATCGGCGCGCTGGACCGGTTGGGCGGCGCGCTGACGCGGGCCTATGGCCGGTCTTTGCACGGCGCCTTGCAGGTGCCCTTGGCGGTTTTGCTGGCGGCGGGGCTGTTTGCGACAGCGGCCTTTTTCGCCTATCCCAGCCTGAAACAAGAGCTGACCCCGCCCGAAGACCGCTCGGCGATCTTCCTGATCGTGCAGGCGCCGCAGAATGTAAGCCTTGGCTATACCAACGCGCAATTGGACAAGATCGAGGCGCTGATGGCACCGCTGAAGGCCAGCGGCGAGGTGCAGAACCTGTTCTCGATCACCGGATTTGGCGGCAGCACCAACCGCGGCTTTATCTTTATTGGGCTGGTGCCCGAAGATCAGCGCAGCCGTGGCCAGCAGGCGATTGCCGCTGACATCAATGCGATGATCGCTCAGGTGCCGGGGGTGCGGGCCTTTGCGGTGCAGCCCAATTCCTTGGGCGTGCGCGGCGGTGGCAATGGTTTGCAATTTGCGCTGGTGGGCAACAATTACGACGCTTTGGCCAAGGCGGCGGATGTGGCGGTTGACACGCTGTCGGCCGAGGCCCGCTTTGGCAATATTCGCAGCAGCTATGATCTAAGCCAAGCGCAGGTCGAGGTGCAGATCGACCGCCAACGCGCCGATCAGCTGGGGATTGATGTCAGCGGTCTGGGCACCACCTTGCAATCGATGCTGGATGGCAAATCGGTCGGCACGATCAATCTGGGCGACACCACCTATCCGGTCTATCTGCAATCGACGATGCAGCCGGTGAATGATCCGACCGATCTGGCCAATATCTTTGCCCGCACCACCGATGGGCGCTTTGTGCCGATGTCGTCTTTTGTGACTGTGAAGGAATCGGCGGCGGCCCCGGCGCTGTCGCGCGAACAACAACAGCGCGCGATCACCATCACCGCCTCGCTGAGCGACGGTTTTGCGATTGGCGATGGCTATGCGCAGGCGCTGGCAGCGCTTGCAGGCAAGCTGCCCGAGGGCGTCGCGATCATGCCGATGGCCGAGGCCGCGACGATTGGCCAGAACGCCAATGGCATGGCCACGACCTTTGCTTTTGCCGCACTGGTGATCTTGCTGGTGCTGGCGGCGCAGTTTGAAAGCTTTGTCTCGGCCGCGATCATCATGGTGACGGTGCCCTTTGGCATGGCCTGCGGGGTCTTTGCGCTGTTGCTGACCGGCGGGTCGATGAACGTTTATTCCGAGATCGGTCTGGTGCTTTTGGTCGGCATCATGGCCAAGAACGGGATTTTGGTGGTGGAATTTGCCAATCAGCTGCGAGACGAGGGTTACGGCGTGCGCGCGGCGATTGAAAAGGCCAGTCAGGTGCGCTTGCGCCCGATCATGATGACCAAATTGTCAACCATTCTGGGTGCGCTGCCGCTTTTGCTGGCCGCAGGGCCCGGGGCCGAGGCGCGCGCAGCCATGGGGGCCGTGGTGGTGGGGGCCTTGGGCTTTGCCGCGATTTCAACGCTTTACTTGACGCCCGCGACCTATCTGCTGCTGGCGGGCCTGTCCAAAGCCCGCTCGCATGAAGAGGTCGAGCTGCAACGCGAACTGCTGGCCGCCAAGGCGCAAGCGGTGCAATAGCTGCCCTGCGCTGGCCGCCCTTAGGGTAAGACCCTACGCGGCAAGCGGTCTTGGGTGCAGAATAGGCACGCGGGTTAGATTTTTGGATGACACGCCTGTTTGCGTCAGCCTATCAATGCTCAGATTGCTTAAAATTCGCTAGCGCAACTGACCTGCCCCCTCGGAAGTTCTCTCAGTCGTAACGAGGGTCCTTGACGACCCTGTTCAAACCATTCTGCACCTGCCGAGCCTGACGGTGGTGCAAGATGCGGTCCTAACGGGGAGTGGGGACGCTCAATTGCCGCGATTATTTGGTCTGCATCTTTTCGATCATCTTCAGCACGCTGCGGCGCGGCAAGAAGGGGATTAACCAATTCATCATGAAGGACAGGCTCGGCTCATTTATCGCAATCAACGCGCCCTTCATCATCGCATCATAGCCGCATTTGGCGACAGAGGCCGCTGTCGCGCCTTTTTGCTTTGCAAGACCAGTGCCTTCAAGATCAGCAGAGGCGACAAATTCTGTGTGAACAAGGCCCGGGCAAAGTGCTGTCGAGGTGATGCCGTCTTTGCGCAACTCTTGATCAATCGCCTGACTGAACGACGTTACAAAAGCCTTTGTGGCGTAATAAACCGCCTGATAGGGCCCCGGCAGAAAACCGGCGGTGGAGGAAACCTGCAACATCTTGCCACCGTTTCGCGCCTTCATGTCCTTGCCGAAATGATGGCTCAGGCTTACAAGTGCCGCGATATTCAGATCAATCATGGCTTGGTCTTTCGCCAGATCGCGGTCCAAAAACCCACCAAAGCCGCCAAAGCCAGCATTGTTGATCAGGATATCGACGTCGATCCCCTTGGCTTTCACCGCCTTGAAAAGGTCGGTCGCCTGCTCGGATGAGCCAACATCTTGAGCGATCACCGTCACTTGCACGCCATGGGCCGCCTCAAGCTCGCGTTTCAGCGCCTCGAGTGGTGCTTGGCGGCGGGCTACAATCACAAGATCACCGCCTTTTTGCGCGTGGTATCGCGCAAACTCCATGCCAATGCCCGAAGATGCGCCGGTGATGAGGGCGGTATTTGACATGCTCTTCTCCAGTAGTTGTCAACAAGTGTTGACGCCTCTTTAAAGACCTAAATGTCGGCTGTCAACATATGTTGACCACCATTTTCAAACCCCCTAAACAGAACCCATGACAAAGACACCTTCGACCAAAGAAAAACTGCTACAGGCAGCACGCGCCCTGTTCTGGACGCGGGGGTATTCGAACGTCTCGGTGCGCGATATCACCGGTGCGGCGGGGGTCGATGCGGCACTGGTCTCGCGCTATTTTGGCGGCAAACAGGGATTGTTCGAAGCAACGCTGGCCGATATTCCAGCTTGGGACGTTCTTGCCTGTGATCGCGAAAACCTTCTGGAAAAGGCCGTCGAAAGTTTTACCCAGCCCTATAATCCGCAAACCGATTTGGTGAACCCTTTCACACTGCTTTTGGCAAATGTACTTGATCCCGTGATGGGCGATAAAATCCGCGCTTTTGTGCAGCAAGGGATTGCGACGCCCCTTGCCGAAAAACTGGGGGGTGTGCGTGCTGAGGAAAAGGCAGCTATGTTGTTGGCGGTGCTTTTTGGGTTTGCCCTGATCCGCAAAAACTTCCAAGTCAAAGGGCTGACGGATACATCCTTGGACGATCTTAGGGCGCAGATGATGATTTTGGGCCAGACTGCGGTGCAATCCGCCCCTTGATGGCGCGAAGTTTGGCGGACAGAGTGGCGGTTCCAGACTGTGAAATGTCGCCCTGATGGCTCACGCCGGATCGGACCTTGGCTCTAGGCTAAGGCAACCGGAGGATCGCATGACCCAGCATCGCCACCTGCTTGCACCGCTTAAACTGCGCAACCACATCTTGCGAAATCGTATCGTTTTTGGCGCTCATACCAACAACATGTCGGATATGGGCCTGCCGGGGCCGCGGATGGAGGCCTATCTGCTGGAACGGGCGCTGGGTGGCGCGGGCATGATCGTGACCGAACCGGTGCCGGTGCATGCCACAGGGGTGTTGACGCGCGGCAATCTTTTGCACAGCTCTGACGAGATTATCCCGCATTTTCAGCGTATTACCGCAAAGGTTAAACAGGCTGGCGCGGTGATTTGTCAGCAGCTTTATCACATCGGTGCGCATGGCGATTCCGACCTGAGCTTTGCGCCGCATTGGTCGCCTTCGGGCGGGCCAAGCTATCACGACTCCGACGGCTCGCACCAGATGACCGAGGCCGAGATAGTGGAACTGCTCGAGGCGCATCTTGCCGCAGCAATCCGCGCGAAAAAATCAGGATTTCAAGGGGTTGAGGTCTGGGCCGCCTATCATTCCCTGCTGGATCAATTCTGGACCCCCTGGAGCAATCGCCGCACCGATCAATGGGGCGGCAGTCTGGAAAACCGCACCCGATTTTCGCGGATGCTGATCGAAAATATCCGCAGCGCCTGCGGCGAAGACTTTATCATCGGTTTGGCGATCAGCTATTCCCCCGCCTATTCGGTGACGCTTTCGGCGCAAGACCTCTGTGAAATCATCGCTTTACACGATGCGACCGGAGAGTTGGATTATGTCACCTGCGGCTATGGCAGCTATCTGGAGTTTGAAGGCATTATCCCGCCGTTCACCCATGGCGAAAAGCTGACAACGCCGCTGACCGAACAGTTGAAAGCCGTTGTAAAACATGCGGTTATCACATCAGAAGCCGGCGTGCGGACACCGGAAAACGCTGAAGCCATCCTTGCCAGTGGCCAAGCGGATCTGGTCTCGATCGTGCGCGGCCAGATTGCGGACCCGCATCTGGCGCGCAAAACCAC
This sequence comes from uncultured Pseudorhodobacter sp., assembly GCA_913062925.1. Lineage (GTDB taxonomy): Bacteria > Pseudomonadota > Alphaproteobacteria > Rhodobacterales > Rhodobacteraceae > Cypionkella. The sequence continues at coordinate 532 of CAJXWJ010000056.1, read as the reverse complement.
CGAAGGACGGGTGCAGGATATTCGCGGCTGCATTTCGTGCAATCAGATGTGTTGGGGGCGCAGAAGCCGCGATTACTGGATTTCCTGTCTGATCAACCCTTCGGTTGGGCGCGAATTTGAATGGGGCGGCGATCGGTTTGTTGCGGCCGCTGTGGCAAAGTCGGTTTTGGTGGTTGGCGCGGGCCCCGCCGGTCTAGAGGCCGCGCGGGCAGCGGCTGAGATGGGGCATCATGTTGAAATCGTTGAAGCCTCATCCCTGATTGGCGGTCAGTTTCGCCTGGCCGGTTTGCAGCCCAGACGGGCGCAGATTTTGGATTTGCTGGATTGGTATGAACGGCAATTCACCCAGCTTGGCGTCACGCTGCGGCTGAATTGCTATCTGGATGAGGCCGAAATCGCCGCACATCCGGCCGAGGTGGTGATCTTGGCGACAGGGTCGCAGCCCGACGAGACCGGGTTTCAGCGCTGGATGCCGCATCTTGCGCGGCTTCCCGGCCTTGATCTGGGTGGGGTTTGGTCGCCCGAAGCGGTG
>CAJXWJ010000055.1 GCA_913062925.1 uncultured Pseudorhodobacter sp. | reverse complement strand
TAATGTGCGCTCAGCTCCGCCGCGATTGAGGCCTGTGATAATGTGAGTGACTTTAATCATATTAATATTTCTGCTCTCATAATGTGAGTCGCGAATGTCTTTTGGCTAAATAAAAGAGCCTACTACTTCTGCAATGTGTTTATCATAATTTGTGTTTTTCGGCTAGATTTTCGCGTCTGATTGGCAAGCTGAAATATTTTTCCTGCATTCTTTTCTTCATAGCTCGAGAGGCTCTGTACGACTTTGGCTGGATTTCCACATATTACAGAATTAGCTGGAAAATTACCTCGGACGATAGCACCAGCGCCGATTATTGAGTTGTCAGCAATGCAAGTGTCTAAAAGTACTGTCGCTCCCGTGCCAATAAAGACGTTATTTCCAATCCTAATGCGGCCAAAACGTGATTGCTTTGCGTAAATATCTACGAAATTAAATCCTCTCTTAATTAGAGGCACCTGTATAGCGCCATCATGATTTATAAATGTGACGCCGTTCGCAATGAGGCAATTGCTCCCAATTGTGATTAAGTATGGTTCAGTTCCAAATTGTTGACGCCCAACAAATCTGGTGCCTTTTCCGACAGTCATACCCTGGTTTATTGCGGATTTTACTTCTATTAAGCGCCTGATTTTAGTCAGTACTTTAAAAATACACCCCGCCCTGTACAAAAAATGTATCATCTTCTGATCTCCAATTGGAACTCTTGAAGCTTTTGCATAATGCCACTGGTAAGTTGACTGTACTAAAGTGCTAAGTGAGAATGCTAAATAAAAGTCTAAATTTTGATTGGTCTGGTTGAGTACTAAAATCAGAAAAAACTTCGCGAATATTCGTACGATTGCTGCACGAAGTACAACGCCTTCCCTATCCAGCATATTCAATAAGATGCCATGGGGTCCGATGGCTATCTGTATAATTCCAGTCGCCATTAATATATTTATTGATTCTATGGGAATATTACCAAGATTTCCATAAAAATAATCAAGCAATAGATGCGGTCGAAAAATTAGCAATACTGCGTACGGTGTAGCCAGTATAAGTCCACAAATACGGCCAAAATTTCTGAGCTGTAAGAGGTTTTGGCTTGAAACTCTGAAAATTTTCGGAGCTAGATATAAGTCGATAGATGACACAATGAACTGCAGTGGCGTGAATAACCTCAAAACCGCGTTAATAATTGCAATTTCAGAATCCTCTTTCAAAAATATTATTAAAATAACCCCTCCCCATTGCGAGAGGTAGTTTAGGGTTGTTAAGATCCAAAACTTATATGCTTCTCTAAAATTTTCTGCTGCGCCTTTCAGGTGATTCAGTCGGATTTCTATTGAGTAGATTAAGTAAGTAAATGTTACTAGCATGATAAACCAGGCAATGGCTGTCATGATGTACCATGCTGAAAATGCATCATATTGCGGGAAGATGCATATGTAAAAAGATGTAAGCGTCGAAATTATCCCAGCTTCGAGTAATCCCCCCTTATTCGATTTGCCAATGCCTCTATAAAATGATGAAATTTGCGTAATGGTTGTTGTGGGGATAAGCAGGGTCCAGATCCACGCAAATGGATCGGTCGGTTCAAGAAATGTTTTTGATAGGCAGAAAAGTGTTGCCGTTGCCAAAATTGATAGAATCATTATGTTCGAGAATGTGGTGCAGAAAATTTTTGTTGTAGTGGGCTTTGGCAAGTTGCCACCCTTCAACTCTCGAATGAGGAGAAGTGGTTGACCAGCTTGCAACAGGATTGATAGCCCGTTCAAAACAACTAGGGCACTGAAAAACTTCCCTGTTTCCTCAATAGGGAGACTTTTTGTGAGTGTAATGGTCAAGAAAACGGGCCCGCCTGAAGATGCGAGGCGAAACAGTAGATTGTATAGTAGATTAAGGCCGTCTTTCAAAATTTTGAACTCTAAGTGGTTAAACCAAAGTTGATTTAACAGATTATCACAAATTGTAGGTTTATAAGCCAATAATTATATCTGGATTTTCTAGAGCCGCAGGTCAGATTCTGATTTTTTAAATATATGCTTCAGATCATAAAGAATATGATTTGGCTTGCCGAAATCTCTTATATTTAGAGAACCCATTTGTTTGAACTCTTGGTGTGAAACCGCTATAATTATTCCGTCGTATTCTTTTTGCTGAGGTATTTCTGCTAAATTTAAGCCATACTTTTCTTTTGCTTCCTTTGGATCCGACCATGGATCAAAGATATCGACGAAAATTCCATATTCTTTTAGTGCGGCGTAGATGTCGATGATTTTCGTATTTCGTAAGTCTGCGCAATTTTCTTTGAACGATAGTCCCATAATTAAAATGCGCGCATTATATGTCTCAATGCCGCGCTTGATCATTGCTTTGATCATCTGGCCCGCAATATAGGCACCCATTCTGTCGTTTAAACGCCGACCCGCGAGAATAATTTCAGGATGATACCCTATAGATTCTGCCTTAAACGTTAGATAATACGGATCGACCCCAATGCAGTGGCCGCCGACAAGACCTGGCTTGAATGGCATGAAATTCCATTTTGTCGACGCGGCGTTCAGGACGGCGTCGGTGTCGAGCCCTAAGGCGTTAAAGATTATTGCAAGCTCGTTTATCAAAGCGATATTCAAATCACGCTGCGTGTTTTCGATCACTTTTGCAGCTTCTGCAATTTTGATACTTTCGGCTCGATATGTCCCAGCGGTTATGATGCTGCTATATAAGTGATCTATATAGTCAGCCGAGTCTGGAGTGGAACCGGAAGTAATTTTCCGAATGTTTTTGAGACTATGTTCTTTGTCGCCCGGGTTAATGCGTTCAGGACTATACCCAAGAAAAAATTCTTCATTAAAGATTAGGCCGGAGCTGCGCTCTAGGATTGGACAGCAAATCTCTTCCGTCGCGCCGGGATATACAGTGCTTTCGTAAATCACAATATCGCCCGATTTCAACACTTTGCCAAGCATTTCACTGGCACAGATAAGGGGCGTCAGATCAGGCCTTTTGTGTGCATCAATCGGTGTGGGGACGGTGACGATATAGATATTGCAGTGCCGGAGATCGTTAATTTTTTGAGAGAGCTTTAGGTGAGTTGCCGACCGTATTTCTTCGCTGCTAACTTCCAGCGTTGAATCGCGGCCTTCACGCAGTGCAGCGATCCGGGTTGCGTCGATGTCGAAGCCCACTACAGGATAGTGGGCGCCAAAGGCAACAGCCAGCGGCAGGCCGACATAGCCAAGCCCAATAATCGCGATCTTTGCAGTTTCGAGAGAAAATTTTTGCATGATTAAAATCACATTAGGAAACTAAAATTGTTACGACTCAGGCTAGGCCTGCGACATTAACAAACCCTAAATTTCTTGACTATTTTTCAGCGCATAGTTTCCGGATCGGCTAGAGTCATGAAAAAACTAGAAAATCTGCGTTCGAAAGGGCCAGTTCAGGGCTTAAGTCTGCAAAGTGAAAAGGTGAGGCTTGGCCGTTTCCGTCGGGGTCGTACCAAAGCTTTCCCGTGGCAGTGTCATAGCTAAATCTAACGGTCTCGCTTGTGGCTTCACCGGTTGAATTGGCTTCAAATTGCGCGGTGGATAAAGATCCAATTGGAAGTCCATTAAAACTATTTGTGTTTAGCATCAAAACATCAATGCTTGGCTCAAAATCTGTGATGGTTACAACATCGTTATTTGTCGGAGGACTGTTGAAAATGAAGCTGTCCGCTCCCGCAGCGCCAGTTAAAAGATCCGAACCGCCGCCACCATCGATAATGTTGGATCCTGCATTTCCGATGATGCGCTGGGAGAGTTCATTGCCGAACAAGTTTATTTGAGCGGTTGCTGGGCCGCTGGTCGCTGACAACATTTCAATATCTTGACCCTGCGCCAAGGCATAGCTCACCGCTGTGAAAATTCGGTCAAAGCCGTTTCCGAGTGTTTCTTCCACCTGATCTGCTGAGTTATAAAGATAATAAATATCATTCCCCGCGCCACCGATTAGGGTGTCGGCCGAACCGCCACCTGTAGAAATTGTGTTATTTCCTGAATTACCAGTAATGATTTGGGAAAATGAATTGCCAGACATGTTGACTGTAAATGTTGAATTCGGATCTGCAACTGAAAGAAATTCAACTTCTTGATTTGGGGCAACAGCATAATTTACTGTTGTGAAAATGTGATCAATGCCTTCACCGCGATTTTCATAAACACGATCATAGATATTATAAACGTAGTAGCTGTCGTTTCCCAAGCTGCCGCGCAGCACATCTGCGGCGCCGCCTCCAGTATTTAAGATGTTATCACCGGCATTTCCGATGATGGTTTGAGAAAGCTCATTGCCGGTTAATTGAAGTGGGTCTGTGGCCACGGCGTTTATGGCACCTAAAAGCTCTATAGATTGACCCGCCGTCAGACGATAATTTACTGCACTGAAAACTTTGTCAAATCCGCCACTTAGGTCTTCGATGGTTTGATCCCCTATATTATAGACATAATAGGTATCATGGCCCAAGCCTCCGATCAGAATATCCGGCGCGCCTTCACCCGAGGACAGGCGGTTTTGGCCAGCATTGCCGATGATCGTTTGCGAAAACGCATTGCCAAATAGGTAAAGTGGGGCGGTCGAGGCTAAGTTTGCCGCTGAAAGCATCTCAATCTCTTGGCCTGCCGTCAAAGCATAGGTGACTGTGGTGAAAACATGATCATTGCCTGCGCCGAGGCTCTCATTAACGCGGTCATAGGGGTTGCAGACATAATAGGTGTCATTGCCGCCGCCGCCCAGCATTGTATCGGCCGCGCCCCCTCCTGAACTTAACACGTTATCACCTGCATTTCCGATGATCGTTTGCGATTTTTCATTGCCTGTTAAAGTAAGCGGATCTGTGGAGGCTGCGCTTACTGCTCCCAAAAGTTCAACTTCCTGACCGGCCGTTAAAATGTAATTTACTGCGGCAAAGACCCGATCCAGCCCGTTGCCTGCGGATTCCAGCACTTGATCGCCAGCATTCGAGACGTAATAGGTGTCATTACCCGCGCTGCCGATCAGGATATCTGCGGCACCCGCTCCCGACCTTAGGATATTAGCGCCAGCATTGCCGATAATTGTCTGCGCCAAGGCATTGCCCGTAAGATTAAGCGCTGTTGTCGCTGCCGCTGACATTGCGCCGAGGACTTCTATGCTTTGTCCCGCCGTAAGCGTATAATTGAGCGCTGTAAAAACCCTATCAAAGCCCTGGTCAATTTCTTCGCGCACTTGATCCAGAGCGTTATAGACGTAGTAAATGTCATCCCCCGCGCCGCCGATCAGCGTATCGGGGCTGCCCAACCCCGATGACAAGCGATTGCTGCCAGCATTGCCAATAAGGGTTTGCGAATAGGAATTGCCACTGAGATTAAGCGCGGTGGTGGCAGCCGTGTCGGCGACAGAGAGGACTTCGACATCTTGAAAGGCGACCAAAGCAAAATGGGCGTAGGTGAAAATCTGATCAAAACCCTGACCCGCTGCCTCATAGACGCGGTCATTCGAATTGTAGACAAAATAGATGTCATCGCCCGCGCCGCCGCGCAGAATATCTGCGCCACCGCCGCCAGTGTTCAATGTGTTTGCGCCGGCATTGCCAATAAGCGTTTGACTTAGCTCATTTCCTGTCAGGTTTAGCGCATCTGTGGCACCGCCGTCTATCGCTCCCAAAAGCTCGATCTCTTGGCCAGCAGCTAGGCTGTAATCGACGGCGGCAAAGGCGCGGTCAAAGCCCTCGCCCGCGGTTTCGCGCAGTTGGTCCGTTGCGGTAAAAACGAAATAGCGATCATCGCCGGCGCCTCCGAACAACGTGGCGTACCCGACATCGGAAGTGATCGAATCATTCCCCGCCAGCCCGAAAACCTGCACGCCAGAGCCCAAAGCTTGCAAAACATCGCCTGCCTCGGTGCCCAGAATGTCGTCTGGAGGCGCTGTGCTGAACAGGGGATCAATCGGTGCGCCGGTATCCATCCAGATTTGATCTAAATTATAAAGATCACTCCAATTTAGCTCTGCGGCGTGAATGGGCTGGCCCGAGGCGCTGAGCAGGGTAAGTGTTTCGTCGCCAAACCGGATCACCGCACCAGTCGCGGTGCTTGTGATCTGCAACTGGCCAAGATTGCGCAGCATAGGCCAAGCGGAGAGATCCAGCCTGTCTTGTCCGGGGGTGAAATCGGCGATTGTATCGGCGGCACCATCGGCACTGAGCAGAAAGATATCCGCGCCCAGACCGCCGCGTATCAGATCGCTGCCGCCACCATCGGCGATGATGTCATTGCCCGCGCCACCGTCGATCACATCATTGCCGCCCCAGCCGAACAGCGTGTCCTCGCCGCCACCGCCTTGCAAGCTGCCTCCCGTATTGGCCGCATGCTGTACAAGCCCCTGCGCGCCCAAAGCGTAATGCAGCTGGGTTATGCCCAGTTCGCTGCTGCTTGCCACAAAGATGTCAAAGCCATCACCCGCTGCGCGCATATCCAAAGCCGATATCTTTGCTAGCCCGATCTGATCGGTATCGGCCAAAGTCGCAAGCGCCAGAAGCCTGCCGCCCGGTAGCAGTTGAAACACGGTGATGCCATCATCCGCGCCACCCGCAACAACATAGCTGCGCCCGCCCAGATCGAGGCTTGCAAGCGCTGTCACCCCAGCAAAGCGGCTGTCCAGAGTGTCCAAGACATGCGAAGCAACCCGCAGACTGCCGCCGCTGCCGACCTCCATCACCGTAAGCGAGCCTGTGCCCGCCGCAGCGGCGATCAGAAAGGTCTGCGGCCCCAGATGCGCCACCGAAAGTGCGGTTGGCGTGGCGATCCACAGGCCAGTGGCCGCGTCTATATTTGCGCTGGCGGTCAGGCTGCCCGTGGCACCAACGGCCCAAGCGGTGATGCCGGGTGCCGTGAAATATGTCTCGGTGCTGGCGGAAAACAGATAGGTTTGCCCATCAACGGTGGCTTGGGCCAAGGCCACCACGCGGTCTGCGTAGGTCGTGTTGGTGTCAGCTGTAAGGCCGGTGGCAGTGACATGCGCACCTTGGTCAAAGCTTAATCTGCCAATGCCGCTTTTGTTCAAGATCCCACCATAGACGGCGGTGGTGCCATTGGCCAAACTTACCGCTTGCAGACCGATCAGGTCGCCAGAGAATTGCGTCAGATAGCCAAGATTGGTGATCAGGCCAAAGCTGCCATCGGGGTTCAGTGCGCGCAGCATCATCTCGCCCCCGCGCCCGCCGCCGGTCAGCAGATAGCTGTTGCTGCCGATTTGCATCGCGCCAATTTGTGCCACCGCCCCCGCTGCATCTGGCCGGAGCAGTGAGGTGCTGTCAAAGGCTTTCAGCGCAGGGCCAGCAAGGCTCCACGAGGCCAGAACCCCGCTGTAGCGCGTGCTGGAATAAAGCATGCCAGCCGAACCCGCGACGCTTGGCGCAAAGAAAAAATCGGTAATGCGCGGCAGCGTGTTGTCCGCTGGATCAACGCTATAGGTGATGATTGACAGCACGCGACGCCCGCCTTGATACCTCTGACCAACGTCAGAGCTACCCAAATCAGGCAGACTGTCCGCGGCGCTATTGCGGCGCGGACAGGGCTTCTAGCAAAGGATTAATTCAAAGCTTACCGTGGCAATGCTTGAACTTTTCGCCCGATCCGCAGGGGCATTCATCGTTGCGCGCGGGATTGCCCCAAGTGGTGGGGTCGGCTGCGTCAAATCCAGCCAGCGCTGCCGCGGCTGCGACAACGGGGGGCGCGGCTGTGGCGGCAACGCTTGGGCCTGCCGCGGCCTGTTGCTGGGCGAGGTATTGCTGCATCAACTGCTGTTGCTCTTCGGCGGTGATCGGGCGGATCTGCGACAGCTTTTGCGTCACATCTTGGCGCAAAGAGTTCAGCATCGATTCAAACAGCGCAAAGCTTTCGGTCTTGTATTCGTTCAGCGGATCGCGCTGCGCATAGCCGCGAAAGCCGATGACCGACCGCAGGTGTTCCAGGGTCAGCAAATGCTCGCGCCATTTGGTGTCGATGGTTTGCAGCAGCAGTTGCTTTTCGATGGTGCGCATCGACTCGTGGCCAAAGCCCTCGGCCTTTTCCGCCATCATCTGATCCGAGGCCGCAATCAGCCGTTCCAGAATGGTTTCCTGATCGGTACCCTCTTCGGCGGCCCAATCGGCGATCGGCAGATCCATGCCCATCTTTTCCGACACGGCCTCATGCATGCCCGCAACATCCCATTTCGCGGCATAGGCCTTGGGTGGCATGTAGTTGGTGGTCAGGTCTTCGGCGACCTGATGGCGCATGTCTTGCACGATCTCTTCGATATCAGGAGCTTGCATGACTTCCATACGCTGGCCAAAGATTGCTTTGCGCTGGTCGTTCATCACATCGTCAAACTTCAAAAGCTGTTTGCGGATGTCAAAGTTGCGACCTTCTACCTTGGCCTGCGCGCGTTCCAGCGATTTGTTGACCCAAGGGTGAATGATGGCTTCGCCCTCTTTCATCCCCAGTTTCGACAGCACGCTGTCCAGCCGTTCCGAGCCAAAGATCCGCATCAGATCGTCTTCCAACGACAGGAAGAACGACGACCGACCCGGATCGCCCTGACGTCCCGAGCGGCCGCGCAGCTGGTTGTCGATGCGGCGGCTTTCGTGGCGTTCGGTTGCCAAGACAAACAGACCGCCTGCGGCCTTTACGGCCTCTTCATCGGCGGCATGTTCGGCCTCTACCCGCGCGCGCACCTCGTCTGGGTGCAAATGCGGGTCGGCGGTGATAGCTTCCATTACCTTGAATTCGACATTGCCGCCAAGTTTGATGTCGGTGCCACGGCCTGCCATATTGGTGGCGATGGTCACGGCGTTCAGCTTGCCGGCATCGGCCACAATCTGGGCTTCCTGTTCGTGCTGACGCGCATTCAAGACGTTGTGTTCAATGCCCGCAGCTTTCAGCAGCTCTGACAGATATTCCGACTTTTCAATCGAGGTGGTGCCCACAAGAATCGGCTGACCGCTGGCATGGGCCTCTTGGATGGTTTTGACCACGCCTTCGAATTTCTCGCGCGATGTGCGGTAAACCGCGTCATCTTCGTCTTTGCGCTGCACCGGGCGGTTGGTTGGCACTTCGACCACGCCAAGTTTATAGATTTCCATGAATTCGTCGGCTTCGGTCGAGGCCGTTCCGGTCATGCCGCCCAATTTGTTGTAAAGGCGGAAATAGTTTTGAAAGGTCACGCTGGCAAGCGTCACGTTCTCGGGCTGAATCGTCACGCCTTCTTTGGCTTCAATCGCCTGATGCAGCCCGTCTGACAAACGACGGCCTTTCATCATGCGGCCGGTGAATTCGTCGATCAGCAAGATCTCGTCGTCGCGCACGATATACTGCTGATCTTTTTGGAACAGCTTGTGTGCGCGCAAGGCCTGCGTGACATGGTGAACAATTGTCGTGCTTTCAGGCTCGTACAGTGATTGATCGGAGGGCAAAATCCCTGCTGCGTGCAGCTGTTGTTCAATAAACTCGTTGCCGTCTTCCGAATAGGTGACGTTGCGAGTCTTCTCATCCAGCTTGAAATGCTCTTCGGTCAACAGCGGAATCAGCCGATCAACCTGCACATAAAGATCGCTGCGGTCTTGGCTGGGGCCGGAAATGATCAGCGGCGTGCGCGCTTCGTCGATCAGGATCGAGTCGACCTCGTCCACAATCGCAAAGTTATGGCCGCGCTGCGACATCTCTTCCAAAGTGGCCTTCATATTGTCGCGCAGATAGTCAAAGCCCAACTCGTTGTTGGTGGCATAGGTGATATCGGCCTGATAGGCGGTCTTTTTCTCGGCAGCGTCTTGATAGGGATAGACCACGCCGGTGGTCATGCCCAAGGCGCCGTAGACTTTGCTCATCCATTCAGCATCGCGCTTGGCAAGATAGTCGTTCACGGTGACAACATGCACGCCCTTGCCCGTCAGCGCGTTCAGATAGGCCGGAAAGGTTGCAACAAGGGTCTTGCCCTCGCCGGTGCGCATTTCGGCGATATTGCCTTGGTGCAGGAAAATCCCGCCCATCAGCTGCACATCAAAGGCGCGCAGCCCCAAAGCGCGGCGCGCGGCCTCGCGGCAGTTGGCAAAGGCCTCGGGCAAAAGCGCCTCTAGGCTTTCGCCGCCCTCTTGCACCCGCTGCCGGAAGGCGGCGGTCTTTTCAATAAGCCCCTCATCGCTCAAAGCCGCGAATTCGGGCTCGAGTGCATTTATCTTTGCCACCAAAGGCCGCACCGATTTGACCATGCGATCATTCGGCGTTCCAAAAATTTTGCGCGCAACAGTTCCAAGACCCAGCATGTTTTCTCCGCCTGGCCGATATTACAATATCGTGTGAGGCTCTGGCTTGCTCGCTCGGCGCGGCTTCCTTAGAAGGGCGTCAGGGTAGGCTGCCTGCATCACACGCGACCCGTGCGATGTAAGGGCTAGGCCCAACATAGTCAACGTCGCGCGGGTGCGCGGCACGATCAGGAGAGTGTGACATGGCAAAAGCGATGCGGTTTTTGGCAGGAGCAGCGCTTGCTGCCTGTCTTGCAGGTCCGGTTCTGGCCGAGGAGCCTTCAGCAGATACGGTTATCGCGACGGTGAACGGCACCACGATCACCCTTGGCAATATGATCGTCGCGCATGACAGCCTGCCCGAGCAGTATAAAACCCTGCCTGCCGAGGCGCTGTTCAAAGGCATTTTGGATCAATTGGTGCAGCAAACCCTGCTGGAACAATCGGTTGGCGAGACCCTGAGCAAGAAAGACACCTTGCAGTTGCAAAATGACCGGCGCAGCTATCTGGCCAATGCTGCCCTGACCCCGATTGTCACCAGCGCTGTGACCGATGAAAAGCTTCAGGCGCTTTATGACGAGCGCTTTAAGGACCAAAAGGCCTCTACCGAATATCACGCGGCGCATATTTTGGTTGATAGCGAAGAAAAGGCCAATGCGCTGAAGGCCGAGCTTGCCGGCGGTGCCGAATTTGCGGCGGTTGCCAAGGCGAATTCGACAGATACAGGGTCGGGGGCCAATGGCGGTGATCTGGGCTGGTTTGGTCTGGGCGCGATGGTCAAGCCCTTCGAAGATGCCGTTGTCGCAGCAAAGATTGGCGAGGTTGAAGGCCCGATCAAATCTGATTTTGGCTGGCATTTGATTTTGGTCTCGGAAACCCGCGTCGCCTCGCAGCCAACTCTGGATGATCTGCGCGCCGAATTGGCCTCGCAGATCGAGCAAACTGCGGTAGAAGATCACCTAAAGGCGCTGACCGATGCTGCTAAAATCGAAAAACCCGGCGAGGGGCTGGACCCCAAGCTGATTCTCGACGCTAAGTTGCTGGACAAATAACCACGAAATGCGGGGGCTATAATGGGAAAGAAAGACTGGAAGTCGAAAGCCAAGGCTTTGAAAAAAGATCTTAAGGCGCTGATGTCTTATCAGCCGGCTGCGACGGTTGTGGTGAAAAAAGCCAAGCCGATTTCTCCTTTGGCCCCCGCAAGTTTTCCTGTGCTGCCGCAGATTGCCGGCGTTGAATTTGCCGCTGTCGAGGCCGGGGTGCGCTATCATAACCGCAAGGATGTGATGCTGGTGCGCTTGGCTGCGGGGACTGCCTTAGCAGGCGTGTTCACCCGCTCGACCACGCGCTCGGGCTGTGTGCGCGATTGTCAGGACAAGCTGGCGATGAAGGTTCCGGCGGGCGCAGGGGCGGCTATTGTGGTCAACTCTGGCAATTCCAATGCTTTTACCGGCAAGATCGGCGACATCGCTGTAGCCGAGGTGACGGGGGCTGTGGCCGCAGCCCTTGGCCTGCCCGCCTCGCGGGTGTTTTCCTCTTCGACCGGCGTGATCGGCGAACCTTTGCCCTATGAGACCATCACCGCCAAGATCCCCGATCTGGTGGCCGGCCTGCGCGAAGATGCCATCGAGATGGCCGCTCATGCAATGATGACCACCGATACCTTCCCCAAGGGTGCCGCCGCCACGGTGCAGGGCGAGGGTGGCGAGATCAAGATTGCCGGTATCGCCAAAGGCTCGGGCATGATTGCGCCGGATATGGCGACGATGCTGGTCTATATCTTTACCGATGCCAAAATCTCGCCCGCCAATCTGCAAAAGCTGTTGTCGCGCAACGTTGATACGACCTTCAACTCGATCACGGTGGACAGCGACACCTCGACCTCTGACACGCTGCTGCTGGCGGCCACCGGCCAATCGGCTGCGGCAGAGCTGAAGGGGGCTGCGCTTAAGGCCTTTGAGGTCGCGTTGCACGGCGTGATGCGCGATCTGTCGCATCAGGTGATCCGCGATGGCGAAGGGGCCACCAAATTCGTCGAAGTACGGGTCACAGGGGCGGCCAGCGACGCTGACGCACAAAAGCTGGCCTTTGCGATTGCCAATTCGCCCTTGGTGAAAACCGCGGTGGCGGGGCAAGATCCGAATTGGGGGCGCATCGTTGCCGCCATTGGCAAGGCGGGTGCGGCGGCAGATCGTGACAAGCTGTCGATCAAGTTTGGCGATATTCTGGTCGCCAAGGACGGCTGGCGCAATCCTGACTACAAGGAAGAAGAGGGTGCGGCCTATATGCAGCAGCCCGAGCTGGTGATTGCGGTTGATATGGGGCTTGGCAGCGCCAAACGCTCGGTCTTCACCTGTGATCTGACCAATCGCTATATCGAAATCAACGCCGATTACCGCTCGTGAAGACGGTTCTGGTTGTTGCCGTTGCCCTGATTGATGCCGAGGGGCGGGTGCTTTTGGCGCAGCGCCCCGAAGGCAAATCCTTGGCCGGTCTGTGGGAGTTTCCTGGTGGCAAAGTCGAGCTGGGCGAAACCCCCGAGGCCGCGCTGATTCGTGAGCTGCGCGAAGAGCTTGGCATTGATACATGGCAGTCTTGTCTCGCACCGCTGACCTTTGCCAGCCACAGCTATGACGATTTTCACCTGCTGATGCCGCTGTTTGCCTGCCGCCGCTGGGAGGGTATTCCCGCCCCGCAAGAGGGCCAAAATCTGGCTTGGGTGCGGCCGCAAAACCTGCGCGATTATCCGATGCCCGCCGCTGATCTGCCGCTGATTCCGATCCTGCGCGACTGGCTGTAACCCGCGCAATTTATCCTTTTGCGCCTTAAATTCGCCTTAAATATTGTGTGATTTTTAAGGAATCGCTCTTAGCCTAAAGCCGTAAACATCGCTTTGGGGGCAATATGCTGCGGACGATTACTGTTGGAAGTTGTGTCTCGATCCAGGGGCTGCTGGTGGGCCAGATGGCCGATGGCAAGATCATGGTCAAGGTCGATGAGAGAACCTTCGTCGGCTATCCGGTGACCAAAACCAAACTGGTTTAACGCCCTGACGCCATAGAAAAAGGCCGGAACACGTTCCGGCCTTTCTGTATTTCTGACAGTTTTTGCTTAGGCCAGTGTGCGCTGAACTTCTTCGCGCTCAAAGATCTCGATGACATCGCCTGCGCGGATGTCTTCGTAACGTTCAAACGCCATACCGCATTCTTGACCCGAGATCACTTCTTTGACCTCGTCCTTGAAGCGCTTCAGCGTCTTCAGCGTGCCTTCGTGGATCACGACGTTGTCGCGCAGCAGACGCACCCCAGCCGAGCGGCGTGCAACGCCTTCTGTGACCAAGCAGCCTGCAACTTGACCAATGCCGGTGACCTTGAACACTTCCTTGATCTGCGCATAACCGATGAAGGTTTCGCGGATCTCGGCTTTCAACAGGCCAGAGGCAGCGGCTTTGATGTCGTCAACCAGATCATAGATGATCGAATAGTAACGAATCTCGACCCCCTTCTGATGCGCCGAGTTCCGTGCCGAAGCATTTGCCCGCACGTTAAAGCCGATGATCGGGCATTTGCTGGCTTCGGCCAGAGATACGTCGGTATCGGTGATCGCGCCCACGCCATAAGACAGCACACGCACGCGCACCTCGTCGTTGCCAACCTTTTCCAAGGCTTGCACGATCGCTTCGGCAGAGCCCTGAACGTCGGCTTTGACGATGATCGGCAGTTCGGCAACGTCTTGATCGGCTTTGGCTTTCGCCATCAGCTGTTCCAGCGTCGTTGCAGCGCCAATCGCGGCGCGCTTGTCTTTGGCGGATTTGGCGCGGTAATCGGCGATTTCACGCGCCTGCGCTTCGGTTTCCACCACGTTCAGCGTGTCACCTGCCGAAGGCGTGCCCGAAAGGCCAAGCACTTCAACCGGAACCGAGGGGCCTGCATGGTCAACGCGTTCGCCCTTATCGTTGATCAAAGCCCGCACCTTGCCCCACTGCTCGCCGACGACAAAGATATCGCCTTTGTTCAGCGTGCCGTTTTGCACCAGAACGGTCGCAATCGGGCCGCGACCAACGTCAAGCTTGGCTTCGATCACTGCGCCCGAGGCATTGCGGTTCGGGTTGGCGCGCAGTTCCAGAATTTCGGCCTGAAGCGCGATGGCCTCTAGCAGATTGTCCAGACCCATGCCGGTTTTCGCCGAAACTTCAACGTCTTGCACATCGCCAGACATCGCTTCGACAACGATTTCATGCTGCAACAGATCGGTGCGCACTTTGGTTGCATCGGCACCGTGCTTGTCCATCTTGTTGATGGCCACAATCATCGGCACTTTGGCAGCCTTGGCATGGGCAATCGCTTCGATGGTTTGCGGCATAACCGCGTCATCGGCTGCAACCACCAGCACCACAATATCCGTCACCTGAGCCCCGCGCGAGCGCATCGAGGTAAAGGCAGCGTGGCCGGGAGTGTCAAGGAAGGTCAGCTTTTGACCCTTATCGGTCACAACCTGATAGGCGCCGATATGCTGGGTGATGCCGCCGGCTTCGCCCTGAACCACATTTGCCTTGCGCAAAGCATCCAAAAGCGAGGTTTTGCCGTGGTCAACGTGGCCCATGATGGTGATCACAGGCGGACGCGTTTCCAGATCATCGACAGCGTCTTTGGTCTGTTCGATGGCTTGTTCAACGTCCGCATCCGACACGCGCACGACTTTGTGGCCGAATTCTTCGATCACAAGTTCGGCGGTATCCGCGTCGATCGCTTGGTTCATTGTGACCATCATGCCCATTTTCATCAGGCTTTTGACCACATCCGCAGCCCGTTCCGACATGCGGTTTGCAAGTTCAGAAACGGTGATCGATTCGGGCAGTTGCACATCGCGGAACTGCTTTTCAGGTTTGTTACCGAAGCCCATCGCCTTTTGGCGGGCTTTTTCCTGCTTGCGCTTCATCGCAGCCATCGAGCGGGTACGACCGCCCTCGCCTGCAAGCGCGTCGTTCAGGGTCAGCTTGCCCGAGCGGCGACCTTCGTCACCGGCCTTGGCTTTGGCATTGCGCTCGCGCTCTTCGCGCTCGCGGTCGGTTTTGTTGCGTGCTGGTGCAAGGCCGGGCTTGGCACCCATCGGTGCGCGGGCAATCGCATCATCGACCGCAGGTGCGGCAGGGGCTGCGTTGCGTGCAGGACGGCCATCGGCGGCAGGCTTTTCAGCCGCTGCGGGTTGTACGGGCTGACGACGGCTGGTGCCCAAGACGTCAGCTTTGCGCTGAACCGCTTTGGCAGCGGCCTCGGCGGCAGCTTCGACGCGCAGACGCTCTTCTTCTGCGGCTTTGACGCGCGCAGCCTCAACACGTTCACGCTCTTCGCGCTCTTTGGTTTCGGCTTCGTCGCGCTTGCGGGCGCGCTCTTCTTCACGCTCGCGATCATCTTCTGCGCGGCGGGCTGCGTCTTCGGCTTCGCGGGCCTTGGCCACACGAAGCGCCGCCAGACGGCGTTCCATCTCGGCATCGGTGATGCCTGCGGGCCGCTTGGAAGGGTCACCCAGATGGGATGCCGTTCCGGCAGCCGCTGGGGCGCCAGGCGTGCCCGGCTTTGCCACCGGCACGACCACGCGTTTACGCTTGGTCTCTACAACAACGCTCTTCGTGCGGCCGTGGGAGAAGCTTTGCTTCACCTGACCGGAACGAGGTGCGCCACCCAGGCCGAGGGGTTTTTTGCCGTCTGTATCGCTCATGCGTCCTACGTATCCTTCAAGGCGGTCTCGCCGCCATCCTGCTCTTCAATTTGCAAACGCAAACCAGAAAGCCTTGCCGCTTCCTCTACAACACGCGTCGTGAGTCCACCAGCCGCAAGCGCGGCGTGTATCGCACGTTCGCGCCCGAAAGCCAAACCCATTTCCTCGGCAGACAGAAAGCCAATAAAGCTCTTGTCGCCGTCGGGCGCGCGCAGTTTCGTTTTGCCGCGTTCAGACCCGTTCGATGCCTGTATCAGCACCCGAACTTTGTCCTTTTGCAGCCAGTCCTTGACCTTTTCATAGCCCATAACGGCCCCCGAGGCCTTGCGAGCCAAAGAGATCAGGTCAATCACACGGCGCAGCATCAGCGCTTCTACCAGATCGGCCAGATCGTCTGGCACTTTCACTGGCTGACGGGCGGCGCGGGCAAACAGGCCCTTTTTCGCCGCCTTATCAATCGCTGCACGCTCTGCCGTGACATAGAATCCTCGTCCCGGAAGGCGCCCCAAAATATCGGGCACCACCAAGTCATCCGGCCCCAGACAAAAGCGGATCAGACCCGCTTTTGGCTGAACTTCCCCGGTCGCAATACATTTGCGTTCCGGATCGTCGAGTAGTTTTTCACGGCCACCGCGTGTCAAGGTATTCCCCGAGCCCTTCTATCAGGCCTCGGCCTCCTCTTCGTCGATCTCTTCCACTTCGGCAGAGGCCAATTCGGTTGGATCGACCCAGCCCAGCATAACCCGAGCTGTCATGACCAGATTTTGCGCTTCTTCCAAGGAAACGTCAAACTTCTCAAGAACGCCTTCGTCCTTTTTCCGCTGACCGTTTTCTGTGGTCCAACCGCCAGCCAGTTCCCAATCGGCGCAGGTGGCGAAATCTTCCAGCGTCTTGATGCCATCCAGCGCAAGCGCTTCCAGCATTTGGGGGGTAAGGCCTTCAAATTCCACAAGACTATCTTCAACGCCCATTGCACGCGCAGCTTCCATCGCCTTGGTATTGGCGGCTTCCAGATGTTCGCGGGCACGGGTTTGCAGCTCGCCTGCGGTGCCTTCGTCAAAGCCGTCGATCGACAAAAGCTCGTCGATTTCGACATAGGCGACTTCTTCCAGATTGGTAAAGCCCTCGGCCACCAGCAGCTGCGCCATCATCTCGTCGATGTCCAGCGCGTCGATGAACAGCTTGGTGCGTTCGGCAAATTCTGCCTGACGGCGGGCTGATTCGTCGGTTTCGGTCACGATATCAATATCAAGGCCGGTCAGTTGCGAGGCCAGACGCACGTTCTGACCACGGCGGCCAATCGCCAGCGACAGCTGTTCGTCTGGAACCACGACTTCGATCTTGCCAGCTTCTTCGTCGATCACAACTTTCGACACTTCGGCAGGTTGCAGCGCGTTCACAAGGAAGGTCGCCTGATCAGCGTTCCACGGAATGATGTCGATTTTCTCGCCCTGCAATTCGTTCACAACAGCCTGCACACGGCTGCCGCGCATACCGACGCAAGCGCCAACCGGATCAATCGAATTGTCGAAAGAAATCACAGCGATTTTCGCGCGCGAGCCTGGGTCACGCGCCACGGCCTTGATCTCGATGATGCCATCATAGATTTCTGGCACTTCCATCTTGAACAATTCAGCCATGAACTGCGGGTCGGTGCGCGACAAGAACACCTGCGGGCCACGGGCCTCGCGGCGCACATCTTTGATATAGCAGCGAATACGGTCGTTCGGGCGATAGCTTTCGCGGCCGATCTTTTCGTTGCGGCGCAGAATCGCTTCGCCACGGCCAATATCGACGATGATATTGCCATATTCTTCGCGCTTGACCTGACCGTTGATGATCGTGCCCTTGCGGTCTTTGAATTCTTCATACTGACGATCACGCTCGGCTTCGCGGACCTTTTGCAAGATCACCTGCTTGGCCGATTGCGCAGCGATTCGGCCCAGATCAACCGGCGGCACTTCGTCGATGATCTCATCGCCGATGCTTGGGTCTTTCAGGTGGTCTTTGGCCTGCTTGACGGTCAGTTGCGCGTGGTGGTTTTCAACCTCGTCATCGCCCACAACGGTGCGGATGCGCGCAAAGGTGGCGCGGCCGGTCTTGCGGTCGATGTTGACGCGAATATCCATATCGGCGCCGTAGCGCGACTTGGCGGCCCGCGCGAGGCTGTCCTCCATCGCTTGGATCACCAGTTCGGGATCAATCATCTTCTCGCGGGCGACAGCCTCGGCGGTCTGGAGAAGTTCAAGCTGGTTTGCAGAAGTAATCGCCATCGGAAGTCTCCGGTCCTAGTGTTTGGTTGCTTCGGGCGCGTCATCACTGTCGTCGCCCTCGGTTTCTTGGATTTCGTCAAACTCTGATTCGTCAAAGGCACCGCTGACCTTTTTCTGACGCAGCATTTCTGTGATCAGATCATCGGTCAGGATCAGTTTGGCATCGGACAGCCAATCGAATTGCAGGCCGATCGTCACAGGTTCTGCGCCATCATCCAGTTCGATCAGCACTTCTTCGCCCTCGACACCCGCCAACATGCCTTTAAAGCGGCGGCGGCCGTCGATCAGCTCGGTGGTTTCAATGCGGGCTTCCCAGCCTTTCCACATCTCGAAGTCTTTCAGACGGGTCAGTGGACGGTCGATCCCGGGCGAAGAAACCTCGAGCACGAAGTTTTCCTCGATCGGGTCTTCGACATCCAACACTGCCGAAACAGCAAGCGAGATTTCGCCGCAGTCATCGACAACGATGCCGCCATCGGGGCGGTCGGCCATGATTTGCAACGTACGGGTGGCTCCGCCCATCAGGCGAATGCGCACAAGTTCAAAGCCCAGGCCTTCGATCACAGGCGTGACGATATCGGCAAGGCGACGATCCATAGCGGTTTTGGCGATCAGATCAGACATGGTGTCCTAAAAACAAAAAACGGGCCGACAGGCCCGTATGTGACTTGCGGTAGCTTCAGGTTTGGACCCTGAAGCAGCTGTTAAAAGCCATATAGGCTGGAACCACAGCAGATGCAAGGGTTAGCGCAAAGCATCCATCGCCGCCACCAAAGCCTCGCTTATGCCCGGCTCTGACAGCGCATGTCCTGCCATCGGAATGATTTGCAGCTTTGCCTTGTCCCAGCCACTGGCCAGCTTATGCGCCGAGACCGGTGGGCAGATCATATCGAACTGACCTTGGATGATATTGGCGGGGATATGCGCGATGCGGCCGCGGTTTTTCAAGATCCAGCCATCTTCTTCCAAAAACGCTGCGTTGATAAAGTAGTGATTCTCAAGTCGAGCAAAGGCGCGGGCATAGTCAGATGGGCCATCGCCGACAAAGCCAAAGCTTTGCACCGAGGCCAGAGCATTTTCCCAAGCGGCCCAAGTGCGGGCGGCTTTTTGCTCTTCCATCGCGATATCGCTGAACAGGCGGCGGTGATAAGCGGCAATAAGATCGCCGCGTTCGTCTGGCGGGATCGGCGCAACAAAGCGGGCCCAAAGCTCGGGGTAAAAGGCGGCAGCACCGCCGCCATAGAACCAGTCAAGCTCGGCTTGGGTTGCCAAAAAGACGCCACGCAATACGATATGGCGCACCCGCGCGGGGTGGCTGATGGCGTAGATCAGTGCCAAGGTCGCACCCCAGCTGCCGCCAAAGACCACGAATTGCTCGATCTGCAAGGCTTGCCGGATCGATTCGATATCGCGGACCAAATGCCATGTTGTGTTGTTCTCGACCGTGGCCAAGGGCCGCGAGCGGCCGCAACCGCGTTGATCAAACAGCACAACGCGGTAAATTGCAGGATCAAAATAGCGCCGCATCGGTGGGCTGCACCCACCGCCCGGACCGCCGTGCAAGACCAAGACCGGAATGCCCTGCGGGTTGCCACATTGCTCGACATAGATGCGGTGGCCATCGCCCATATCCATCACGCGCTGGTCGAAGGGGTCGACCGGCGGGTAAAGATATTCAACTGCGCGCTTTTGACCTGATCTATGGTCCATAATCGTCCTATATGTTGGTCATAGACTGCGCCGCCAAAAGCCGGTGCGCAAGGAGTTCCGATGCAAAAAACCAATACAATCGACCCCGCCGAGGTGGCAAAGTTCGAAGCAATGGCCGCCGAATGGTGGGATACCGAAGGCAAATTCAAGCCGCTGCACCTGATGAATCCCTGTCGTTTGGATTACATCACCAGCCAGATCGCTGCCGAATTTGATCGAGATTTGACCCAAGCCCTGCCCTTTGCCGGCTTGCGGATCTTGGACATTGGCTGTGGCGGTGGTTTGCTGTCAGAACCGATGGCGCGGCTGGGGGCCGAGGTTGTGGGGGCCGATGCCGCCCCGCGCAACATACCGGTGGCGCAGATCCACGCTGCCCAATCGGGGCTCAGCATCGACTATCGCCACACCACGGCCGAAGCCATGGCCGAAGCGGGCGAACAGTTTGATGTGGTGCTGAATATGGAAGTGGTCGAGCATGTGGCCGACCCCTTGGGCTATTTGACCGCCTGCCAGCAGCTTTTGCGGCCGGGCGGGCTGATGATCTGCTCGACCCTGAACCGAAATGCCAAAAGCTTTGCCATGGCGATTATTGGCGCGGAATGGGTGATGCGCTGGCTGCCCAAGGGCACACATGACTGGGCCAAGTTCATCACGCCAGACGAGCTTTATGCGCTGATCACGGGCGCAGGGCTGGAGCCGGTGGATCGCAAGGGCATGGTGTTTAATCCGATCAGCTGGAAATGGAGCGTTTCGGCGCGCGATCTGTCGGTGAATTATGTCACGGCGAGTGTGAAGCGGGCCTGAGGGGCTTGTCGGGGGGCCGCCGCCGGAGCTGTTGAAGCCTCCGGCGGGGATATTTAGGCCAAGATGAAAGCCTTAGGCGTTTGAGGATTGGGCCCAGAGGTTGATGTCTTTTTCCTCGGCGATGGCTTGGATCTGGGCGAGTTCCTCGGCGGTGAAGTCGAGGTTGTCGATGGCTTTGGCGCAATCGATGACCTGTTCGGCTTTGGAGGCACCGATCAGCGCGGAGGTGATGCCGCCACCGCGCAGCACCCAAGCGATGGACATTTGCGCCAAGGTTTGGCCGCGGCTTTGCGCGAGGTCGTTGAGTTTGCGCACCGAGGCCAAGGCTTTGGTCACCACCGCGGGATCGAGCGATTTGTCTTGGGTGGCGCGGCTGCCTGCGGGGATGCCGTTGAGGTATTTATCGGTCAGGATGCCTTGGGCCAGCGGCACGAAGGCGATGGAGCCGAGCCCCAGTTCGGCCAAGGTGTCTTTGAGCCCATCGGTTTCGATCCAGCGGTTGAGGATATTATAGCTGGGCTGATGGATCACAAAGGGCGTGCCGAGGCGTTTGAGGATGGCATAGGCTTCGCGGGTGCGCTGGGCGTTATAGCTGGAGATACCGGCATAAAGCGCGCGGCCCGAACGCACGATTTGATCCAGCGCGCCCATGGTTTCTTCAAGCGG
>CAJXWJ010000054.1 GCA_913062925.1 uncultured Pseudorhodobacter sp. | reverse complement strand
CCTTCAGCAGGCTGGTTTTGCCGGTGCCATTGGTGCCCATCACGCAAGTGATCTCGCCGGTTTTGGCCTCAAAATCAATGCCGTGCAAGATTTGCGAGCCGCCGTAATGCAGCGTAATTCCCTTGGCTTTCAGCATTATCCCCGCCCCAGATAGACGTCGATGACGTCTTTGTTTTTGGTGACATGGTCCAAAGACCCTTCGGCCAGAACCGCGCCTTCATGCAGCACGGTGACGCGGCAATTCAGCCGGCGCACGAAATCCATGTCATGCTCGACCACCACCACCGCGCGGGTTTTGGCGATCTCGGTCAAAAGCGCTGTGGTGCGCTCGCGCTCGGCCAAGGTCATGCCGGCGGCAGGTTCATCGACCAACAACAGCCGCGGCTCTTGCGCCAGCAACATCGCAATTTCCAGCCATTGCTTTTGGCCGTGGCTTAACTCGCCCGCCTTGCGCGGCAGATGATCGATCAGCCCCACCTGTGCGGCCAAGGCCTGCACACGCGCAAGATCGGCGGGCTTGGCGCGCCACCCCAGCACCCGCCAAGGGCTGCGCGCGGCTTTCAGCGCAAGCGTCAGATTCTCGGCCACCGTCTGATCTTCAAACACCGTGGGGCGCTGAAACTTGCGGCCAATGCCCGCCCGCGCGATGTCAGCCTCAGAGAGTTTCAGCAAAGACACCGATTTCTCGCCAAAGGTGACCGATCCGCTGTCAGGCCGGGTCTTGCCGGTGACGATATCCATAAAGGTGGATTTGCCCGCGCCATTCGGCCCAATGATGGCGCGCAATTCGGCCGGGCCAATGGAAAAGGTCAGGTTGTTGATGGCGCGAAAACCGTCAAAGCTGACCGTGACGCCCGAAACTTCTAACAGCGCGCTCATTCCACCGCCTCGCGTTCTTGTAAAGCTCCGGCATCCGGCCCCAGCGGCGCGCCTTTGCGGTCAGGCCGACCCAAGCCCGCCAAACGGTCAAACAGCCCGCCAATGCCTTTGGGCGCAAACAGCGTCACCCCAACAAAGGCCAGCCCAAGCAATACCTGCCACCAATCCACCCAGTTCAAGGTGCCAAAGCCAAGCGGCAGCGAAGGCACGCGCCCGCCGGTGAACCAGCTTGACAGCAAAGACACCAAAGCCGCACCAATCACCGCGCCATAAAGCCGCCCGCGCCCGCCAATCGCCACCCAAACCGCCAGATAGATCGAGGCCATTGGCGCAAGTTCGGCCGGATTGATGATGCCGGCTTGCGGATAGTAAAGCGCCCCCGCAAGCGCTGCGATCACCGCCGTCAGCGCAAACAGCACCAGCTTGTAGCTTTCCACCGAATAGCCCAGAAACCGCACCCGCGCCTCGTCATCGCGGATGGCGCGAATGACCGAGCCGAACTTGCCCGAAACGATCCAAGCAAGCCCCAGATAGCACAGCCCCAAACCAAGTGCCGAGGCCCAAAGGAACCACAACGACAAGCGGTCTTGCCCCACAGCCTCGAGCCCCGGCAGGTTTTGCAGGCCCGAAAGCCCGTTGTTGCCGCGCAAACCGCTGTCGTTTTGAAACAGGTAAAGCGCCAGCGCCAAGGTCATCGCTTGGGTCAGGATCGACAGATACACCCCCGTCACCCGTGCGCGAAACGCCAGCCAGCCGAACACCAGCGCCAAAAGCCCCGGCACCGCCACCACCAGCAGCAATTGCAGCGGCAGGCTATGGGCAAAGCCCCAGATCGCGGGCAGATCCGAGGCCCCCACCACCCCGAAAATCTGCGAGGCAATGCCCTGCTCCAGCTCTGCCGCCGTGGCAGGCAAGGGGCTATTGGCAAGCGAGGCCACCACAATCTCGGCGGTGCGCGCATACATCAGCCACATGCCGATCATATAGCCGCCAAGCGCGAAAAACGCCATATGGCCCAAGGACAGGATCCCCGCATAGCCCCAGATCAGATCCATCGCCAAGGCCGCGATGCACAGGCACAGCGTCTTGCCCAAGGTCTTGACAAAAGAGGTCGACATCAGCCCCGCCTGCGCCAAAACCGTTGCGGCCAAGGTCAGGCAAATCAGGCTGATCAAAAACACATAAGTCGCGCGTGTGATCCGCATGGCTCAATCCCCCGCCGCGCGACCACGCAGGGCGATAATGCCGCGCGGTCTGAATTGGATGAACAAAATGATGAACAAAATCATATAGGTTTGTGCGGCAAGCGTGTTTGACGGGTTCATGAACTCGATCAGCTTTTGCAAGCCACCGATCATCCCTGCCCCGGCAAGCGCGCCCCAGATATTGCCAACCCCGCCCACCACAACCGTCATGAAGGATTGCACGATATAGTCAGATCCCAGCTCCGAGGTGACCTTGGCAAAAAGCCCAATCGCCACCCCCGCAATGCCTGCAATGCCCGAACCGATGCCAAAGGTCAGCATATTGATGCGGTCAGGATTGATCCCCATCGAGGCCGCCATCGCCGGATTTTGCGTGACCGCCCGCACCTCAAGCCCCAGCCGCGTGCGCTTCATCAGCCAAAGGATAAAGCCCAAAAACACCAGCGCCAGAACAAAGATCGCGATGCGGATATAGCTGATCGAGACCACATCATTCAGGCTTAACGCCCCATCAAGCCAAGCGGGCGAGGTTAAGGGCCGCGCTTGGGTGCCAAAGACATTCTTCAAAATCTGCTGCAAGGCGATCGAGATGCCAAAGGTCGCAAGCAGGGTCTCAAGCGGGCGTTTGTACAGATGTCTAATCACCAAACGCTCCATCGCCACGCCTGCGGCAAAGGTCACAGCAAAGGCCAAGGGCAGCGCAATCAGGATCGAGGCGGTGTAATTGGGCACAAATTGCTGCACCACATAGCCGGTATAGGCCCCCAGCGTGATAAACTCGCCATGCGCCATATTGATCACCCCCATCACACCAAAGGTAATCGCAAGCCCAATGGCTGCCAGAAAATAGATCGAGGCCAGCGACAGCGCGTCCAAACTTAGATCCGCAGCCTGCATCAGCGCGACCTTATAGCCGATCTTGCGCAGCGCGGCCTCGGCAGCGGTGGTCACAGCCGGGTCTGGTTCCAGATAGACCTCGTAATAGCCAAAATCATCGACCACGGATTTGGCCTGCGCTTCGGTCTTGGCCGGGCGCGCCTTGCCTGCGGCCACCAAGGCCAGATAGGCGCGGTCGCGCGCGGCCTGATCGCTGAGATCGGCCAGCGCCACGCCGCCAACCATGCCGTCCGCGATATTGGCGATCAGCGTCTCGCGCTCGGCCTCGATGGTCAGCCGTGGCAGGGCAAGCTCTTGCGCCACCAAAAGCTCGTAAGCTTGGGTTTGCGTCAGATCGCGGCCGATTTGCAATTGCCGCGCAATATTGCCTTCGGGCGCTTGCGCGGCCGCCGCGCGTTTCACCGCCAGCAGCGGGTTCAGCGCGCCGCGCAGATCCAAGCCCAGATCGGCGCCAAAGCTGTTGATCGCCGCCACCCGTGCCGCCGTCTCTGCATCAAAGCGCAGCGTCAGCAACCGCTCAAGCCTTTGCTTTTGTGCCTTTAAAGCCAGATCCACCTCGCCTTCGATCGCTGCGCGCAAAGGGGCCAGCGCCTCGGGCTTGGGGTCTTTGGCAATCGAGTCGAGCGCCGCTTGGCGCTTGGCAGGATCGGGGTCAGACAGGGTAAATTGCACCAGCGCGGTCGCAATCATCGCCCGCACACCAGCATTGGGTTTCAATTCAATCATCTCGGATTTGGCGGCCGTGCCAACCCCTGCCCCTGTCAGATCCCGCAGCGCATAGCCCGCAGCATCCGGCGAGATCAGAAAGAACGCCCCATCGGCCTTGCGCAGCCCTAGGCCCTTATCGCCCCAGGCCTGCAAGACCGCAGGCGCCGCAGGATCGCCACTTTCCGCCAAAGCGTCGATCACCGGCGCAATGCTCTGGCGCGAGGCCTTTTCCACCAAGGCCGCATTGGCGGTTAAAATCTGCAAAGCGGTTTCCGCCCGCAGCGGGGCCGCACAAAGAACTGCCAGCAGGCAGGCGATCAAAAGGCGCATAGGGTCATCCGATTTGGGAAGGGAGGGGCCAAAAAGGCCCCTCCGCCACGTTTAGTAGTTCGAGGTCAACTGAACGCAGGTCTTGGTGTCTTTGTTATACATCCCGCATTTCAGATCCTTCCAATCGGACTCGAGCACCGCCGATTCCGGCAGATAATCGGTCCAAGCATCGCCCGGAACCGGCTCGGTCTGGCTGATGATGTCAAACTGGCCATCGGCCCGGATCTCACCAATCAGCACGGGTTTGGTCAGGTGGTGGTTTGGCAACATCTCGGCCATGGTGCCGGTGAGGTTCGGGAATTTCTGCCCGATCATCGCCTCGGAGACCGCATCAACATCCGTGGTGCCCGCTGCCGTGACCGCATTCACCCACATGTTAAAGCCGATGTAATGCGCCTCCATCGGATCGTTGGTGACGCGCTTGTCATCTTTGATAAAGGCGTGCCATTCGTCAATAAAGGCTTTGTTTTCAGCGGTATCAGCCGACATGAAATAGTTCCAGGCCGCCAGATGACCAACAAGGTTGCTGGTGTCCAGACCCGAAAGCTCTTCTTCGCCAACCGAGAAAGCCACCACGGGCAGCTTGTCTGCGGTCACGCCAGCTGCGGCCAGTTCTTTGTAAAAGCCGATATTGGCATCGCCGTTGATGGTCGAGATCACGCCGACCTTTTTGCCATCCGCCCCAAGTGCCACCACATCGCCGACGATCTTGGACCAATCGGAATGGCCAAAGGGGGTGTAGTTGACAAAGATGTCTTCCTTGGCGATGCCCTTTTGCGTCAGATAGGCTTCAAGAATGTTGTTGGTGGTGCGCGGATAGACGTAGTCGGTGCCCAAAAGCGCGAATTTCTCGATGCCCAATTCGTTCAGGAAATAATCCACCGCAGGGATCGCCTGCTGGTTTGGCGCGGCACCGGTGTAGAAGACGTTCTTTGACGATTCCTCGCCCTCGTATTGCACGGGGTAGAACAGCAGGCCGTTCAGCTCTTCGATCACCGGCAGCACCGATTTGCGCGACACAGAGGTCCAGCAGCCAAACATCACATCGACCTTATCCACGGTCAAAAGCTCGCGGGCTTTTTCCGCAAACAGCGGCCAATCCGAGGCTGGGTCCACCACCACCGCTTCAAGCTTTTTGCCCAAAAGACCGCCCTTGGCGTTTTGCGCCTCGATCAGCATCAGCATGGTGTCTTTCAAAGTGGTCTCGGAAATCGCCATGGTGCCCGAAAGCGAATGCAGAACCCCGATCTTAATCGTCTCACCGGCAGCAAAGGCCATGCGTGGCAAAGACATGGCAGCGATAGCCGAACCCAAAAGTGCGCGTCGTGTCAGTTTCATCTCAATTTCCCCTGTTGCGTGCCATTGCGGCATCAAATGTCTGGTGATGAGGGGTGACCCCTTTGCATCAAATCCGATCTCGGATGCGACCCGAGCAAGGCAAGGGAAGCACAGCCACTGCGGCGTTCAATCGGATCAGTTAGATTTTATGATATTTCTGCAATGCAGCATTGATATGCCAAAAAACTAGGCGCATTTTTATGCCGCAGCGCAGAAACACAGCAAAGACGCGAGCAAGAGGGGTGCAAAATTTCTTCAGCGCCCAAGAAAAATGCGCGCTGCTGCGGCCAAAGGCTGCAAAAATTATATGCTGTTTATCCGAGTCTGGTCGCCCTAAGCGTCCAATTCTGCATCCCAATACAGATAATCCATCCAGCTTTCGTGCAGATGGTTCGGCGGAAAGCGGCGGCCGTGGGTGTTCATCTCGCTTGCGGTGGGCGCGCGCGGCACTTTGGCCAGCTGTAGGCCGGCTTGTTTCAAGGTGCGCGAGCCTTTGTGCAGATTGCAGGGCGAGCAGGCAGCCACCACATTCTCCCAACTGGTCACGCCGCCGCGACAGCGTGGCAGCACATGGTCAAAGGTCAGATCGCCCTTGCTGCCGCAATATTGGCAGCAAAATTCGTCGCGCAGAAAAAGATTAAAGCGCGTGAAGGCCACGCGCTTTTGAGGTTTTACAAAGTCTTTCAGCACGACAACCGAAGGTATGCGAAATTCTTGTCGCTGCGAATGGATCACCTGATCATATTCGGCGACAATCTGCACCCGGTCCAGAACGGCGGCCTTTATCGCCTCTTGCCAGGGCCAGAGCGACAGCGGGTAATAACTCAGCGGTCGAAAATCCGCATTCAGCACCAGCGCCGGAAATTGCCGAAGCGCAGCGGGTTCGCGTACAAATTGCGTTCTGAAATCGCCGTCCATTCCGAAAGTGACTCCCTTTCCGTCCCTTCGCCTTTTCAGACAGGGGGCGGAAGCAGCCGCCCCGTACCCCTCGACTATATCTGGCGATCCAAAGCGCGCAACCCCCAGATATTGCCAAGATGTCGCAACAAAGCGTGACAGCGGCATGACAAAGGGCCCTGCAATCGCAGGGCCCTTTGCGGTATTTTCGCCGTTTAAGCCGCAGCGACCGCGCGGGCGGTCAAAACCTTGACCAAATTGCCGCGGTAGGCCGGCGTTCCGTGCAGATCAGAGATGAAATCGGAATGATCCACCGAAAGCCCCGCAAGGGCTGCCGCCGAAAAGTCCTTTGACAGCGCTTCCTCGGCCTCTGACCAGCGGAAAACGCCATCGTTTGACGCGCCTGTCACCGCAACCCGCACGCCGTCGGCGTATTTGGCGACAAACACCGCCGTCAACGCAAAGCGGCTGGCAGGTTGGTTGAACTTCACATAGGCCGCCTTTTCCGGGATCGGAAAGGCCACTTCGGTGATGAACTCGCCCTCTTCCAAAGCGGTGGTGAACATGCCTTGGAAATAGTCATCTGCCGCGATCTTACGCTTGTTGGTGACAACGGTCGCCCCCGAGCCCAGAACCGCGCTTGGATAGCAGGCGGCGGGGTCGTTGTTGGCGATGGATCCGCCAAGCGTGCCACGGTTGCGCACCGCCGGATCGCCGATGCCGCCGGCCAAAGCCGCAAGCGCCGGGTAATGGCTTGCAGCCTCGCGGGCGACCACCGCATGCGGGGTGGCCGCACCGACATGCAGGCCACCATCGCCTTTGCACACGCCCTTGGTCTCGGCGATGCCGGTCAGGCAGACCAAAACGCCGGGCGCGGCAAGCCGCTGCTTCATCGTCGGCACCAAGGTCTGACCACCCGAGAGCGCCTGCGCCCCCTCGGCCGTCAAAGCTTTGGTGGCTTCGGCAATCGTCGAAGGCTTTACGAATTCGAAGTCATACATCGTTCTTCCTCCTTAAGCGTTGATCGCTGCCCAGACCCGCGACGGCGAGACTGGCATATCAATATGGGTAACGTGTTTGTAGCCGCCGCGTTGCAGCGCATCAATCACCGCATTCACCACCGCAGGCGGGCTGCCGATCGCCCCTGCCTCACCGCAGCCCTTTACCCCAAGCGGGTTATGGGTGCATTCGGTGACACAGGAATGATCCACCGTGTAGAACGGCACATCCTCGGCGCGCGGCATGGCGTAATCCATATAGCTTGCCGACAACAGCTGGCCGTTCTCGTCATAGATGGTGTTTTCCAACAGCGCCTGACCGATGCCTTGGCCAACACCGCCATGCACTTGGCCCTCGACGATCATCGGGTTCATCACATTGCCAAAGTCATCAGCACAGGTAAAGGACGCAACCTCGACCTGCCCCGTGGCGGGATCCACCTCGACCTCGCAGGCATAGGCGCCCGCGGGATAGGTAAAGTTTGCAGGGTCATAGAACGAGGTTTCTTCCAAGCCAGGTTCCAAGGTTTCCAGCGGATAGTTGTGCGGCACATAGGCAGAAAAGGCGATCTCGCCAAAGGTTTTCGCCTTATCAGTGCCTGCAACCGAGAATTTGCCATCGGCAAATTCGATGTCGCCTTCAGCCGCCTCTAGCATGTGGGCTGCGATCTTTTTGCCCTTGGCGATGATCTTATCCACCGCTTTGACCATGGCCGATCCCGCAACCGCCAAGCTGCGCGAGCCATAAGACCCCATCCCGAACGGGATTTTCGAGGTGTCGCCATGCACGATTTCCACCGCACTTTCGGCAATGCCCAAACGCTCGGCCACGATCTGCGCAAAGACGGTCTCATGCCCCTGCCCGTGGCTATGCGCGCCGGTCATCACCGAGATGCTGCCAGTCGCATTGACCCGCACCGTGGCTGCATCAAACAGACCCACCCGCGCGCCCAGAACCCCAACCAGATGCGAAGGCGCGATCCCGCAAGCCTCGATCCAGGTTGACAGGCCCAGCCCACGCAGCTTGCCCTTGGCTTTGCTGGCAGCCGCGCGCTTTTCAAAGCCCGCCAGATCGCCAAGTTCGATCATTTTCTCCAGCGTCGCCTGATAGTTGCCGGTGTCGTACACAAGTCCGACAGGCGTGGTATAGGGGAACATATCGGTGGTGATAAAGTTCTTGCGGCGAATTTCGACCTTATCCAGCCCCAGCTCATCTGCCGCCTTGTCGATCACGCGTTCGATCGAATAGGTGGCTTCGGGCCGGCCTGCACCGCGGTAGGCATCAACGGGGGCGGTGTTGGTGAACACGGCCTTGACGTTGACATAGACCAGCGGGGTTTTGTAAGGCCCCGCCATCAGCGTGCCGTGCAAGAAGGTCGGCGTCACGGTGGCAAAGTTCGACAAATACGCGCCGACATTGGCCATGGTTTCGGTGCGCAGCGCAAGGAAGGTGCCGTCTTTGTCCAAGGCAAGCTGAATGGTGGTGACATGGTCGCGGCCATGCGCATCCGACAAGAAGCTTTCCGAACGCTCTGCCACCCATTTCACCGGCCGACGCAGCGCCTTCGAGGCCGCAAGCACCGCCGCCTCTTCGCCGTAGTGATAGATTTTCGAGCCAAAGCCGCCGCCAACATCGGGGGCGATCACGGTCAGTTTGTTTTCAGGAATGCCCATCACAAAGGCCGCGATCAACAGACGCGACAGGTGTGGGTTCTGCGAGGTGGTATAAAGCTTGTAATCGCCCGTGCCCGCATCGTAATCGCCAATGCTGGCGCGCGGCTCCATCGCATTTGGAACCAAACGGTTGTTCACCAATTCCAAGGTGGTGACATGGGGCGCGGCAGCAAAGGCCGCGTCCACAGCGGCGCGGTTGTCTTCAATCCAGCCCCAATCGAAACAAACGTTGTTGTCGATCTCGTCATGCACGCGGTGCGCGGGGTTGGCCACGGCCTTGGCCATATCCACAATCGCCGGCAGCTCGGTAAAGTCGGCATCAATCGCCGCCGCCGCATCCTTGGCTTGTTCCAGCGTTTCGGCCACCACAATCGCATAGGCGTCGCCGACATGGCGCACTTTGCCATGCGCCAGAACCGGACGCTTGGGCTCTTTCATCGTCGCCCCGTCGCGGCTGTTGATATACCAGCCCGCCGGATTGCCGCCCATGGCTGCAAAATCAGCCCCCGTCATGATCGCCAGCACCCCAGGCATTGCCGAGGCCGCTGTGGTGTCGATCTTATTGATCGTCGCATGCGCCATTTCCGAGCGTGCAAAATAGGCATAGCCCTGCTTGTGCAGGTTAATATCGGCCGTGTAGCGGCCCTGTCCGGTCAAAAACCGGATATCCTCGCGCCGCTTTACGCTGGCGCCGATGCCATGATCTTTCGGCATTCCATCCTCCCTTAATGCGATACGGTCAAACCGTCCGCGAATTGATTGACATCATTCAGCAGGAACCGAGGCCACATCCTGCCCCGAAGCCGCCAGAACCGCTTTGACGATGTTGTGATAGCCCGTGCAGCGGCAGATATTGCCTTCAAGGTAGTGCCGCACTTCGGATTCGGTGGGCTTGGGGTTTTCGGCCAAAAGCGCTGCCGAAGACATCACCATGCCGGGGGTGCAAAAGCCGCATTGCAGCCCGTGATGATCTTGAAACGCCTGCTGCACCACGCCAAGGCTGCCGTCCGCATTGGCCATGCCTTCGATGGTGCGCACCTGCGACCCCGCCACATCTTGGGCAAAGACGCTGCAAGATTTCACCGGCTTGCCATCGACATGCACCACACAAGCGCCGCATTGCGAGGTATCACAACCAACATGGGTGCCCGTCAGCCCCAAGCCTTCGCGCAGATAGGCCGACAACAAGGTCCGCCCCTCTGTCTCTGCCGAAACGGTTTTCCCGTTTACGACCATAGTGACCTTTGTCATAGTATCCTCCCTTTACATCCCTGTGGTTCAGCTGATCAGCCGCTTGAACCAGCCTTTTTTCTGTGTCTCATCCGTGCCTTCCTCGGCCTCGGCTGGCCCTTCGACGGCCGTTTGAAAGCGTTCAAAGAAGGTATCGGCCATCTTTTTGGCAAAGCTGTCGATGATGCGGCTGCCAAGCTGGGCGATCTTGCCGCCGACATTGGCCTCGACCTCGTAGCTCAGTCGGGTGCCGCCCTCGATCGGCTCGAGCGTCACCTTGGCGCCGCCCTTGGCATAGCCCGCAGGCCCCCCCTTGCCCTCGCCCGAGATGGTCAGGCCCTTGCCAATATCCAGATCAGACAGCTTCACAAGTCCGGTAAAACGCGCCGAAACCGGCCCGACCTTTTGCGCCACCACGGCTTCAAAACCGTCTTCAGCACTGCCCGTCATGCTTTCGCAGCCCGGCACGCAGTCTTTCAAAACTTCAGGGTTCAAAAGGGCTGCCCAAACCACCTCTGGGCTGGCCATAATATCGCGGCTGTCGATCAGTTGCATAGAAATTCCTCTTCACGTTGCACGAAGCCTAATCGGCAAAAACCGTTCCGGCTATACGCCCTTGGTCGTAGCCTCTGCGCTCAGGCCAAAAGCTGCCAAAACTGCGCGCAGCGCCGGCGCGTCGATCGGTTTGGTCACCAAATCCACGCCCGCAACTGCTGCGCGTGCCCGCAGATCGGCCGAATGATCCGCCGTCACCAGCCTCACCGCGGCAGCGCCGTGATCGGCGCGCAGCCGCGCGATCAGATCAAGCCCGGTCATGCCAGCGCCAAGCTGTTGATCAATCAGATAGAAATCGGGCAAGATGCCCAGCTCTTCGATCAGCGCCAGCGCCTCTTCGCCCGAGCCCGCCTCAAGCACATCGACGCCCCATTTTTCCAGCACAAGGCCCATGGCGCGGCGCAGGTCTTCGTCGTTTTCCACCAAAAACCCGATGCGGCCCTGCAATTGCACCGAAGGCTGCACGGGCGCGATGCGATCGGGGGCAAGGCTTTCGCTGATCGGCAGCTCGATCGAAAAACAACTGCCGCGGCCCGGCTGGCTGATCAGCCCCAAAGGGTGGCCCAAAAGCGCGCAGGCGCGTTCGACAATCGCAAGGCCAAGCCCCATGCCTTCGCTGGCCGAAGCCTTGGCGTTCAGCCGGTGGAACTCTTTGAAAATATTGCTCTGTTCTTCTGGCGGGATGCCCAAACCGCTGTCCCAAACCTCGATCCGGCACTGGCCGCGCCGCAGCCGCGCGCCGACCAGAACCTTGCCACGCTGGGTATAGCGAATCGCATTGGCGATCAGGTTTTGCAAAATCCGGCGCAGATAGGCAGGGTCAGAGCTGACCACCACATCCGACGGCCGCACCACCAGCCGCAGGCCTTTGGCAGCGGCAAAGCCCGAAAACTCGGCCTGCAACTGCGCCAGCAGCGGCCCAAGCCGCACCGGCACCGCCGTCACCGCCAGCTTACCGCTTTCCAGTTTCGAGATATTCAGCAGCGCGTCCAAAATCCCTTCGACAGAGATCAGCGCGTTATGCGCCTTTTCCAGCGTGCCACGGGTCTCGGGGGTCAGCGCGCTGTCCTCGATGGAGGACAAAAACAGCTTGGCCGCAGACAAAGGCTGCAACAGATCATGGCTGGCGGCCGCCACAAAGCGCGAGCGGCTGGCGTTGGCGCGCTCGGCGGTTTCCAGCGCGTCTTCCAATTCCAGCGTGCGCGCCCGCACCCGCGCCTCAAGCGTTTCATTGGCGCGGCTTAGCCCCGCAATCGCCTCGCGTTCCAGCGTGACATCTGCAAAGCTCATCACAAAGCCGCTTTCGGGCATTTCCTGCGCAAAAACCGTCAGCACACGGCCCGCGCGGCGCACCTCAAAGCTCAGGTCCGGCCGCCCCTGCCGCCCGTCAACCCAAAGCCGCAACCGCGCCGCATCCATGCCTGCGCCAAAGTCGAAATCCTGCTGCAACCGCGTCAAAAGCGCCTCGAAGCCATCGCCCAAGCGCAGTTTCGCCAAGGGAAGCGCCAAAAGGGTTGCCAAGCGGCGGTTCCACCCCGCCAAACTGGCCGCCGCATCAAAGATCGCCACACCTTGGTTGATATGATCCAAAGTCGCGCGGATCACCCGGGCCTGATCGTCCAGCAGCTTGCCACGCTCGACCCGCTCGGCGCGGATGATGTCGGTGACATCGGTCTGCAAGATCACCGTGCCGCCCTCGCTGGTGCGATGTTCGGACACCTGCACCCAAGCATCACCACGCATGGCGACGTTGAACATCACATGGCGTTCTTGGTGCCTGCGGCGGCGTTTGGCTGACCACTCTTGTGGGTTTTCCCCTGCGGGCAGCACAAAAAACTGCGAGGTGCTGACGGCTTTGACATAGTCGTCAAAGTGAAGTCCCGCCTTAAGAATATCTTGCAAATCATTAAGATACATACCAAATCTGGAATTACACATGACCAGAACATCTTGGGCATCAAACAGCGCAAAGCCTTCCTGCACGGTTTCCAGCGCATCGGCCAGATTGCGCCGCGCGGCTTCGGTTTCGGCATTGGCTTGGCCCAAGGCCGCGTTCGAGGCGTTTAGCAGATCCAGCGCCCGTTCCAATTCGCGGGTGCGCTCGCGCACCTGATCTTCCAGCATCGCGGCGCGCTGAAACTGCGTGTAGGCTGCCCCAGAGTCATCTGTAAT
Source organism: uncultured Pseudorhodobacter sp. (assembly GCA_913062925.1). Lineage (GTDB taxonomy): Bacteria > Pseudomonadota > Alphaproteobacteria > Rhodobacterales > Rhodobacteraceae > Cypionkella. Next base: position 8,999 of record CAJXWJ010000054.1, on the reverse strand, counting down.
CGCCTCGACCCGCCGCATCAGCACTGCCGCGATGGTCAAAAGCTTTTCATTCTGCCGCGCAAGGCTGTCGGCGGGGTTGATCAGCGCATCGCTCATGCCGGCTCTGGCGGATAGATCGCCACCCCGGTCATGGTTTGATTGACATGCATCGAATTCCACTGCTCGCCATAGGTGGAAAACCCTGTCACCCGATGCGCCCGCAAAACCTGCGACACCGCGCCATAGCTTTGCTTCTCCGTCGCCTCCATCCGCCGCAAGATGCAATCTGCGGCCAAAATCGCCAAGGGCGCAGTCTTGGCGCAAAGCCCCGCCAGCGCGTCTTGCAGATGCGCGGCCATGTCTTGCGGTTCGGCCAAGGTCAGCACCAGACCCTCGTCGATGGCCGAAAAGAACACCAGATCGCCGTTTTCATCCACCCGTTGGATCGCGCGTACATGATGCCGCCCGCCGATCCGCACCACCACCGGATGGGCGGCAAAGGTAAAAGCGGTCAACTGTGTCGGGTCTTTGCCCAGCAATCGGGCATATTCCAGTGCCGCAGGTTCGGCATTGATCTGGCTGACCAAACGGCGGGCGGGATCGGCTTGGGTCACCACCATGCGTTTCGCGGTGGGCACCAGATGATCCAAGTTAAACACCTGTACAGGACAACGCGTGCGCAGCATCAGCAAAACCGCTGCATGGCGCAAAAACCGCCCCGCATGCAGCACAAAGCTTTGGCGAAAATCCTGCCCATCGGCAGCCGAGCCACCAAACAGCGGCATCGGCCCAAGCCCGGGAGCAAGCGCTGCGGTCAGCTCGTCTTCACGGATAGACAGCCCGTCCACCATCAGAAAAGCAAACTCGTGGCGCCAAGCGGGCCGGGCCCGCTCTAGCCCTGTGCGAGAGCGGATCATCTGGCCGATCAGCGCCTCGCTGTCGATATGGTCCAGATCTTCCACCAGAAGGGTCTGACAGGCGAAGAGATCGGCCGGAAAGCCCACGGCGACGATCTCGCCCTCGGTATAGCCCTGCGCCGAAATCTCGCCCGCGGTGGTGCAGCCAATCACCGGACAATCGCCAAATTCCGCCGCAAGCCCAAGGCTGAGGGCCGCCAAATCAGCTGTGGGCGAGATGAAAAGCACCACCTGCGCAAAGGGCCCTGCCCCCAAGGCGCGCGCCAAATCCTGCGCGGCATTGACTGCGGTTGCGGCAACATGCGCGGTCGGCAAAGGCGAAAGCGCGGCGATCTGAGCGGGCATCAAAGCCTATCCCTCGGGCAAGAGGTTGCTAAAGCTGGCCTCTCCGGCGATCAAAACCGCTTGGGTGCGGCTTTGCACGCCCAATTTACGCATGATGGCAGTGACATGCGCCTTGACGGTGGTTTCGGCGATGGTCAGCTCGAAGGCGATTTGCTTGTTCAACTTGCCCTCGCAGATCAGCTGCAAAATGCGGGTTTGCTGGCGGGTCAACAGGCCCAAACGCGCAATTGCGGCCTCTTGCTGAGTGTCAGCCGCCGCACCAACATAGCCTTCGGGCAGATAGACCTCGCCCAGTCGCAAGGCATCAAAGGCCGCGCAAAAGGCCTCGCGTCGTGCCGATTTGGCGACAAAACCCGCAGCCCCCGCCTGCAAACAGGCCGCAATCATCCGGTTGTCAGCCAGCGATGAGACCACCAAGACCGGCACCTCGCGCAGGGCTTGCCGCAACCGTATCAAACCATCCAAGCCGTTGACATCGGGCAGGTTCAAATCCAACACCACCACATCTGGCAAGGGCCCCGCCTCAAGCCGCTGCAAGGCAGAGTCAAGACAGCCTGCGGTCTCGATCCGGCGCAGCCCTGCCACCGCCTTGAGCGTCATCGCCAAAGCATCGCAAAACAGCGGGTGATCGTCGACAATCAAAGCCGTGGTCAGACTGCGCGCATGGTCCATCAAATCTCTCCCCCCGCCGCAGCCTAGCAAGCATTCGCGCGCGGGGAAAGCGGCACCTAAGGCGCAATTTCCCGCCCATGGCGTGAGCCCATTCTTCCCAAAGCCCGCCGCCACCGCTATCAACTTCAAAACATCGGAGCCCGCCATGCCGCTTTCGCGCCGCGCCCTTCTAAGCCTTGGGCTTGCCAGCCTAAGCCTGACCGCCTGCGGGGTGCGTCAGCCCAGCCCTGCGCCCAAATATGCCGGCAAGACGCCGCAGATGGATGCATTGATCCGCAAATGGGCGCGCATCCATGACATCCCTGAATCGCTGCTGCACCGCGTGATTGTGCGCGAATCGAGCTACAACCCCGCGGCACGCAACGGGCCCTATTTTGGTCTGATGCAGATCTTGCCACAAACCGCGCGGCAAATGGGCTATCGCGGCCCTGACGCGGGGCTTTTGGACGCCGACACCAATCTACACTACGCCGGCCGCTATCTGCGCGGCGCTTGGCTGTTGTCGCATCGCAACGAGAAAACCGCCGTGATGTGGTATGCCAAGGGCTATTACTACGAGGCCAAGCGGCGCGGCATGCTGAAAGAAACCGGCTTGCGCAGCTAGGCGCTAGTACCAAGCATCGGCCATGCCACGCTTTTTGGCCTCGACAAAGTCGCGCAAACCCTCGCGCAGCCCTTGATCAAGCACTGGCGCCTCAAACTCGGCCAAACGGCGTTTCCAGGCCGCATTGGCGCGGGTGGCAGAATCGCTTGACCCTGCGGCCTCCCATTTCTCAAAGGGTTCGTTGTCCGACAGCTCGGAATCCCAAAACGCGGTCTCGTAATGCGCCATGGTGTGGCTGCAACCAAAGAAATGATTGCCCGGCCCAACCTCGGCAAAGGCATCGACGGCAAGTTGGTCATCATCAATCTTGACCCCGTCCAGATAGCTGTGCAGCGCGCCACACAGATCAGCGTCCAGCATGAATTTCTCGTAGCTCATGCTCAGCAGCCCGTCCAGAAACCCCGCCGAGTGCAAAATGAAGTTCGCACCGCAATGGATCGCGGCCAACATGCTCATGGTGCCTTCCATCATCGCCTGCGCATCGGGCAGTTTCGAGGTGGTAAAGTTGCCCGAACACCGCAGCGGCAGGTTCAACCGCCGCGCCAATTGCCCGATCACCATGCTGCCGATGGCGGGTTCTGGTGTGCCAAAGGTCGGGCTGCCCGAACGCAGGCTCATCGAGGACAGAAAGTTGCCAAAGATCACCGGCGCGCCGGGCCGCTCAAGCTGGGTCAGCGCGCAGCCCGCCATAGTTTCGGCCAGCGATTGCGCAATCGCGCCGGCATTGGTCACCGGCCCCATCGCGCCGCCAAGGATAAAGGGCACGATCACCGCCGCCTGATTGGCCCGCGCATAGGCGCGCAGCACCGTGGTCATGGTGCCATCCCAGACCAAAGGCGAATTCACGTTCACATTGCCAAGGATCACGCAGTTTTGCTCGACAAAATCGGCACCAAACAGAATCCGGCTCATCTCGATATTGTCTTCCGCCCGGCTTTGATGGGTGACAGACCCCATATAGCAGCGATCCGACAGCTCCATATGCGCCAACACCATATCAAGATGACGTTTGTTCACCGCAATGTCGGTGGGCTCGCAGATCGTGCCGCCCGAATGATGAAAGTTCGGGCTCGATTGCGCCAACATGATGAAATTGCGGAAATCTTCCAGCGTGCCAAAGCGGCGGCCTCGGTCCAGATCCATCACGAAGGGGCTGCCATAAGAGGGCGCAAAGACCACATTCTTGCCACCGATGCGCACCGAATTGGCCGGATTGCGCGCGTGTTGGGTAAATTCAGCGGGTGCGGTTTTCAGCAGCTCGCGCAGCATGCCGGGTTCAAACTTGACCAGCACGCCGTCGACCTTGGCGCCGGCGGCACGCCAAAGCGACAGGGTCTCGGGGTCGTCACGAAACTCGATGCCGGTCTCGGCCAGAATGCGATCTGCGGCACGTTCCACCTTTTGCAGGCTGTCTTCGGCCAAGATATCATAGGTCGGAATATTGCGGACGATATAGGGCCGCCCCATGCCGCCGCCCTTTTTCGCCCGCTCAATTTGCCGCGCCTGCCGCCCTGACCGTTTTGCCTCACTCATCGCCTGCCCCCCCTTGGCGCCCCTGCGACGCTTTGGATCAGAAGGCGACAGACCGCGCCTGAAGTCAGCGCAAAAGCCGACGCCTGAAGGTCTATTCGCGCCAAGGCCTCAGGTGATCACATCTGGCGCTTGGCGTCCGGTAAAGCTTTCGATGCCCGCAAGCGCATGGGCGGCGCGAATGATCGCCGCCAAAGCCTGCTGCGGTTCAAGGTCAAGCCCCTCTGGCCCCGCGACATAGCGTTCCAGATAAAGCCGCAAGGTCGCGCCTTGGGTGCCGGTGCCCGACAGCCGCAGCACGATGCGGCTGTCATCGGCAAAGACAATCCGCACGCCTTGCGCGCGGCTGATCGAGCCGTCGACCGGATCGGTATAGGCAAAATCATCGGCTGCCGCGATCTGCATGCCCTCGATCTGATGCCCGATCAGGCTGGGCAAAGACTGGCGCAGCGCTGCCATCATCGCATCGGCCTTGTCGCTGGCAATCGCCTCGAAATCGTGTCGGCTGTAGTAGTTGCGGCCGTATTTTGCCCAATGCTCGGCCAAAATCTGCGCCACTGATTGCTTGCGCACCGCCAGAATGTTCAGCCACAACAGCACCGCCCAAAGCCCGTCTTTTTCGCGCACATGGTCCGACCCCGTGCCAAAGCTTTCCTCGCCGCAGATCGTCACGCGGCCGGCATCCAGCAGATTGCCAAAGAATTTCCAGCCCGTAGGCGTCTCGAAACTTTCCACCCCCAAGGCCCGCGCCACCCGATCCGCCGCAGCCGAGGTCGGCATCGAACGCGCAACCCCCGCAATGCCGCCCGCATAGGCCGGGGCCAGATGCGCATTCGCCGCCAGCACCGCAAGGCTATCAGAGGGCGAGACGTAAATACCGCGCCCAACCACCATATTGCGGTCGCCGTCCCCATCGCTTGCGGCGCCGAAATCGGGGGCAGCTTGGCTGAACATCTCGTCCATCAGCGCCTTGGCCCAGGTCGGATTGGGGTCTGGATGCAGCCCGCCGAAATCTGGCAGGGCTTGCGCGTTGATCACCGTGCCCGCCGCCGCACCCAGCCGGTTTTGCAAAATCTCGACCGCATAGGGGCCGGTGACTGCCGACATGCTGTCCATCCGCATTGAAAAGCCGCCCGCGAACATCGCAGCTATTGCCTTGAAATCAAACAGGCTTTCCATCAGCGCCGCATAATCTGCCACAGGATCGACCACATCCACGATCATCGCACCCAGATGCTGCCGCCCCAGCCTGCCCAGATCTACGTCTTGGCCCTGCCAGATCTGATAGGCCTCGATTTCTGTCGTACGTTTGTACATCGCCTCGGTCACAGCCTCGGGCGCTGGGCCGCCGTTTTCCATGTTGAACTTAACGCCAAAGTCTTCGTCCAAGCCGCCGGGGTTGTGGCTGGCCGACATGATGATGCCGCCATCGGTCTGATTAAGCCGGATCAGATGGCTGGCCGCAGGGGTCGAGAGCACAGCACCCTGCCCCACGATCACCCGTGCGACACCATTCGCCGCCGCCATCCGCAAGATCACCTGTGCGGCCTCGGCGTTGAAAAACCGCCCATCACCGCCCAAGACAAAGCATTTGCCCGCCGCCCCCACCACATCGAAAATCGCCTGCACGAAATTCTCAAGGTAATGCGGCCCCATGAACACCCGCGTCTTTTTGCGCAGGCCCGAAGTTCCGGGCTTTTGCCCCGCGATGGGCGTTGTGGCGATGGTTTGATGGCTCATAAGGATCCTCCGGTCGGACTGGGCGCAAAGACAAAAACACTGTGGGCAGGCATGGTCAGGCGGGTCAGCGGGCCTGAAGCTGCGGCATCCGGATCGGCGGTGCTAAGTTCCAGCCGCCAAGCGGGGGCGGTTTCGGGCAGGGTCAGATCGACCGCGCCGCCGGAGTTGAACACCAGATACAGCGTATCGCCACCCTCGGGGCCAGCCGCCGCCATCCGCACCTCGAGCCCCAGACAGCGAAACGCCGGATCATGCCAAAACTCGCCCGCAGGCAGGGTGCCGTCAGCGCGCCGCCAGATCACCTCGGCCAGACCATCAGCGCGGGCATGGCCGTGCAGGAACCGCGCTTGGCGCAACACCGGATGCTTGCGCCGCAGCGCGGTCAGCCGTGCGACAAAGCGCGTCAAAGCTGCATCCCCCGGCCAAGTGATCCATGTCAGCGGATTGTCTTGCGCATAGGCGTTGTTGTTGCCGTCCTGGCTATGGCCCAGCTCGTCGCCCGCCAGCAGCATCGGCGTGCCTTGGCTCAGAAACAGCGTCGCCAGCATATTGCGTTTGCGCAAAGCGCGTGCGGCCAGAATGCTTGGGTCCTGCGTCGGGCCCTCTTCGCCCATATTGTCAGAATGATTGTCGGAATGGCCGTCGCGGTTGTCCTCGCCATTGGCCAGATTGCGCTTGACCGAATAAGACACCAGATCTTGCAGGGTAAAGCCGTCATGCGAGGTCAGAAAGTTCACCGAAGCCGTGGCCGCGCGGCGGTCATGGTCAAACACATCGGCCGAGCCCAAAAGCCTGCGCGACAGTTCCGGCGCAAGCCCCGCATCGCCGCGCCAAAACCGCCGCACCCCGTCGCGGTAGCGGTCGTTCCATTCGGCAAAGGGCTGCGGATAGCGGCCCAGCTGATAGCCGCCCGGCCCGATGTCCCAAGGCTCTGCGATCAGCTTGACGCCCGCCAGCACCGGATCTTGGCGCAGCGCATCAAAAAAGCCGCCCTGCGGGTCAAAGCCGCCCCGCTCGCGCCCCAGCACCGTGGCCAGATCAAAGCGAAAGCCGTCGATATGCACCTGTTCCACCCAATAGCGCAGGCTGTCCATCACCAGGCGCAGCACCGCAGGCTGGGTCAGATCCAGCGTGTTGCCGGTGCCCGTGTCATTGACATAGCGCCGCCCACCCTCGGCCAGACGGTAATAGCTTTGGTTGTCGAGCCCGCGAAAACTCAGCGTCGGGCCCCATTCGTCACCCTCGCCGCTGTGGTTATAGACCACATCCATCACCACCTCGAGGCCTGCTGCATGCAGCGCCTTAACCATGGCCTGCATCTCGCGCAGCGGGTTGGCGCCACCGTAGCGCGGTTCGGGCGCGAAAAAGCCGATGGTGTTATAGCCCCAATGGTTGGACAGCCCCTTGGCCACCAAAAACCGCTCGTCCACAAAGGCCTGCACTGGCAAAAGCTCGATCGTGGTCACGCCAAGCCGGCGGTAATGTTCAATCATCACCGGATGGGAAAGGCCTGCATAGGTGCCGCGCAGCTGTGGCGGAATATCGGGATGCTGCTTGGTCAGGGCTTTGACATGGGCCTCATAGATCACGGTTTCGGCCATCGGCACCTGCGGGCGGGCATCGCGGCCCCAAGCAAAACTGGGGTCCACCACCACCGATTTTGGCACCGCAAAGGCGCTGTCACGGCTGTCAAAGCTTTGATCGGCGCGGCCAGAGCCAACCTTATAGCCCATCACCGCATCCGACCAGCGCATCCGTCCGGCAAGCCCGCGCGCATAGGGGTCAAGCAGCAGCTTATGCGCGTTAAAGCGCAGGCCCTGATCGGGCAGATAGCCGCCGCTGGCGCGATAGCCATAAAGCTGCCCCGCCTGAATCCCGCTGATATGAATGTGCCAAATGTCGCCGTCGCGCGCGCTCAGGGGCAGGCGCGCCACCTCGCGCCGGCCGTCATCTGAATAAAGGCACAGCTCGATACCGCTGGCATGGGCGGAAAACACCGCAAAGTTCACGCCGTCATCGGTCAGGCTGGCCCCCATCGGCCAAGCCCGCCCCACCGAGACCGTGCCAAGCGGATAGCTCACTTGGCAAGACCTTGATAAATTTCGGCATATCGCGCGGCAGAGGCCGCCCAGCCTACCTCTTGCGCCATGGCGTTTTTCTGCACCCGCGCGAACAGCTTTTTGTCGGCATAAAGTGCGATCAGCCGCTGCAAGGCTTGGCCAAAGGCCAGAGCATCCACCGGATGAAACACGATCCCCGTCGCCACCTTGGCCGAGATCGCCGCAGGGCTTGCGTCGATCACCGTATCGGCCAAACCACCGACAGCCGAGACCACCGGCAGCGTGCCATAAGCCAGCCCGTAGATCTGCGTCAGCCCACAAGGCTCAAAACGGCTTGGCACCAGCACCGCGTCGCCACCGGCAAACATCCGGTGGCTTAGGCCCTCGTCATAGCCGATTTTCACCGAAACCCGCCCCGCAAAGCGCTGGGCAAGCCCCTGTACCGCCGCCTGCAACGCCGGATCACCCGAGCCAAGCACCGCCAGACCGCCGCCCGCTGCGACAAAATCGGGCACCACGGATTCGAGCAGATCAATGCCCTTTTGATCGGTCAACCGGCTGACCAAAATCGCCAAGGGGCCCGGCACCTCGAGGCCAAATTCGGCGCAAAGCGCGGCGCGATGGGCGGCTTTGGCCTGCATCTTTTTGGCAGAATAGGGCATGACCTCGCGCTCGGGCGACCAAACTTCGGTATCAATGCCGTTCAGCACGCCAAAAACCGAAGCTGCACGCGCGGCAATCACGCCCTCCAGCCCCAGCCCAAATTCCGGCCGCACCAATTCGCGGGCATAGTTGGGCGAAACCGTGGTAACGGCGTCGGCAGTGACCAGCCCCGCCTTCAGGCTGGACAGACCGCCGTAATATTCCAAGGCGGCGGGGTAATACTGATCGGGCGGCAGCCGCAAGGCCGCCAGCTGATGCGCAGGCGCCCAGCCCTGAAACGCCATATTGTGGATCGTCATCACCGAAGCCACCGAAGCCGCGCCGCCATAGCGCAGATAGGCCGGCGCCAGCCCCGCTTGCCAATCATGCGCGTGCAAAACATCGGGCTGCCAGCCCTGCACCCCCTCGCGGGCAATCCGAGCGGCGATCCACGACAGCGCAGCAAAGCGCTGGGCATTGTCAGGCCAATCGCCCGCAGGCCCCGCATAG
>CAJXWJ010000053.1 GCA_913062925.1 uncultured Pseudorhodobacter sp. | reverse complement strand
GAAATATGTATTATTTTTTTTCTTTTCTCATATTCACTACATCCTAACACCCAAACCCTTCAATCCATGGTCGAATACAACTTAGAATTACAGGTGAACTCCAGCAAGGCTTTAGTCTGTCAACCAATATTTGGCTTTCGACAAGAAGATTAATCCTATTCAAAAAATAACGAAGGTACTGAAATGTTTCAAGCCCTCCTCAAGTTTACCACTCTATCTTTCTTACTGATAAACCCAATAGCATCAGTAGCTTGTGAAGCTGACGAGATGAGTAGAACTGATCGTGGCTTTATAAAAAAGATTGTATCTGGATCGAATGAAATAGTTGCATATTACGATGCAAATTCCCTTGATGAGACGTTTAAGTTAGACCTCCTAAGGCCATATTTCGTGATCTGTACAGAAAGCGACTATTTCCGAATTAGCGACGTTGAAGCACTTACCGTTGCTGAAGCTATAGCTGGAAATGTAGGCTATGTCCGCACCGATCAGGTATTTGAGTGGCCAACGAGCGAAGCATTGAGTTTTTCTGATATGGCATTTATGTCATCTCGCCCTGAAATTACAGCTTGGGATAGCATTTCCAGTTTGTCAGATTTTATGAGAAGCGGTGATGAAACAACATTCCCGCCAAGCTTTCGAGAAAATATAGATGCCACACTTAAAAGAGAAAAGTCGTCAAGGCCTTATCCTGTACTTGGTTCAGATCTTGGCATGATCCGCGGCACTATGAAAAAACGTTATTACAATGTACTTTTGCCCACTGCGATACGACCGGCAGATTCTGTTATCATGAGGCCAGAAGATATGGCTAAGGTCGCTGATGCTCTTACTTCCGCAACCATCGTCATTGCCTTCGACGCAACGGCGTCCATGGGATCTTTTGCTCTTGAAGTTTCGAATGCAATATCTGGGGCACTTGAAACTTTACCCAAGGTATTTCGAGAAAAAATTCATATTGGCTTTGTGTTTTATCGCGACGTCGAAGATCAAGAAAAATTCCTGCAGGTACCTCCTATTTCATTGAACGACGCATCATTAGTTCTCTCACAAATGTCACAGACGATGTCAGGAGGTGGTGACGATGCTGAACCTGTGCTTGATGCAGTTTATGCCGCGGCAAATCTATATCAGTGGCCCACAAATTCAGGGAAGCGTCTAATTTTAGCAGTTTTGAATGTCGACGCAAAAACTACGACCGTCGGATTGGACCCAGACGGAAATATACCAGCTGGTCTTGACAGTGTTGCAGTCGCACGAAGCCTATTCGAAGCGAATATCCCAATTATGGCTGTGCAGGCCGGTCCTGAAAAGGGACCAAATCTCGACATTGTTTTGCAAACACTCGCCGATCAAACAAACGGTAAATATTTAAAATGGGGCAGCGGCCTTACTGAAGAGCAAGTTGCCCTTGCGGTTACGAACATGTTGACTGACAGAACAGCAGATGAAATCAAATCAGGCGAAGTGGCTATTGCATCCGCTTTCGACTTAAATGGGTTTTCCGCTATTCCACTTGAAGTCCTCGATGGAGAAAAGATGAACCGGCTCCGCGAAGCTGGAATCGACTTTAACATCAAAATGGGCGACGGGGGAATCTTAGTTCAGGAAGGTTATATTCTTGAAAATACTGACCTACTGATATCACAGGTTGAAGTCAGTAAAGAAACGCTGATGAATCTTATCAATCTTTATTCCGTCCTCTCAGTGACTGGTGTCGATGGAACCTCGCTGCTTGAGACGGCTTCGGTTGCAATTGCTGCGATCGCAGGCGAGAGTTTTAATCCTGATGACACCTTAAAGGAAATCGTACAGAAGCAACTGGGAATACAATTCCCGTCTGATTTGCTGTCGTTCAACCTTAGTTTTTTAGACGCTTTGACGCCGACCGAGCGTCTTCAATTCTCGAGACGCATTCAGGATGCAGCAACCGGCTTAAATCAGTATTTGGAAGCCAACTTAGAGGCTTTCGACAGCAAACCCAAAGTCTGGATGCCTCTATCGGCATTTCCATGAAGTCTGCCTTGGACAATCAAACGCCTCAGGTTTTCAATCCAATACTATCATTGGAAGGAATTTGCCGCAGCCATGATATTGGCAGCGCCGAAAGTGTCACAATTCTTGATCAGCTGACTCTCGAGGCGCACTCTGGGACATTGACCGTCATTCGTGGTGAAAGCGGGTCAGGAAAGACCTCATTGTTGCGGATAATTGGATTGCTGGATCAAGACTTCAGCGGCAGATATGAAATGCTGGGGAAACGTGTCGATGGTCAGCCAGATTGGTATTTAGACGATTTGCGCGCGGCAAATATTGGGTTCATATTTCAAGAAGGGCGCTTATTCTCGCATCTGACGTTGCGCCAAAATATCGACTTTCCAGCTCGAATCTTCTTGCACGAGAATTTTGAAGAGCGAACTGAGCGTATTAATACCCTCGCACAGCACCACTTTCGACCGGATGAACTGGCTGGCGGTGTTTTAGATAATACTCCTGCGCGTGTCTCAGGTGGACAAAGGCAACGTGCGGCTATTTTACGCGCGCTGCCCGCGTCGCCCTGTATCATTCTGGCGGATGAACCAACGGCGAGCCTCCATGGCGATCTTAAGCGTGAAATAGTCCGCATGTTAGAAGAACTACAGCAAGCCGGCCATTGCGTGATCGTTGTGAGTCACGATGATGTCTTCTATGGAATTGGAAGACAGCTTATTCTTCACGAAGGAAAACTTCACGAAATTTCATCTATAAATCAGACACTTGACACACCAAAACGTTTGCCCATTCAATTTCCAGCATCAGGACCTTCTCTGCTTTGGGGCTGGAAACCAAGGACAAATTGGGGGCTTCTTTTACAGCAGGCTATCCAAGAAAGCTTATTTCGGCCCCTCTTTATGATTTTAATTCTTACTTCCCTTGTTTTGGGAGTATGCCAGATAGTCGTATTTTCTTCTATATTACGCGGAACTGGTTCGTATATTGAACAGGTGATGGCGTCAGGGTCGAGGTTAAACCGTGTTGAGATTAAGCCGATATCCTCGGACATGGCTGAGAAAAACAGATTTCCCAAACGCGATGAGATAGCGGCTTGGCCTGAAGTTTTGGATGTTATTTCGCGCCGTATCGCGACGGTTTCTGTACTAGGATTGGAAAATGCAGAAACTCCCTATCCCGCTATGGGGCTACACACCAATGATCCGGAATATGGGATGTTTGACTTTGTTGCGGGTCGTCCGTTTGCTAGTGAGGATGCACTTGAAGTTATCGTCACCGCTTCACTTTTAGCGCAGGTACCACAATCCTTACAACAGGGTAAGCAAGACAGGAGTTTTGAAGATTATATAGGGAAGACCCTGACAATACAGCTGCCGCAATTTAATAAATCAGGGAAGGTTATCAAAACCACCTCCGTTCAACTGCGGATTTCGGGCATTATTTTAGAGGGGGAAAGCGGTCGGCAGCTTTATTTGCCCAACTCGACTTTGCTTGTCTTTGATAGTTTCAAACGCGATCGCAGTCCTTCTGCCGCATTGCCGATTGATCCGATAACTCAGACTTGGTCAGATTTGGTTTTGATGCGGCAAATGACTGATTGGCCTTGGGAGGATAAACTCCAAGTCTATACATCCGAGATCAAACAAGTGGTGCCGATTTTCACCAAGCTGTCCAAGCTTGGATTCAGGCCGAGTTCCGAAATTTGGGCATATAAATGGGTTTTGGATTTGCAAGAAACTTTATGGAGGATCTTTTTACCTCTGGCCGCAATGATCGTTGGGCTTGTGGCGGTATCAGTCTTTGCGAATATTTTCACCTCTACCAAATTGCGCGAGGCTGAATTGGCTCTTTGGCGGGTGCTTGGGATGCGACGTGGCGACATTGTGGTTATTCAGCTTTTGTCAAATTTCATACTTACTCTGCTTGGCTGCACAATTGGTCTGCTGGGCGGGCAATATCTGATTATCACCCTGCGCAACACCTTGGCACGCCAAGCCGAACAGTCACTTGCGGCTTCGGGTATGCCGTCGCAGGGTTTTGATGCGCTCTTTGCGCCGATTGGACCGATGGTTTTGCCAATTATTCTTGGCGCATTGGTCATTAGTTTTACCGCAGCGCTTTACCCCTCAATTCGCGCGGCATTGGTTGATCCGGCAAAAGTGCTGACAGCCTAGGCTAGACGTTATTCAAGACGGGTCTAAAGAATGGGTCAGAACCGCCTTTAATTCGGCGATTCTGAAGCGCGCTTTTGCTCTTTATGCGCCACGGCTGCGGGTAGAACGCAAAGCATTTCATAAAGTAGATTTGCTGCTACCAAAGCCGTTGTTCCGGCCATATCATAGGGTGGAGAGACTTCGACCAGATCGCAGCCGATCAGATTAAGCCCAGCACAGCCGCGAATAATCTCAAGGCCTTGCCAAATCGTCAGCCCGCCGATTTCTTGTGTGCCGGTCCCGGGTGCAAAGGCGGGGTCAAGACTGTCGATATCATAGGTCAAATAAACCGGCGTGTCGCCGATTTTATCACGGATCTGCGCCATCAGAGGCGCAAGCGATTTATACCAGCAGTCTTCGGCCTGAATAACAGTCCATCCATTCTTGCGCCCCCAATTGAAGTCATCAGGGGAATAGCCGGTACCGCGCAGGCCAATCTGGAACACTTTGTCATTTTGCAAACAGCCGTCTTCAAAGGCGCGACGGAACGGCGTTCCATGGGCAATCTTTTCGCCAAACATCTCATCGTTAATATCGGCATGAGCATCGACATGGATCAAAGCCACCGGCCCATGTTTTTTGGCCATTGCCCGCAAAATCGGCCATGTCAGCGTATGGTCGCCCCCCAGTGTCAGCGGGATCGCATTATGGCTTAAAACCTCATCATAATGCGCAGTTATAATATCAACTGATTTCTTCAGATCAAAGGTATTGATCGCAACATCGCCAATATCGGCCACCTGCATTGCCTCAAACGGCGCAGAGCCAGTTGCCATATTGTAAGGCCGCAGCATGACGCTTTCAGCACGAATTTGGCGCGGCCCATGGCGGGTGCCCGAGCGGTTGGAGGCACCAATATCCATAGGAATTCCAATAAAGCAGGCATCCAAACCTGCGGCCGAGGTTGCCGCTGGTAGCCGCATCATCGTGGTTGGGCCGCCAAAGCGCGGCATATCATTACCACCGAGTGGCTGATTATAAGCGGAGGCTGTTGGATTTGTCATCGCGGTCTCACCAAAGTCAGGGCATCTTTGACAAGCTGCCAGTTTTGGTAGGGGCTGCATAGGCCAAACCCACACCTTTTGCAGAGCGATGGCTTAATCTTGCACGCGAAGCTTTGCCTATTCGAACGATTGCGCCCAATTGGCCGAAATGGGCTTGGCCTTATCCGCCGCCTCGGCCAAGCTCTGCAAAAAGGCAAAGGGCACAGCATGACAGATTTTCTTATCATTGGCGGCGGTATCGCAGGCGTTTCGGCAGCGGCACGGCTGTCGCATCTAGGCTCGGTCGTGCTGCTCGAGGCCGAACCCGCGCTTGCGCATCATGCCTCTGGCCGTTCGGCCGCGCTTTACGAGCCGCGCTATGGCCTTGCCCCGGTGGTCGAACTCTCGTTGGCCTCGGGCGACTATTTTCGCAGCGCGCCCAATATCCTGTCGCCGCGTGGGATGATGATCCTTGGCAAAGCCGGCGAAGATGCGGCCTTTGCCCATGACATCGCCTCGATGGAGCTGCCCGAGGTTTCGGTCGATGAGGCCCGCGCGCTGGTGCCGATTTTGAACCCGCAGGTCGTCAAACGCGCAGCCAAGGCCGATCATGCTTGGGACATCGACACCGATCTTTTGCTGCAAGGCTTTGCCCGCGAAGCCCGCCAAAATGGCGCGCAGCTGCTGACGAGCGCGCGGGTGACGGCGATCGGCAAAACCGCCACTGGTTGGCAGCTGCAAACCAGCGCTGGCGATTTTGCGGCCACCACCCTGATCAATGCCGCCGGCGCTTGGGTGGACGAGGTGGCAAAACTGGCGGGCGTCGCGCCCTTGGGGTTTCAGCCCAACCGCCGCTCGATGGCGCGCATCCCGGCCCCCGCAGGGCTGGATGTCAGCGGCTGGCCGATGATGTTTGGCTGTGGCGAGACATGGTACGCCAAGCCCGACGCAGGCGCGCTGATCGTCTCGCCCGCCGAAGAACACCCGATGCCGCCGCATGACGCTTGGGCCGACGACATGGTCTTGGCCGAAGGGCTTGCGCGCTATGAGGAAATGGTCACCGAACCGGTGACGCGGCTGATCTCAAACTGGGCGGGGCTGCGCACCTTTTCACCCGACCGCTCGCTGGTGATTGGCCGCGATGTCGATCAGCCCGATTTCTTTTGGCTCGCAGGCCAGGGCGGCTATGGCTTTCAATCCGCCCCCGCCGCCAGCCAATTGGCCGCTGATCTTTTGGGCGAAGGCCGCTCGCAGCTTGGCGCCAGCCTGATCGCCGCCCTGTCGCCGGCGCGCTTTGCATGACGACACCAGACACCCTGCCCGATGGCCGCCGCCTGCCCGCCGCAGCCCAGCGCAACGCGGCCCCCATCTTGCAACTGCTGCAAGGCCAAAACCTGCACGGCCCACTGTTGGAAATCGCCTCGGGCTCGGGTCTGCATGCCGCCCATTTTGCCGCAGCCCTGCCACAGGTGATCTGGCAGCCGACCGATCTTGCGCCGCAGAACCTGGCCTCGATCACCGCTTGGACGCAGGCGCTGCCCAATGTGCTGCCCGCACTCACGCTGGACGCCTGCGCGCCCGGCTGGCACCGCCGCTTTGCCCCGCAAAACGCGGTTTTACTGGTGAACCTTTTGCATCTGATCTCGCCTCCTGCCGCAGAAATCCTGCTGGCCGAGGCCGCCGCCTGCCTTGCCGCAAAGGGGCGCTGCTTTTTCTACGGCCCCTTCCTGCGCGATGGCCAGACCACCTCGGCAGGCGATGCCGATTTTGATGCCGCCCTGCGCGCCCAAGACCCCGCAATCGGCTACAAGGATCTGGCTTGGGTGACAGAAAGGCTGGCACGGGCCGGCCTTGCCTGCCAGATCACCCCAATGCCCGCCAACAATCTGATGCTGATCGCCAGTCACATTCAATAAACCGCATCTATTTGACTTATGTCAAAGCAGCCCTCCAGCCCCCCTGCCAAACAGGGCGCATAAAAGGAGCCTGCCATGAGCTACAAAGACAAATCCGCCCAAATGCGTGCCGAGCTGCGGGCGATGAACAAACTGATCCCACAAACCTCGGCAGCCTTCGCGGGCCTGTCGAAAGCTGCCAAAGAAGAGGGCACGCTTTCGGACAAAGAACGCGAATACATCGCCCTCGCCATCGGCATCAGCCAACGCTGCGAACCCTGCATCAGCTTTCACGTCGAGGCTTTGCAGAAAACCGATGCAACCCGCGCGGATCTCTCTGCACTTTTGGCGATGTGCATCCAAATGGGCGGCGGCCCGGCACTGATGTATGCCGCCCATGCGCTGGCCGCTTGGGATGAAATGGCGGGCTAAGTCCCTGCCCTGCCAAAGAATAAGAATTCTTTAAAACCTGCGACGGAACCAGCCGCGCCTGACGTTTACATCACATGCAAAAAACAGAATTTAAGGAAACACCATGAAAATCCTGCTGACCCTGACCGCCCTGCTGCTCTCGACCCCCGCCGCCTTTGCCCAAACCGGCATGCCCGGCGCGCATTTCATCGAGAACTGGGATCTCGACGGCAACGGCGCCGTCACAGCCGCCGAAATCGCCGAAAAACGCAGCGACGTTTTCGCAAGCTTTGACGCCGATGAAAACGCCAGCCTCTCGGCCGCAGAATACGCCCTATTTGACGAGGCCCGCGCCAATGATCAGGCGCAAATGGGCGGTGGCCACGGCAAGGGCATGCAAAACCTCGAGGCCCCCATGCAGCGCAGCTTCAACGACGCCAATGCCGACGGCGAGGTCAGCGCTTCGGAATGGGCCGCAGCCAGCCCCAAGATGTTCGCAGCCCTTGATCGCAACGGCGACGGCAGCATCACCACCGCGGACTTCGGCGCGAACTAAGTCGGTCCCAACCAAAAATCAGGCGGCAGGTCCCCCCTGCCGCCTTTCATCTTGGCCCAAATATCCTGGGGGAGCGCAGCGGGGGCAAAGCCCCCTCAACCGTCCAGCCGGATGCGCGCATTGGCAGGATCAAACGGGCTGTCCTCGGTCACAACACAGTCCCACAGCGCGCGATTGATCCGCACCTGCAACTTCTGCCCCGTCACCGCCAGATCAGGCCGCACATAGCCCATGCCGATCTGCTTGCCAAAGGCCACCGAATAACCGCCCGAGGTCAGACGGCCAATCTTCTCGCCCTGATGGATCAAGGCTTCCTTGCCCCAAGGGTCGGTATCGGCAGGCCCGTCAATCAGCAGCGTCACGCATTTCGACCGAATGCCCAGATCCAGCATCGCCTGCTTGCCGTGGAATTCCTTGCTCAGATCCACAAAGCGGTCCAAAGCGGCCTCAAGCGGGGTGGCATCGCGGCCCAATTCATTGCCAAAGGCGCGATAGCTTTTCTCTTGGCGTAGCCAGTTTTGCGCCCGCGCCCCCACCAGCTTCATGCCGTGCTTTTCGCCCGCCTTCAGCAGCAAATCCCAAAGATAGCGCTGCATCTCGATCGGGTGGTGCAATTCCCAGCCCAATTCGCCGGTATAGGCCACACGGATCGCATTCACCGGACACATGCCCAGCTCGATCTTGCGCGCCGACAGCCAAGGAAAGCGCTTGTTCGACAGCGCGGTTTCGGGGAATTCGTCTTTGATGACTTCGGCCAAAATCTTGCGCGCATTCGGGCCTGCAAGCGCAAAGACGCCCCATTGCGTGGTGACATCCTGAATTTCGATATAGCCAAACTCGGGCGCCTTATCCTCGGCGCATTTGCGCAGATAATCGGCGTCATAGGCGGTCCAAGCCCCGGCCGAGACAAGGTAATAGTCATTCTCGCCATTGCGCACGATGGTATATTCGGTGCGCGTGGTGCCCTGCGGGGTCAGCGCATAGGTCAGGTTGATCCGCCCCACCTTTGGCAGCGCGTTGCAGGTGAACCAATCCAGAAACGCCGTCGCGCCGGGGCCTTTGACCACATGCTTGGTAAAGGCCGTCGCATCAATCAGGCCTGCGGTTTCGCGAATGGCCTTTGCCTCTTCGACCGCATATTGCCACCAACCGCCGCGCCGGAATGAGCGCGAATTATGGTCGAAATCCTCGGGCGCGTTCAACGGGCCGTAATAGATCGGACGCTCCCAGCCGTTGACCTGACCAAATTGCGCGCCCAGCGCCTTTTGGCGGTCATAGACCGGGGCGGTGCGCAAGGGGCGGCAGGCTTCACGCTCTTCATCTGGGTGGTGCAGAATGAAAACGTGGTCGTAGCATTCCTCATTCTTGCGCGCCGCATATTCGGTGGTCATCCAAGAGCCATAGCGGCGCGGATCAAGGCTGGCCATGTCGATCTCGGCCTCGCCGTGCACCATCATCTGGGCAAGGTAATAGCCCGTGCCGCCCGCCGCCGTGATGCCAAAGCTAAAGCCTTCGGCGATCCACATATTGCGCAGACCGGGCACCGGGCCAACCAATGGGTTGCCATCGGGAGTATAGCAGATCGGACCGTTGAAATCATCCTTCAGCCCCACCACTTCCGAAGACGGAATGCGGTGGATAAAGTCCATATATTCTTTCTCGATCCGCTCGAGGTTCAGCGGGAACAGATCGGCGCGGAAGCTGTCGGGCACCGAATATTCAAAGCGCGCAGGCGCGCCTTTCTCGTAGGGGCCAAGGATCCAGCCGCCCCGCTCTTCGCGCACATACCATTTGGCATCGGCGTCGCGCAGCACCGGGTGCTCGGGGTTGTTCTTGCGGTATTCTTGCAGCATCGGATCGGGTTCGGTGACAATGAACTGATGCTCGACCGGGATCGCGGGGATCTTGATGCCCAACAGTTTCGCGGTGCGCTGCGCGTGGTTGCCGGTGGCGGTGACCACATGCTCGGCGTGGATCTCGAACTTTTCTTCCGAGGCAACCAGATTGCCGCCCTTATCAACCATGCGCGTGCAAGACACGATCCATTCAGACCCCGTCCATTTATAGCCATCCACCTGAATCTTGCGCTCGATGGTGGCGCCGTGCTGACGCGCGCCCTTGGCCATGGCTTGGGTGACATCGGCGGGGTTAATATAGCCGTCTTGCGGGTGGTAAAGCGCGCCGATCAGATCATCGGTGCGCACCAAGGGCCAGCGGTCCTTGATCTGCGCGGGTGTGAGGAATTCATGGTAAACCCCCGCCGTCTCGGCCACCGAGGAATAAAGCATATATTCGTCCATACGCTCGGCTTTTTGCGCCATGCGCAGGTTGCCTACCACCGCAAAACCGGCATTCAGGCCGGTTTCAGCCTCAAGCGATTTGTAAAAATCGACCGAGTATTTGTGGATATGGGTGGTGGCATAAGACATGTTGAACAACGGCAGCAGGCCAGCCGCATGCCAAGTCGAGCCCGAGGTCAGCTCGTCACGCTCGACCAACATGGTATCCCAACCGGCTTTGGCCAGATGATAGGCGATCCCGTTGCCGACAGCACCGCCGCCGACGACCAAGGCTTTGACATGGGTTTTCATAAGCGACTCCCCCGAAGGATGGACAAAAGATTTGGCCCATATGTGCCCGATGCAGGGGGGCACGGGCAAGGGCCGCCGACACTCGCCAGATAAAAACGACATGGGTGGTGAAAAACGGCAATCGGCCCGAAGAATCTGAGTTTCATTAATCGCGAATTCACCTTCCCACTGTTCAATGGCCGCATCTTCACGCGTCAGACCCAAGGTTTTTTGGCAATGCTTGGATTCCTGCGCGCAGACCACAAGAGGAGTGCCTATGTTTAAAACCCTAAAGTCTCTGCGCCTTGGCGCTGTGCTTGCCGCTTTTGCGGCCCCCACTTTGGCCGAAACCGCACATCATTGGACCTATGAGGGCGCCGAAGGCCCAGATCATTGGGCAGAGGTGGCCGAAGGCGCGGGCGCTTGCGCCGCGGGCCAAGAACAATCGCCCATCAATCTGGCCGGCGCCTTGCCCGCCGATGCACCCGATGTCACGATCGGTTGGGCAAGCAACACCGATTGGTCAGTGCAAAACAATGGCCATACCATTCAGCTAAACCCCGCCGGCGATGCGGGGAAAATTACCGTAGATGGCAAAGATTATGCGCTGTTGCAGCTGCATTTCCACCATCCGGCCGAACACGCTATCGGCGGGATGCGCTCGCCAATGGAAGCGCATTTTGTTCATAAGGCCGCAGATGGTGCTTTGGCGGTGATTGGCGTGATGCTGGTCGGTGGCGGCCAAGCGGGCTGGATGGATAAAATCATGGCCGTGGCACCATCGACCCCCGAGAGTGTGGTTTGGGGTATGCAAGACCCGCGGGTGCTTTTGCCACCAGATCGCAATTTTTTCCGCTATCAAGGCTCCCTAACCACGCCGCCTTGTTCAGAGGTGGTGCTTTGGACGGTGCTGCACCAACCCGTTGCGGTCTCGGATGCAGCGCTTGCAGCCTTTGCCGCGCTGTACGAGATGAACGCAAGACCCTTACAGCCGCTAAACCGCCGATTTTTGCTGACCGAATGATCAGCGCCGAAACGCCGAGATAATGGCCGCGGCGGCAAAGCATATGGCCGCGGCCGAGACGATGGACGGCCCGGCGGGGGTGTCTTGCCATAGCGATAGGCTTAGCCCCGCAAGGCAGGCCAGCGCGCCAATGACACTGGCTATGACCGCCATGGCCTCGGGCGTGCGCGACACCGCTCGCGCCGCTGCGGCCGGAATGATCAACATCGCCGCGATTAAAAGCGCGCCAACGATCTTTAGCGCCACCGCCACCACCAGCGCCAACGCCAGCGTCAGCACCAAGCGCTCGCGGTCGGGGTTCAGCCCCGAGGCATGCGCCAGATCTTCGCTGAGTGTCGCGGTCAAAAGCGCCTGCCAGCGCCAGACCAACAGCCCCAGCACAATCACAGCCCCGCCCCAGATAAAGCCAAGATCCATCGGCGTCACCGCCAGAATATCGCCAAACAAATAGCTTGAAAGATCCGCCCGCACCCCCGGCACATAGGAAATTGCCACCAAACCAAAGGCCAGCGCCGAATGCGCCAAAACCCCCAGCGTGGTGTCCATCGCCCAGCCCTTTGCCGCCAAGGTCGAGACCGTCAGCGCCATGGTCAGCGCCACGATCAAAGTACCAGCCGCAATCGGCAGATGCAGCGCCAGCGCCAAGGCCACGCCCAAAATCGCCGCGTGGCTGGTGGCGTCGCCGAAATAGGCCATGCGCCGCCAGACCACAAAACTGCCCAAAGGCCCCGTCGCCACGGCAAGCCCAAGCCCCGCCAGCCCCGCCCGGATCAGAAAATCATCAATCATGCGCGTGATCCTCGTGGGCGTGATGCGAATGGCCGTGGCCGTGGTCATGGCTGTGATCGTGCTGATGCTGGTAAAGCGCCAGCGCCCCCTTGGTGCCCAAACCAAACAGCGCGCGATATTCCGGCGCGTTTGACACCACCCGCGGCGTGCCTTCGCAGCAGATATGGCCGTTCAGGCAGATCACCCGATCCGAGGCCGCCATCACCACATGCAGATCATGGCTGACCATCAAAATCGCCGCCCCCGTCTGCGCCCGCACCTCTTCGATCAGACGGTAGAACGCCGCCTCGCCGGGCTGGTCAAGGCCTTGGGTCGGCTCGTCCAAGATCAGGATCTGCGGGTCTGACAGCAGCGCGCGCGCCAAAAGCACGCGCTGAAACTGCCCACCGGACAGCGCCGCCATCTGCCGCGCCTCGACATCGGGCAGACCCACCCGCACCAGCGCCGCCGTGGCCTCGGCATCGCTGACCCGCTTGGGCAGCGACAAGAACCGCCGCACCGTCATCGGCATCGAGCGATCGACGCTCAGCTTTTGCGGCACATAGCCCAAGCGCAGCCCCAGCGCCCGCCTGACCTGCCCCGCCGACAGCGGCACAATCCCCAAAAGCGCGCGCAACAGCGTCGATTTGCCCGAACCATTCGGCCCCAGAATGGTGACAATCTCGCCCGCCTCGATCGCCAAAGAGATGCCCGACAGCACCTCGGCGCCACCAAAGCGCACGGCAAGGTTTTGCGCTGACAACAGGCTCATGCCGCAGCCCCTTGGCAGGCGGCACAAAGGCCCAAGGCCTCGATGGTGCTGCGTTCAATCACAAAGCCGCTCTGCTCTGCCGAGGCCGCAAGCGCCTCGATCACCGGGCTTGCAGCCGCCTCGGCGACCAGATTGCACTGGCGGCAGATCAGAAAGGCCGGCGCATGGGCCTCGCCGGTATGCATGCAGGCGGCAAAGGCGTTCAGGCGCTGAATGCGGTGGGCAAGGCCTTGATCTGTCAGGAATTCAAGCGCGCGATAGGCCACGGGGGGCTGGTTGCCAAAGCCATCCGCCGCCAACCGTTCCAGCACCTCATAGGCCCCCAAAGCGCGATGGTTTTCCAGCAAAATCTCGAGCGTACGGCGGCGCACCGGGGTCAGCCGCAGCCCCTTTTGCTGCACCATCGCCTCGGCGCGCGCCAAGGCCTCGGCGCTACAGGCGGCGTGGTCGTGCTGGGCAAAGGCCAAATCCGGCGCTTCGCATCCAAGGCAGGTGCTGTGATCTGACATCGCGGCCTCTTGACTGTTATGATATAACATAATACACCCACCTCCAGCGACTGAAAAGGGATAACCATGCGTTATATCATATCACTTCTATTGACCAGCCTCGCCCTGCCCGCTTGGGCGCAGGTGCCGCAGGTCGTGACCGATATTCCGCCGGTGCAGGCCCTGACAGCGCAGGTGATGGGCACGCTTGGCACGCCGGTTTTGCTGCTGGAAAAGGGCGCAGACGAGCATGACTTTGCCCTGCGCCCCAGCCAAATGCGCGATATCGCGACCGCAGATCTGGTGGTTTGGGTGGGCCCCGAGCTGACACCTTGGTTGGATCGCGCTTTGGCGGCAAACCCTGCGCCTGCCTTGGCGCTGCTGGATGATCCGGCCACCCAGACCCAGACCTACGCCCCGGGTCACGCCGAAGAGGAAGGCTCTGGCATCGACCCGCATGCTTGGCTGAACCCACAAAACGCCATTGCTTGGCTCGACCTGATCGCCGCCCGCCTTGCAGCCCTCGACCCCGAACATGCCACAACCTATGCCGCAAATAGTGCTGCCGCCAAAGCGCGTGTTGCCGCCATGGACACCGAGATTGCAGCCGCGCTTGCGCCTTTGACTGACAAAAGTTTCGTCACCTTTCACGCGGCTTATGGCTATTTCACCGCGCGGTATCAGCTTCAGGCTGCGGCCTCGCTGGCCTTGGGCGATGCCTCTGCCCCCGGGGCGGCACGGATGTCCGAGCTTGCCGCGCAACTGCGTGCCGGCCATTACAGCTGCGCCTTCCCCGAGATGCAGCATGACCCTGCTTTGCTGACCCAGATCATGGCGGGCAGCGACACCAAACTGGGCGCGGCCCTTGATCCTGTCGGCTCAAGCCTAGACTTTGGCCCCGATGCCTATGATGCCCTGATGCGGGGCCTTGCGAAAAACCTCAGCGATTGCCTGTATCCATAGCTTGACCCAGAGCAAATTTTCAGCCCTTCTCCGGCGCAGGGCGCAAGGGGCACAAATGACGAGTTTTGGAACCACAAAAGACGGCACGCAGGTGCATAAGATCAGCCTTGCTGCGGGGGATCTGCGGGTCGACCTGCTGACGCATGGCGCGCGGGTGCAATCGGTGCGGCTGGCAGGCGTGGCACATGATCTGACGCTTGGCTCGGAAGATCTGGCCGAATACGAGGGCGGGCACGGCTATCACGGCGCGCTGATTGCGCCTGTGGTCAACCGGCTGACAGGCGCACGCGCGCCGCTTGCAGACCGCAGCTTGCAGCTTGAGGTGAACTTTAACGGCAAACATTCGCTGCACTCAGGGCCCTCGGGTGCCCATGCCCAAGTTTGGCAGGTCTTGCGCGCCACGGCGACCGAGGCAGTCTTGGCGCTGGATCTGCCCGATGGTCTGGGCGGCTTTTCCGGCAACCGCCATATCGAGGCGCAGTATGTGATCGAGGCTCCTGCCACGCTGCGGTTGACCATCACCGCCCACAGCGATGCCGAAACCGTGTTTAACGCCGCCAATCACAGCTATTGGAACCTTGACGGCAGCGCCGATATCAGCGGCCACAGCCTGCGCATCGCGGCCGAGCATTATCTGCCCGTAGACGCCGATTTCGTGGTAACAGGCGAGGTGCGCGCGGTAGAAGCAGGCTTTGATCTGCGCGCTCCCCAAACCCTATCGGCGCAAAGCGTGGATCTGGACCATTGCTTTTGCCTCAGCCGGGCCCCGATGCCGCTGCGCGATGTGCTTTGGCTGCAAGGCCAAAGCGGCCTGCGCATGACCCTTGCCACCACCGAAGCCGGCGTTCAGGTCTATGATTGCCGCCACGACGGCTTCAAGGGCCTTGCCATCGAGGCGCATGCCTGGCCCGATGCGCCCAACAAACCGCAGTTCACCCCGATCAGCCTGGCCGCGGGGCAAACCCGCCAGCAAGTCACCGAATGGCGCTTTGATCGTGGCTGAAGCCCCCCGATCCGCCGCCGCGGTGATCGGCAAAGCCATCAAAGGCCGTTGGGCAGTGGCAGGCTTTTTTGCCACCAATGGCTTTATCATGGGGGCTTGGGCGGCGCAGATCCCGCTGCTGCTGCCACGCCACCAAATCAGCACCACCACGCTGGGGCTGCTGATCCTTGTGCTGGGCCTTGGCGCTGTGCTGGCGATGCTGTTTTCAGGCCGCCTGATTGCGGCGCATGGCTCGCGGGCGATGACGCGCGCCTTTGGCCTTGCCGCCCTGCCCGCGTTGCCCTTGGTGGTCTTTGCGCCCAACCTCTGGGTCTTGGTGCCGGCGATGGCGGCGATGGGGGCGGTTCTGGGCTGCATGGATGTGGCAATGAACGCCAATGCAGTCGAAGTCGAACGCAGGCTTGGCCGCGCGATCATGTCCTCAAGCCATGGGTTTTGGAGCCTTGGCGGTTTTGTGGGCGGGCTGGCGGGCAGCTATGTCATTGCGCAGGCGGGCGCGCAGGTGCAGGTGCTGCTGGTGGCAGCATTCTCGGCGCTGCTCGTGGCGCTGGCTTGGCCGCATCTGATCACCGAGGCCGCACCGCCCAAACCCGCGCCCGAGGACAAAAAGGCCCAGCTGTTTCCGCGCGATCTGAACCTTTGGATATTGGGATTTATGGCACTGTTTTCGATGGTGCCAGAAGGCGCTGTGCTCGATTGGGCCGCGATCTATCTGGGGCGCGAGCTTGGCTCTGATCTTTTCCGCGCCGGGCTTGGCTTTGCCTTCTTTGCAGCCAGCATGGCCAGCATGCGCTTTGCCGGAGACGCCATTCGCAACCGCTTCGGCGCGGTCAGAACCCTGCGGCTGTCAGGCGCAATCGCAGCGGCTGGACTTCTGGGCGGCGCGCTGGCCCCCAGCGATATTGTAGCCATCGTCAGCTTTGCTGTCGCGGGCTTGGGCGTGGCGAATATGGTGCCGATCTTGATTTCCGCGGCAGGCAACCACCCGACGCTGGCCTCGGGCACTGCGCTGTCAACGGTGACGATGGTGGGCTATGCCGGCATTCTGATCGCGCCCAGCGCCATTGGCTTTGCCGCCGATCACATCGGTTTTCGTGCCACCTATGCAGCGCTTGCGGTGGTGTTGCTGTTGGTCAGCGCGCTGGCAAACCGCGCCGCCGCCGCCGATCATCTTCGGCGGGGCTGACGCGATCAAACCCTTCAGGCGGCGTTACGCGCCCAGAAAGTCGGTCTTGCCGATCTCGACGCCATTGGCGCGCAGGATCGCGTAGCAGGTCGACATGTGGAAATAAAAGTTCGGCACCGCAAACAGGTGGTAATAGTCAGAGGCCGGAAAGCTCAGCTCGCGCGGGCCAGCCTTTAGGGTGATGGTCAGGGCTTCGGCGTCTTTAAAGGCCTCGGCTGGCACGGTGGCGATGAATTCAAGCGTCTTGGCGACGCGGTCTTTCAGCTCGGCCAGCGTGGTTTCGCTGTCTGCAAAGCTGGGCACCGGCAGCCCCGCCAACCGCGCGCAAGCCCCTTTGGCATGATCGCAAGCAATCGTCACCTGACGCCAAAGCGGCAGCATATCGGCGATCAGGCGCAGCTGCGGCATCACCTCGGGTTTGATGTTTTTGGCGGTCTGATGCGCCTCGGCTTTTTCAAGGATCTTTGAAAGCGCCGTCAGGGAATGGGTAAAGACAGGAACAGGAGATTGCATGATGCACCTTTGCAAAGCAGATTTTCTGCCCGCATCAAGGCGATCAATTCAGCGCAAAAGCAAGGGGCGCCATCACCGACGCCCCAAGATTTTGCGCTAAAGCCCCAAGCACCAGCGCATCACGGCTTTTTGCGCGTGCAGCCGATTTTCGGCCTCGTCAAAGATCACCGAATGCGGGCCGTCCATCACCGCACTTGTCGCCTCGTCATTGCGGTGCGCGGGCAGGCAATGCATGAACAAAGCATCTGGTTTGGCATGGGCCATCAGCGTCTCATTCACTTGATAGGGGCGCAGTTGATTGTGCCGGCGTTCCTTGGCGGATTCAGGGTCATGCATCGAGACCCAGGTGTCCGTCACCACCAGATCGGCGCCAGCAAAGGCCTTGACCGGATCGCGTTCAATGGTGACGCGGCTGCCTTTGCCGCGGGCAAAGCCCACAAAATTTGCTTCAGGATCAAGGGTTTCAGGGCCGGTAAAGGTGAAATCAAAGCCAAACTGCCCTGCTGCATGCAAGAAAGAGGCGGCGACATTGTTGCCGTCACCCGCCCAGACCACCTTTTTGCCTGCAATCGGGCCGCGATGTTCCTCGTAGGTCATCACATCGGCCATGATCTGGCAGGGGTGGGTGCGATTGGTCAGCCCGTTGATCACCGGAACCGTGGCATGTTCGGCCATTTCCAATAGCGTCGCCTCTTCAAAGGTGCGGATCATGATCAGATCGACATAGCGCGACAGCACGCGGGCGGTGTCGGCAATGGTTTCGCCGTGGCCAAGCTGCATTTCCTTGCCCGAAAGCACCATGGTCTGCCCGCCCAATTGACGCACGCCAACGTCAAAAGACACCCGGGTGCGGGTCGAGGGTTTTTCGAAAATCAGCGCCACCATGCGGCCCGCAAGCGGCTGATCGTCATCCGGCGTGCCCTTGGGGCGGTTTTGGCGTGCGCGTTTCATCGCATGGGCGCTGTCGATCATCGCCCGCAACTCGGGGGCGTCGGTTTTGTGAATATCGAGAAAATGCTTCATGTTTTGGTTCTTTCTGACAGGCCGCCGGGGGTTTCCCACCCCCGGACCCCCGTGGGATATTTTTAGACAGGCGAAAGGGTTAGAGCGTGGCTTCCAGCGCGGTTGCGGCACGATCAAGGCGGGCGAGGGCCTCGGTGATCTCGGGTGCTGAGATGTTCAGTGCCGGCAGCAGGCGGATGACATTATCAGCCGCAGGCACCGTCAGCAGCTGTTCGCCGTAGGCGGCTTTGACGATATCAAGGTTGCTGGCCTTGCATTTCAGCCCCAAGATCAGGCCTTGGCCGCGCACGGCCTCGAAGACTTGCGGATGGGCTGCGACCAGACCTTCGAGGCCTTGGCGGAACTGCGCGGATTTTTGGCTGACGGCATCGAGAAAGCTGTCCTCGGCCACGATCTGCAAGACCGCCAGCCCAACGGCGCAGCCAAGCGGGTTGCCGCCATAGGTCGAGCCATGGCTGCCTGCGACCATGCCAGAGGCCGCAGCCTCGGTCGCGAGCACAGCACCCAAGGGAAAGCCGCCGCCGATGCCTTTGGCGACCATCATGATGTCGGGGGTGACGCCGGCCCATTCATGGGCGAACAGCTTGCCGCTGCGCCCGACACCGCATTGCACCTCGTCAAAGATCAGTAGTGTGCCGGTGCTGTCGCACAGATCGCGCAGGCCTTTGAGGCATTGGTCGGGCACCACGCGGATGCCGCCCTCGCCTTGGATCGGTTCGATGATCACGGCGCAGGTTTGATCAGTAATTGCGGCCTGCAAGGCGGCATGATCGCCCCAAGGCAGTTGCCTGAAGCCCGGCATCAAGGGGCCAAAGCCCTTGGTCATTTTCTCAGAGCCCGCGGCGGCGATGGCGCCGGTGGATCTGCCGTGGAAGGCGCCGTCAAAGCTGAGGATCTGCACGCGGTCGGCTTGGCCGCGTTCATAGTGGTATTTGCGCGCCATTTTGATCGCAAGCTCGGCGGCCTCGGTGCCGGAATTGGTGAAGAACACCGTATCGGCGAAGGTCTTGTCCACCAGCATTTCAGCCAGCTGTTGTTGCTGCGGGATTTGATAAAGGTTCGAGACATGCCAAAGCTGCCCGGCCTGTTCGGTCAGCGCCGCCACCAAGGCAGGATGGGCATGGCCCAGCGCATTGACCGCAATGCCCGCGCCAAGATCCAGATATCGGCTGCCCTCTTGCGTGATCAGCCAAGAGCCTTCGCCTTTGACAAAGGCAAGCGGCGCACGGTTATAGGTGGGCAAAACGGCAGAGATCATGATCGTGACCTTTCACGGGAAAGCCAAGGGTTAGCCAAGGCGAAGGGGGGAAGTCAACGGAAATGCCTTGAGGCGCAAGGCAAGCGCGATCAAACGTCAGCGGTGCTGGCGTCGGGGACGGGCGATAAGGGCGGTCCGGTTGATCATGCGGCTGTGGTTAGCGCAAAGTGCTGGCTGTGTAAAGTTGTCAGATCAGGCGGCGGGCCAGCTGGTTTTGCCGGGTGATCACGCGGGGCAAATCAATCGTGGTGACCATGCCACCCCGCACCACCGCGCGGCCTTCGACAAAGAGATCGCGCACCCGGGTCGGGCCGCAGAGGATCAGGCTTGCGACCGGATCCCAAGAGCCGGCTGCCTCGATGCCCGAGACATCCCAGATCGCGATATCGGCGCGTTTGCCGGTCTGCAGGCTGCCACAATCGGGCCGCCCCAGCACGCGGGCACCGCCCAGGGTTGCGACCTCGAGCGCCTCGCGCGCGCTCAGCGCCGTGGCCCCCAAGGCGACGCGCTGCAACAGCAGAGCTTGGCGCGCCTCGAGCAGCAGATTGCCGGCGTCATTGCTGGCAGAGCCGTCCACCCCCAGCCCGACCTTGACGCCAGCATCACGCATCGCCCGCAGGGGGGCTATGCCCGAGCCAAGCCGGCAGTTCGAGCAGGGGCAATGTGCCACACCGGTGCCCGAGCGCGCAAAGAGGTCGATCTCGGCTGCGTCAAGTTTCACGCAATGCGCGTGCCAGACATCATCCCCCGTCCAGCCTAGATCTTCGGCATATTGGCCGGGGCGGCAGCCGAATTTGGCCAGCGAATAGGCGATATCTTCTTCGTTTTCAGCCAGATGGGTGTGCAGCATCACGCCCTTGTCGCGCGCCAAAACCGCCGCATCCCGCATCAGATCGCGCGACACCGAAAAGGGCGAGCAGGGCGCAATGCCCACCCGCACCATCGCCCCTTCGCGGGGGTCGTGGTGCGCGTCCACGACGCGAATGCAGTCTTCCAGAATGGCAGCTTCGGCTTCGACCAGACTGTCGGGCGGCAGACCGCCATCGCTTTCGCCGATGCTCATCGCGCCACGGGTGGGATGAAAGCGCAGACCGACCTCTTGCGCGGCGGCAATGGTATCATCCAGCCGCGCGCCGTTGGGAAACAGATAAAGGTGATCCGATGTCAGCGTGCAGCCCGAAAGCGCCAGCTCTGCCAGCCCGATTTGCGCCGAGACGAACATCTCTTCAGGGCCAAATTTCGCCCAGATCGGATAAAGCGTTTTCAGCCAGCCAAACAGCAGCGCGTCCTGCCCCCCCGGCACGGCGCGGGTCAGGGTTTGGTACAGATGGTGGTGGGTGTTGACCAAACCGGGGGTCACAACGCAGCCCTTTGCCTCGATCACCTGACCTGTGGTTGTCAGGCCTTGGCCGACAGCGGCAATCACGCCGCCTTGGATCAGCACATCGCCCTGCGCGATTTCTGCGCGCTGCGCGTTCATCGTGACAACAACATCGGCGTTGCGGATAAGAATTTCGGTCATGACTGCCCCTTTGCACCACCCCCTTCGGTGGATCGGGACCATGACGCCAGAAGGGGGACAAAGGACGCGTCAGGCCCTGATTAGCAAAGCTTGCAGTGCAGCCAAAGCGAAAAGTGCTAGGCGTTCAGCAGCGCCATCGCCTCGGCGTGGATCTGCGGGTTGGCGGCGGCCAAGACCTGCCCGCCGTTCAGGCAAGGCTTGCCCTGCCAATCGGTGACAAGCCCGCCAGCAGCTTCGATCACCGCAATCGGGGCTTGCACATCATAGGCTTGCAGACCTGCCTCGATCACCAGATCGACTTGGCCCGCAGCCAAAAGGGCATAGCCATAGCAATCCATGCCATAGCGCACCAATTTGGCCTGCGATGCGACACGGCGAAAGGCGGCAGCTTCGGCAGGCGTGCCGACTTCGGGAAAGGTCGACAGCAAAATCGCTTGATCCAAGACGCGCGGCGCACGGGTGCGCAGATCGGCGCGGCCAGAGGGGCCGTTGACCTCGGCACGACCCAAGCCACCCTCGAACCGCTCGCGGATATAGGGCTGATCAATCAGCCCATAGATCACCCCAGAGGCATCACGCACCGAAATCAGCACGCCCCACGTTGGCGTGCCTGACAGATAGCCACGCGTGCCGTCGATCGGGTCCAGCACCCAAGTCAGCCCCGAAGTGCCGCTGGTTGCACCATATTCTTCGCCCAAGATCGCGTCATTCGGCCGCCTGCGCGCCAAAATCTCGCGCATGCGCTGTTCCGACAGCCGATCCGCCACGGTGACGGGGTCAAAGCGTTCGGCCTCTTTGGTATCGGCGGTCAATCCGGCAGAGCGAAAATGCAGCAAGGTCGCTGCCCGCGCGGCATCGGCCAATTCGGCAGCAGTCTCGATCAGATCCTGAGCATCGAATGCAGTCATAGTTCCCCCCAGCAGAAATCCAGAGACGCTTGTGCAAGCGGGCTAGCGCCTCTGGTGCAGCGGGTCAAGTCTGGCTGCGGGTTAGGCGGCTTCGCTTAAGACACGGGCCAGATCAAACAAGCGGCGACGCTGTGCTTCGGGAATGGCGTAATAGGACCGCACCAGCTC
>CAJXWJ010000052.1 GCA_913062925.1 uncultured Pseudorhodobacter sp. | reverse complement strand
GGCTTCAAAGACTCGCCAATTCGTAGAGTAATTGAAGATCCCTCACCCAGAGATTCCGCTCATTCGCTACCAATACAAGCATGTGACATAGCAGCTTATTTCCTGCACCAAAGCCTTGTGCCTAATGCTTATATTCGGAAATCTAGAGCGCAGGGTTACTTTGATCGCTTAGGGCCTATACTCAACAAACACGCCACAACAAAAAATCCAAACGGAATTGTGATTTTATGAAAAGGGCGAGCAGTTGCCTGCTCGCCGGAATGATCTTACTGATGGGTGTGCCCACGTTCAGATCATAGGAATACGATAGTCGAAAATTGGTGCGAATACTAGGAAAAGAATTCGTGATATGGCGGGCACATACCCGTTTTTTGTGCTACCATCCCCTCCCCAAACCAATCCCAACACCGTGATGCGCCTGACCCTGACGCGGCGGCGTAAGCCTGACGAACGGGCGCGGCACGGTGGCCTTACGCCGCCGCGTTTGGGTCATGGTCTGGCGGGTCTGCGCCCGTCGGGCTGCAAAAACGGCCTGCGCCGTCCCTGCGCGCCTGCCTTTAAACCGCCCGCCGGATAAACGACGGATACCCTACAGAAAAACGACAGCCCTTCGGCACATCTGTTAACCTGCCATTAACCTTATCGCGCCAGCCTCAAGGGCATGAAAACACGCCTCCTCCTGCCCTTGATTCTTGCCGCCTGCGGGGCCTCGCCGGCGCCAGAATTCTTCCATGCCACACGCGCCGATGTGACACAAAACGGCCGTAACTATACTGTTTTCTATACAGAAAAACGGGTCGAGGTGATCAGGCTCGGCTATGCCACGCGCGGCGAACATCAGGGCATTCGCGCCGATATGATCGCGCTGATCCCGCAGGTGACGGGCTGTAAATTAGCCGAATCCACCCTCCAAGGCGATTCCGGCGAAATGCGCGGCTCTATTCGGTGCTAGGCCCAACAATGATCAGGGTATAAAGGGCGTAAACCCCTGCAATCAAAAACAAAATTGCCCAGCCCGTGCTGCCGGTATAGACCTCAACCCCGCCCCAAAGCAGCGGAAACACCGAAGTCGCCCAGCGCCGCCAGACCGGTTTGAAAAACGGATCGTTCGCGTCCAGAATCTTTTTCACCGCCGCCCCCTTTTGCCGCCACGCATCCCCGCGCGCCCCCCCGTCGAGCGGCCCGCGCTTTTCACGGCTTCTTCCACCGCGTCTTCGATCACCGATTGCCGCGCCAGCGGATCATCGGCCACCGCCAGCTCGACCGCTTCTAACCGTTTCACCTCGTCACGCAAGCGTGCGGCCTCTTCAAACTCTAGATTTTCGGCCGCCTTGCGCATCGCAAGCCGGATCGCATCCAAGTGCGCCGCAAGGTTCGAGCCCACCATCGGGCGATCTACCTTGGCGGTGATCCGCGCCTGATCGGTATCGCCTTGGTAGATGCCAAGCAGGATGTCTTCGACGTTTTTCTTGATCGTTGTCGGAGTGATGCCATGCAGCGTGTTATAAGCGACCTGCTTTTCGCGGCGGCGGTTGGTTTCGCCCATCGCCCGCTCCATGCTGCCGGTGATGCGATCGGCATACATAATCACCCGGCCTTCTGAATTGCGCGCCGCCCGTCCGATGGTCTGGATCAGCGAGGTTTCAGACCGCAAAAAGCCCTCTTTATCGGCATCCAAAATCGCCACAAGCCCGCATTCAGGAATGTCCAAACCTTCGCGCAGCAGGTTGATGCCGACCAGTACATCAAAGGTGCCCAGCCGCAAATCGCGCAGGATTTCAATGCGTTCGATGGTGTCGATGTCCGAATGCATATAGCGAATGCGGATGCCCTGTTCGTGGAAATACTCGGTCAAATCTTCGGCCATCCGCTTGGTCAGGGTGGTGACCAAGACCCGCAGCCCCTTGGCAGCAACCTTGCGGATTTCGTCCAAAAGATCATCGACCTGCATCTCGACGGGGCGGATTTCGATCTGCGGATCGACCAATCCTGTCGGGCGGATCACCTGTTCCACAAAGACGCCGCCGGTTTGTTCCAGCTCCCAAGCCGCAGGGGTGGCCGAGACGAAAATCGACTGCGGCCGCATCGCGTCCCATTCCTCGAACTTCAGCGGTCGGTTGTCCATGCAAGAGGGCAGCCGGAAGCCATGTTCAGCAAGCGTCATCTTGCGCCGAAAGTCGCCCTTATACATGCCACCGATTTGCGGCACCGAGACATGGGATTCGTCAGCAAAAACAATGGCATTGTCGGGGATGAATTCAAACAGCGTTGGCGGCGGCTCGCCCGGTGCGCGCCCGGTCAGATAGCGCGAATAGTTCTCGATGCCGCTGCAAACGCCGGTTGCCTCGAGCATCTCGATGTCAAAGGCGCAGCGTTGTTCCAGCCGCTGCGCCTCGAGCAGCTTGCCCTGCGAGACCATCAGATCCAGCGTCTGGCGCAGCTCTTTCTTAATGCCGATCACCGCCTGCTGCATGGTGGGGCGCGGGGTGACATAGTGCGAATTGGCATAGATGCGGATCTGCTTGAAACTGTCGGTTTTCGCCCCCGTCAGCGGATCAAATTCGATGATCGCTTCCAGCTCTTCACCAAAAAACGAAAACCGCCAAGCGCGGTCTTCAAGGTGGGCGGGCCAGACCTCGACACTGTCGCCACGCACGCGGAAGGTGCCGCGCTGAAACGCCTGATCGTTGCGTTTGAAGGCCTGCGCGACCAATTCGCCCAAAACCTGCCGCTGATCATAGCTTTCCCCGACCGTCAGATCTTGGGTCATCGCCGAATAGGTTTCGACCGAGCCGATGCCGTAGATGCAAGACACCGAGGCGACGATAATCACATCATCGCGTTCCAGAAGCGCCCGCGTGGCCGAGTGGCGCATGCGGTCGATCTGTTCGTTGATCTGCGATTCCTTTTCGATAAAGGTATCGGTGCGCGCGACATAGGCTTCGGGCTGATAGTAATCATAGTAAGACACGAAATATTCGACAGCATTGTCGGGAAAGAAATTCTTGAACTCGCCATAAAGCTGCGCCGCAAGGGTTTTGTTCGGCGCCAGAATGATCGCAGGGCGTTGGGTTTGCTCGATGATTTTTGCCATCGTAAAAGTTTTGCCAGTGCCCGTGGCCCCCAGCAAAACCTGATCATGCTCGCCTGCCAGAACGCCTTTGGACAGTTCGGCAATCGCGGTTGGTTGATCGCCTGCCGCGGTAAAGGCGGTTTGCAGCACAAAGCGTTTGCCACCCTCCAGTTTCGGGCGGGTCAGCACTTCGGGGCGCGTGGTCAAGGCATTGCTGTTGTTATGGGGCATGGTGATTCTCTCCAGCCTCTAATCTATTCTGTTTTTGTTCACGGGGAAGGGCGGCGAGTGGCTTCTTCATCCATCTTAAGAAAAAGTAAAGAAATCATGATCAATTTTACGGAAACTCCATTTCAAAAACGCAATTTAGAGTTGTTTTTGAGGCAGAGTGGCGGCAGTCTGATCGGGCAAGCAGCATCTACCGCTGCCGGTTGATCCCTGCACACACCCCACCCCCACCCTCGGGATCAACCGGTAGCATCCTGCTTTACCTTGATTGCCATTGCAGGCTTGCACTTTCATCGCTTTTTCGGAATAACCCCTGCAACGCTTTGGGAGTTTCAGCATGCGCGCGCGTATCTATCAGCCTGCCAAAACCGCGATGCAATCGGGCACCGCCAAAACCACGACCTGGGTGCTTGAATTTGCCCCGGCCTCTGCCCGCGCGGTTGATCCGCTGATGGGCTGGACCAGCAGTTCTGACACCCAAGCTCAGGTCAAACTGCGCTTTGACAGCCGCGAGGCCGCCGAAGCCTATGCCACTGAAAACGCAATCGCTTTTGATGTGGTCGAGCCGAACAAGCGCAAGCCTGTGATCCGCGCTGGCGGCTATGGTGAAAACTTTGCCACCAACCGCCGCGGCGTCTGGACCCACTAAAACCGCGCGGTCAGGCGGCGGCGAAAGGGTCAACCGGATAGCCGACGCCGGTCATATAAAGCCCATCGGGGGGCGAAACCGGGCCGCAGGCGGCGCGGTCTTGCGCCTCTAGCGCCGATTTCACCTGATCAGGCTGCCATGCCCCAGAGCCGACGCGGTCAAGCGTGCCGATGATGCTGCGCACCTGATTGTGCAAAAAGCTGCGCGCGCGCAGGGCAAAGCGATATTCCATCCCCG
Organism: uncultured Pseudorhodobacter sp.; assembly: GCA_913062925.1. Taxonomy (GTDB): domain Bacteria; phylum Pseudomonadota; class Alphaproteobacteria; order Rhodobacterales; family Rhodobacteraceae; genus Cypionkella. Next base: position 20,424 of record CAJXWJ010000052.1, on the reverse strand, counting down.
ACGGATAGGCGTGCTGGGTGATCACGATTTCGTCCAGCGTTTTCACCGGGCTTTTGGCTTGGCAATGCACGGCGCGAAAGGTGGTAAAGTCATGCTTACCGATCAGATGCGCCGCCCCTGCCCGCATGGCCTCTAGATCCAGCGGGCGCAAAACCTGCCAAACCCGCCCCGCATCATAGGTCACAGGCGCACGCCTTGCGACGACGCGGAACAGATAGCGCCGCTCGATCGCGGAAAACCTTGCGTGAAAATCCTCGGGCACCGCAACCACCGCCAGCACCGAGACCGGCCATTTGCGCAGATGCGCGTTCAGCGCACCTGCAAGCTTTAGCGGATCCCAATCTTTGATCAGATCGCAATGCGCGACTTGGCCGGTGGCATGCACGCCGCTGTCGGTGCGGCCAGCGGCGGCAATGGTATGGGGGCCGGGTTGCAGCTTGCCCAGCGCGTCTTCGATGGCGCGCTGCACCGATGGCTGATCGCCCGGCTGGCGCTGCCAGCCGTGAAACGGTCCCCCGTCATATTCAATAAGAAGCGCAAATCTAGGCATATGCTGCGATTACCCAATGCGCGGCTGCCTGTCCAGAGTTGCAAGCCCCCTACCCATTGTCGCCCGCACTTCCTATGTTGAGGGCAACATAAAGGGGCCTGCGGTGTTTTCGACTGTAACCAACGGAATTTCTCGGCAGATCAACGGCGCAGGTGCTGCGGTTTCGGGGATATTCTTTGATCCTGTGCTGCGGCTTGGGGTGACGGGCCTCAGCCGGGCGGGCAAAACCGTGTTTATCACGGGGCTGGTTGCCAATCTGCTGGACAGAGGCCGGATGCCGCAACTGCGCGCCGAGGCAGAGCAGCGCATCGACACGGTCTATCTGCAACCGCAGCCCGATGACACCCTGCCGCGCTTTGCCTATGAGGATCATCTGGCCGCCCTGACCGGTGACGATCCGCGCTGGCCCGCCTCGACCCGTGCGGTGTCGGAACTGCGGCTGTCGTTTCGGGTGCAGCCTGCGGGCTTTGTGGGCGCGCTGACCGGGCCTCGGGTGCTGCATGTTGATATTGTTGATTATCCCGGCGAATGGCTGCTGGATCTTGCGCTGTTGGACAAATCCTACGCCGAATGGTCCGAAGCCACGCTGGACCGTATCGCCAAACGTGCCGAGGCTTTGGATTTTCTGGCCACAGCCCGCGCCGAAGACGGTGCGCTGGCGCTGGACGAGCCGCGGGCTTTGGCGCTTGCCGCCAGCTTTACCGCCTATCTGCACAGCGCGCGGGCGAAGGGCTGGTCCGATTGCACGCCGGGGCGGTTCTTGCTGCCCGGCGATTTGGCGGGCAGCCCGGTGCTGACCTTTGCGCCGCTGCCCAAGCCCGCCCAGACCCCGCGCGGCAGTCTTTGGCGCGAGATGGAGCGGCGCTATGACGCCTATAAATCCAAAGTGGTCAAACCGTTTTTCCGCGACCATTTTGCGCGGATTGATCGCCAGATTGTGCTGGTCGATGTCTTGGGGGCCATCCATCAAGGCCCGCGCGCGCTGGAAGATCTGCGTCGCACCATGGCCGAGGTGCTGTCGGCCTTTCGGCCCGGACGCAATCGCTGGCTGTCGGGGATTTTGGGCGGCAAGCGGGTTGGAAAGATCCTGTTTGCCGCGACCAAGGCCGATCATTTGCACCACAGCCAACACCCCGCCCTAACCGCGATCATGCAGGCGATGCTGCGCGAGGCTCAAAGCCGCGCCGATTTCGCAGGGGCCGAGACGATGGCGCTGTCGCTGGCCAGCCTGCGCACCACGGTCGAAGAAAGCCTGACCCGCGACGGCAGCCAGCTTGACGCGGTGCGCGGGCGTCTGCTGGCCACCGGCAAGCAAGCGGCGATGTATGCGGGTGAATTGCCGCGCGATCCGGCGCGGCTGTTGTCGCCTGCGCGCGAAGGCGCCACGGCTTGGCTTGACGCCGATTTTGCCCTGATGGGCTTTGCGCCCGCGCGCAGCACGCTTAAGGCGGGCGAGGGCCCACCGCATATCCGGCTGGACCGCGCCGCAGAATTTCTGATCGGAGATCGGCTGTGACACTGCATCTGGACGAGCCCCCCCGCCTCCGCGGCCCCGCCTTGGTGCAATATTCCGAGGCCGAGGCGGCTGATCCTGCAAGTGCTGCCCCTGTGCCCGACGCCGCATCAGCGGCCACGCTTGCCACCCTGCGCGCGGTGGCAAAGCCCGCCTCTGGCTTTGGCCGCTTTGCGGTCTGGGTGTTTTCCAGCCTGTTTACCTTTGTGCTTTCGGTGGCCGCGTGGAATTTTGTCACCGGCCTGTTTGCCAGCAATTCGATCTTGGGCTGGATCGCCTTTGGCCTGCTGATCGCGGCGCTTTTGGTGGTTGTGGTGCTGGCGCTGCGCGAGGCTTCGGCCTTTATGCGCATGGCGCGGCTGGACAGCTTGCGCGCGCAAACGGCCAAGGCACGCGCCGAGGCTGATCTGAAGGCCGCGCGCGCGGCTGTCGCAAATATCCAGCGGCTTTATGGCAATCGCCCCGATCTCAGCTGGGGGATGGCGCGGCTGCGCGAGCGGCAGGACGAGGTCTTTGACGCCGACGCCCTGCTGTCGCTGGCCGAAACCGAGCTGATGGGGCCGCTGGACCGCGCTGCCCTGGCCGAGGTCGAGGCCGCAGCGCGGCAGGTCGCCACAGTCACCGCCTTTGTGCCCTTGGCCTTGGCCGATGTGGCCACGGCGCTCTATTCCAACCTGCGGCTGATCCGGCGTTTGGCGCAGATCTATGGCGGGCGCTCGGGGTCTTTGGGCAGTTGGCGGCTGATGCGGCGGGTGTTTTCGGCGCTACTGGGGGCGGGGGCGATTGCGCTTGCCGATGATCTGATCGGCTCTGTCACCTCGGGCGGGATTTTGTCAAAACTGTCGCGCCGCTTTGGCGAAGGCGTGGTGAATGGCGCGCTGACCGCCCGTGTCGGTTTGGCGGCGATGGAGCTGTCGCGCCCGATGCCCTATGAGGCCCTGCCCCGCCCCAACACAAGCGCCACCACCACCCGCGCGCTGGCGGGCCTGTTTGGCCGCACCGAAGACAGGCCCTAGAACCCCGCCGCGCAGCGCGCCACCAAGGCCGACAGCATCGCCTCGCAGCGTTCAAGCTGTTCAAGGCTGACATATTCGTCGGGCTTATGGCCCTGCGCCATCGACCCCGGACCACAGATCACCGTCGGAATGCCAAGGCGGGCATCAAACAACCCGCCCTCGGTGCCAAAGGCGACTTTGATCGTGCCATTGGCCCCGGTCAAAGCCTTGACGAAATTCACCACGCCCGCGTCCGACGGCGTGCCAAGGCCGGGATAGTCCCAAAGCCGCTCGATCCGGATCTCGGCCTCGGGGAACTCGGCGCGCAGAGGGGCCGTAATCGCCTCGGCCGCCGCGCGCAGATCGGCGATCAGCGCATCGGTGTCTTCGCCCGCAAGGCTGCGAATTTCGAAATCAATCACCGCCGTATTCGGCACGATATTGACCTGCACGCCGCCGTTCAGCTTGCCGATATGCAGCGTGGTATAGGGCACGTCGTAATCGCCATCGCTTAGGCCCGTGGCCGCCACCCGCGCCTGAAGACCGCGCACTGCGGTGACAAAATCTGCCGCCAGATGCAGCGCGTTCAGCGCCAGCGGCGCCAGCGCGGAATGGCCCTCGCGGCCAATGCAGGTGGCGCGCAGGGCGATCTTGCCCTTATGCCCCGTGGCAACCTGCATCGCCGTCGGCTCGCCGACGATACACATGCGCGGGCGCAGCGGGGCTGCCTCTAGCATCTCGACCAAAGACCGCACGCCCATGCAGCCGACCTCTTCGTCATAAGACAGCGCCAGATGCAGCGGCACCTGCAAGGGCTGATCTGCGGCGCGCAACAGCGCCGCGATCGCACAGGCGACAAAGCCCTTCATATCGGTCGCCCCGCGGCCATAAATGCGGCCGTCCCGCTCTGTCATCGCAAAGGGCGGCACGGTCCAGTTTTGTCCCAGCACCGGCACCACATCGGTATGGCCCGAAAGCATCACCCCGCCTTGGCCTTCGGGGCCGACGCTTGCGTAAAGATTGGCCTTGCCGCCGGTTGCATCGGGGATCAGCACCGCCGCAATGCCGTGCTGGGCCAACAGTTCCTGAACGTAAAGCATCAGATCCATGTTCGGGTTCGAACTGGTGGTGTCAAAACCAAGCAGGCGTTGCAGAATTGCGCGCATTTCGGGGATCTTTGTCATCTTACACCTTTAATCCAGCGGCGCGCGCACCGTCCAGCAGACTGGCGGCCAGATGATGCGCCCAGCGCCCTTGCGAAGGCACCATATCAGGCACCTGCACCACACGGCAGCCGGCACGATGTGCCGCCTCTGCCCCCGCCTCGCTGTCTTCAAACACCAAGCAGCGCGCTGGCGATACGCCCAAGCGTGCTGCGGCCAGCAGATAGGGGTCGGGCGCGGGTTTGGCGGCGGTGACATCGTCCAGCGTGACCACCTCGACAAAGTGATCCGACAGCCCGACCAAACCCAATTTATGATGCGCCGAGGCCCGCCCAGACGAGGTGACAACCGCCACAGGATGCGACAGCCGCGCCAAAAGATCGCGCGCGCCGGCCTTCATCTGCAAGCCATCCGCCATCCCGGCGCGAAACCCATCGCCCCATCGCTGTTGCAACAGCACGCGGTCCAAATCGGGATAGGCCGCCGCAATAATCGCAGCGCCCGAGGGTTCATCGCGGCCAACAAGCTGGTGCAGAAACGAAAGTTCAACCGGAAAGCCCACCTCGGAAAAGGCCTGTAGCCCAGCTTTGACAGCAAGGCTTTCGGTGTCAATCAAGGTTCCATCCAGATCAAAAAAGATTGCGTCGAACATCTTAGCCCCTTGGTCACCGCAGCGCCTGCCTGCGCCTTGGTGATAGACTATCCCAGCCAGAGCCGAAAGCGGCGAAAGCCGGTCTCGGTGATGTCGAGCGGTTCGATCTGCAAATGCGCGACCTCGGCAAGATGCTCTGCGGCCTCTGGCGCGCTTTCAAACAGAACAGAGGTCGCGGCCATCGGCTTAAAGCGCCAGCGCGGGATCGCGTCTTGCACCAGCGGTGCGCCGCCTTGGCTTAGAAAATCTGCCAGAACCTTGCGATTGCTGACAGCGCCATCATAGATCACATTGCCGGGAACAGCCCCGGCAAATCCGATGCCCCCCGCCGCGCGATAGCTGTTGGTTGCCAGCACAAAAACCTGATCCGGCTGCAAAGGCTCGCCACGATAGCGCAGATCGCAGATGCGCTTGGCCTCTGGGTTTCGGACAGCTCCACATGCCTCAAAGTGTGCGGGCTGCGACAGATCAATCTGATAAGTCAGCCCGTCAATCATATCAAAATTAAAACTGGGAAATTGCGTATTGACCAACAGAGCATCCTTGGCCCCATGGGGAATGCGCTGAAACAGACTGACAGCGCGTTCCAGCCACAGCGTCACCTCGCGCCCCGTCAGCCGCAGCGCACAGATGCTGTTGGGGTGGCAATACAGATCACCAACATGGCGCATCCGCACCGGACCCGGCGGCACTGCGGTGAAATTCTCGGGGCCACCACGCCCGCCAGCCCGAAAGGCCGCCGCCGCAGACAGCAGCGGCAGCCGTGCCTCGGACCGCCCGACCAAAGCCTGCGCCACATGATCGGCCTGCGCTCGCGCCACCAGACGCACCGAGGCCACATCGCTGACCAGCGCAAAATAGCTGTTTAGCGGGATCGGCGTTTGGCTTAGAACCGCCTCATTGCGCGACAGCAAAACCTCTTGCGCATGGCCCACCAGCCCTGCAATTTCTGGATCGTCGGCAACCAAAGCCTCGACCCGTCCGCTTTGTGGCGCGCGGCGCGAAATTGGCCGCGCTTCGGCATGAAAGCCCGCAACGGTCCAACCCTCGGCGCTTTGGCACAACCTAAGGTCAATCACCCCCAGATGTGAGCCGTGAAATCCCGCCATCACCACCGGCTTGCCCGCAATATCAGAGCGGTTGGCAGCGGGAAACACCAGATGGGTATGACCCGCGATCACCGCATCTATGCCGTCAAGTTCCGCCAATGCCGCGCTGACATTCTCCAAAGTCCGGGGGCCATCCGGCTCGAGATCAAGACCCGAATGCGACAGTGCAATCACAAGATCGGCCCCCTGCGCGCGCAGCATCGGCACAAGCCCGCGCGCCGAAGACAGAATATCGGCTACCGAGGCGCGGCTTTTCAGATAGCGCCCCTCCCAGACCATGGTTTGCGGCGGCAAAAACCCAATCACTCCAATGCGCAGCCGATGACTTTGGCCCGCGCGGTCCTTCAGCTCGCGATCAAGCAGCAAAAACGGCTGCGACAGTGGCTTGCCACGGGTGGGTTTGAAGAAAAGATTTGAACTGACAATCGGAAAATTGCTCGCCGCCAAAGAGCGCCGCAAAAACCCCAGACCAAAGCCAAACTCATGATTGCCCAAGGTGGCCGCATCATAGCCCAGCGCATTCATCGCCGCGATCATCGGATGGGTGCGAAGCGGCCGGCCCGAGCGCAGCACCGGCGTGGTTTCCGCCAGATAATCGCCCAATTCACTGCCATGCAGAAAGTCACCATTGTCAAACAGCAAGGCCTGCGGCTGCTCGGCCCGCGCTTGGCGGATCAGCGTGGCAACCCGCGCCAAACCGACTTGATCCGAAGGGCGATTGCCGTGGTAATCCCAAGCCAACAGATTTGCGTGCAAATCGGTTGTGGCAAGGATGCGAAGATCCAAACCAGCCTCGGCAAGGCCCGCCGGCGCGTTTGACCGGTGTGGATGTGCCTGCTGAGACAAAAAACCTCCATACACGACAGGCTGAGCCTGAAATCGTTATCTATTTAGCTAACTTACAAATTTGATCGTAAAATGGGAAGGCAAATTCGCTCTAAATAGTAAATATTTCTACCTAGGGTTGTTAACATTCGGTTAACCACTTTGCCGCGCTTGCGGCGAATTGCCGATGTCGCGCATTCGTGGCATCACTGCCCTGACCAAGTGGAGAGATGCGATGCGCAACGCGGAAACTGTGACCTTCGGAGGATCGGCCTTGGATCGGGCCGCACATCTGCGCGCCCGGCCTGATGAGATTGCAAAGCTCAGGTCCTTGGGCAAGGTGCTGCCGGTCTGGCGTGGTAAGCCGCTGGTCAACGCCAGCTCTGACTTGGCTTGGCTGACCCAAGACCATCCTGCGCTGCACTTGGCCGGCACATCGGTGTTTCTGGGCTTTGACGATGGGGCCGCCTGCTTTGCCCAAGATATTTCGGCTTGGGCACCTGAAGACAATCCAGCCTTGGCGGGGTTCTTGGACACCACGCGGCAAACGCATCCTGCCTTGCCCGACAGCTATGGCTTTGAAGACCTGCGCGCCGTGATGGCGGCCCTAACCCCGCGCGAGGCCGAACTTGCAGCCACGGCAAAGGCGATTTTGCATTGGCACGCCAGCCATGGCTTTTGCGCCAAATGCGGCGCGGCCAGTGATGTGGTCCAAGCCGGCTGGCAGCGCAATTGCCCCAGCTGCCAAACCTCGCATTTCCCGCGCACTGATCCCGTGGTGATCATGCTTGTCACCCATGGCAATCGCCTGCTGTTAGGACGCAATGCGATCTGGCCCGAAGGCATGTATTCCTTGCTGGCGGGTTTTATCGAACCGGGCGAAACCATCGAAGCCGCCGTGCGTCGCGAAGTCTTTGAAGAGAGCGGCATTCGCTGCGGCGCGGTGCGCTATCTGGCAAGCCAGCCCTGGCCCTTTCCCGCCTCGCTGATGATCGGCTGCGTGGTCGAAGCGACCACGACCGAAATCACCGTTGATCCCACAGAGTTAGAAGAGGCCTTCTGGCTCAACCGCGAGGATATGCTTTCTGTGCTCGCAGGCCAACACCCCAAGATTAAACCACCGCGCAAAGGCGCAATCGCGTCATTCTTAATCAGCAGATGGCTTGCAGATCAGCTGGAATAACGCCACGTTTGGCACTGGTAAGAACGGACTTGGCCGAAACAGCGGACCCAAGGCAGGCAAGGAATGAGTGATGCGGTTTTCCAGTAAACAAGATGTCGAAGCCCCGATGGAGCCGATCTTTCAGATCCTGACAGATTTTGACACTTGGGAAACCGCTGCCATGCGCCGCGGCATCGAGGTCGAGCGCAAAGACACCCTAATTCAGCCGGGCGCGGGTATGCGTTGGGCGGCGAAATTTTCCTATCGTGGCAAGGCGCGCGCAATGGAGCTAGAGCTTACCCAGCTTGACCCCACGCAATCCCTGCGCTTTGCGGCAGTGTCGCAGGCTTTGGAGGGGGTGATTTCGATGGAATTGATCGCGCAAAGCCCCAAGCGCACCCGCCTGCATGTCGTGGTTGATATCACCCCGCGCAGTCTTACCGCGCGGCTGTTCTTACAATCGCTGCGGCTGGCCCGCGCCAAACTGGACCGCAAATTTGATCAGCGCATCGCCATGCTGGCCGGCGACATAGAGCTGCGTTACCGCAGTCGAAGCGGCGCTTAACCGCGACGCCGATCCGACGGATAGACGCCCAGAATATTCACCTGGGTGCTAAAATAGGCCAGCTCTTCCAAAGCACGCTTTACGTTTTCATCTTCGGGATGGCCTTCGATGTCGGCGTAAAACTCGGTCGCGGTAAAGCTGCCGCCGACCATATAGCTTTCCAGCTTGGTCATGTTGATGCCATTGGTGGCAAAGCCGCCCATCGCTTTGTAAAGCGCCGCCGGAATGTTGCGCACCCGAAAGGTAAAGGTTGTCATCATCGCATCGCTGCGCCGCGTCGCATCGGCCTGCGGCGCCATCACCAAAAACCGCGTGGTGTTGTTGGCATGATCTTCAATATGGCGCGCCAGAACATCCAAGCCATAAATCTCGGCGGCAAGTTCGCTGGCCAAGGCCGCGCGGGTCACATCGCCTGCTTCGGCCACTTCACGCGCCGCACGGGCGTTGTCAGAGCTGACCTTGCCGAGGATGCCGTGCTGCTTCAAGAACCCGGCGCATTGCGGCAGAATCACCACATGGCCATGCGCCTCGGTCACATCCGCCACCTGCGCACCCTTGACCCCCAACAGGTTGACATGCACCCGCACAAAGGCCTCGTCCACGATATGCAGCCCCGATTTTGGCAACAGCGAATGCACATCCGCCACGCGGCCATAGGTGGAATTTTCCACCGCCAACATGCCCAGATCAACCTCGCCGGTGCGGGTCTTTTCAATCACTTCCTCAAAAGTCGTGCAGGGGACCGGCGTGAAATCGGGCCGCGCCTGCGCACAGGCCTGATGCGAATAGGCACCAAGTTCACCCTGAAATGCGATACGTTTTGTCATTTTTGACAACTCCGTCATAAAAACCCCGCATTAGGGGCGATTGGTCGCGCTACTACACCTTGAAAGAGGGGTGTGGAAGCGGATAGATAGCCCCAAACCATGGCACGCGTGCGATCGCCGCCACAAACGACCCGCAAGGAAGGCTCCGATATGTTTGACACGATGACCCTGACCAAGGCAACCGGCGCAGTCTGCGGCTCGCTTTTGGTGTATCTGTTTATCTCTTGGGCTGGCGAGGCCCTTTACACCACCGGCGCGGGCGAAGGCCATGGCGGCGAAGAAGTGGCCCAAGCCTATACCATCGACACCGGCGCGGACGAAGCGGCAGCCCCCGCAGCAGACGCGGGTCCATCGTTCGATGTGATCTACGCTTCCGCTGATGTTGGCGCAGGCGAGAAAGTCTTCAACAAGTGCAAGGCTTGCCACAAGGTCGACGGCGGCGATGGCACCGGCCCGCATTTGAACGGCGTTGTCGGTCGGGCACGCGGTTCGGTGGCAGGTTTTGGCTATTCCAGCGGAATGGCATCGGTCAACGATCCGTGGACCCCAGAGCATCTGGAAGAATTCCTTCTGAATCCAAAGAGCTATATTGCTGGCACCAAGATGGGATTTGCCGGCCTGCCAAAGGTCGAAGACCGCGCCAATGTCATCGCCTATCTGGCCTCGATGCCATAATCGCAGCGCGATGTCGCGAAAAAGGCCGTCCTTCGGGGCGGCCTTTTGCATTTTGGCCGCGCTTTTGCCCGATCACGCATTCGCGCCTTGTGGCAAGACCGCGTTCCGAATTAGCATATAGGTCAAGTGTATGACGGTGAAACCGTCCGTTTCCGGAGTTCAGGCATGACCCAGCAAACCCAATCCCGCAGCCGCAGCATCGCGCGCAAACCGCAGCTTGGGCTGATGGCCAGCATGATGGCGCTTTCCCTTGGGCTATGCGCCTATGCCGCTCGCGCCGAAGACAACCCAACCCTGACCGCAATTGGCATTTCGACCTTTGGCGATCTGCATTATGCCGCCGATTTTGCCCATCTGGACTATGTGAACCCCGATGCCCCCAAAGGTGGCGAGATCAGCGAATGGGCGCCCGGCACCTTTGATTCGATGAACCCCTATTCGGTAAAGGGTGTCGCGGGGGCGCTGTCGTCGATGTCTTATGAATCCATGCTGGTTGGCACCGCTGATGAAATTGGCGCAAGCTATTGTCTGCTGTGCAGCACGATTGAATATCCGCAAGATCGGTCTTGGGTGATCTTTAACCTGCGCCCCGAGGCGAAATTCTCGGATGGTACGCCGCTGACGGCGGAAGATGTGCAGTTTTCTTTCGAACTGTTTCGCACAAAAGGCCTGTCGGATTTTCGCGCCGTGTTCAACGAACAGGTCGAGGGCGCGGAAATCCTTGATCCGCATCGGATCAAATTCAGCTTTAAACCTGGCGTGCCAACCCGCGATCTGCCTGCCGATGTCGGTGGTCTGCCGGTGTTTTCCAAGGCGCAGTATCAGGCGCAAAAGCTGGATCTAGAGGAAAGCAACCTGACGCCGTTTTTGGGCTCCGGCCCCTATGTCGCGCAAACCATCAAACCCGGCGAGCGGCTGATCTATACCCGCAACCCCGACTATTGGGGCGCAAACCTGCCGATCATGCGGGGGCAGGCGAATTTCGACAGCATTCGCATCGAATACTTTGGCGATTCCATTCCAGCTTTCGAGGCGTTCAAAGCCGGTGCCTATACCTTCCGCAGCGAGAATTCCTCCAAGACCTGGGCCACGGGCTATGATTTCCCCGCCATGGCGACCGGGGCGGTGCAAAAGGTCGAGCTGCCCTCGGGCGCCAAGGCCAATGGCCAAGCGTTTCTGTTCAACCTGCGGCGCGAGAAATTCCAAGACCCGCGCGTGCGCGAAGCCATTGGTCTGATGTTCAACTTTGAATGGTCGAACCAGACGCTGTTTTACGGGCTTTATGCGCGGATCAATTCGGTGTGGGAAAATTCTTGGCTGGCCGCGACCGACGCGCCAAGCCCTGAAGAGGTGGCGATTTTGCAACCCTTGGTCAGCGATGGCCTGTTGCCGCAAAGCATCCTGACCGATCCGGCTGTGGTGGCGCCTGTATCGTCCGACAAACAGCTAGATCGCGGCAACATGCGCCGCGCCTCGGCTTTGCTGACCGAAGCGGGCTGGACCGTCGGCGCAGATGGCATCCGCAGCAATGCCAAGGGCGAAAAGCTGCGGGTCGAATTTCTGAACGACAGCCCCTCGTTTGACCGGGTAATCGCGCCCTTTGTCGAGAATCTGAAGGCCTTGGGCGTCGATGCCGAACTGGTCAATATCGACCCCGCACAGATGGAATCGCGCACCCGTCCGCCGGTTTATGACTTTGACATCATTACTGGAAACGCGCGCTCGGGCTATTTCTCGGGGTCGGAACTGAAGCAATACTACGGCTCGGCCACGGCCGATCAGTCGGCCTTTAACGTCATGGGGCTGAAATCGCCAGCGGTGGATCGGCTGATCGAGGTGGCGATGGCCGCCACCTCGAAAGACCAGCTTACGGTCGCCACCAAAGCGCTAGACCGCGTGCTGCGCGCCGAACGCTTTTGGGTGCCGCAATGGTATAAAGATACCTTCACCGTCGCCTATTATGACCAATTTGAACATCCGCAAACCCTGCCGCCCTATGCCTTGGGCGAGCTGGATTTCTGGTGGTTCAACCCTGAAAAGGCCGCCCAGCTTAAGGCCTCGGGCGCGTTGAAATAATGCTGGCCTATATCCTGCGGCGCCTGCTTTTGGTGATTCCGACGCTGTTCGGCATTATGGTGGTGAACTTTGCGCTAACCCAATTCGTGCCCGGCGGGCCTTTTGACCAGATCGAGGCGCAGCTCGACAATCAAAACGATGCGATGGGCACACTGGCCGGTGGCAATGGCGACGATGCCGGCATCAAGGCGGCCAACGGCAAAGACGGCACCTATACCGGCGCGCGCGGTCTGCCGCCCGAGTTTCGCGCCAAGCTCGAGGTCGAATTCGGCTTTGCCCGTTTCATCTGCCCGCAAGGCTATGACGGCAGTTTGGTACAGCAGGCCAAGGACTGCGAAAAAGAGATGATCCCCGCCTTTGAGCGCTTTACGATTATGATGGGCAAGTTCCTGCGGTTTGATTTTGGCGAAAGCTATTTCAAATCGAAAAGCGTGGTGCAAATGGTGATCGAAAAGATGCCGGTCTCGATCACGCTGGGGCTTTGGTCGACGCTGATCGCCTATATGATCTCGATTCCGCTGGGCATTCGCAAAGCGGTGCGCGATGGCTCGCGGTTTGACAGTTGGACCTCGGGCGTGATCATCGCGGCCTATTCGATTCCGACGCTGCTGTTTGCGGTCATTCTGCTGGTGACATTCGCCGGTGGGTCTTATTACCAGATCTTCCCACTGCGGGGTCTTACCTCGAACGGCTTTGAAAACCTTAGCTTTTTTGGCAAGATCAGCGATTATCTTTGGCACATCGCCTTGCCGGTTCTGGCCAGCACGATTTCAAGCTTTGCCACGCTGACGCTGCTGACCAAGAACAGTTTTCTGGATGAAATCCGCAAGCAATATGTGATGACGGCCCGCGCCAAGGGTCTGTCGGAACGGCGCGTGCTTTATGGGCATGTGTTTCGCAATGCCATGCTGATCGTGATCGCGGGCTTTCCGGGGCTGTTTTTGTCGGTATTTTTCGGGTCGTCGATCATTATTGAAAAGGTGTTCACATTGGATGGTCTGGGCCTGATGGGCTTTAACGCAGCGGTGTCGCGCGACTATCCGGTGATTTTTGGCACGCTGTTTGCCTTTGGCCTGATCGGGCTGGTGGTGGGGATTTTGTCTGATCTGATGTATGTCTGGGTCGATCCCCGCATTGATTTCGAGCGGAGGGGCTGATGGCTTTGTCACCGTTAAACCAACGCCGCTGGCGCAACTTTCGCGCCAACCGCAGGGCGTTCTGGTCGCTGTGGATTTTTTCTGTGTTGTTCGGCCTATCGCTGTTTGCCGAGGTTTTGGCCAATGACCGCCCGCTGTTGGTGCAGTACCGCGGCGAGTGGCGCATGCCATTCCTGACGTTTTATTCAGAAACCGATTTCGGCGGCGATTTTCGCACCGAGGCCAATTACAAAGCCCCCGAGGTGGAATGCCTGATCCGTTCGGGTGGGCTCGAGGCCTGCTTTGATGATGCCGAAAAGATCACAGCTGACATCAAGGCGGGCAGCTTTGACACCACGACCGAAGGCTTTGAAAAGGGCTTTATGCTTTGGCCGCTGATCCCCTATTCTTATAACACGATCAATGATTTGAACGGTCAGGCCGCGCCATCTGCCCCCGAGGCTGCGCATTGGCTGGGCACCGATGACACCTCGCGCGATGTGCTGGCGCGGGTGATCTATGGCTTTCGGTTGTCGGTGGTTTACGGGCTGGTGGTGACGCTGCTGACCTCGATCGTAGGCATCGCGGCGGGGGCCATTCAGGGCTATTTCGGCGGCAAGGTCGATCTGCTGTTTCAGCGCGCCATCGAGATTTGGGGCGGGGTTCCTGAACTTTACTTCATCATCATCGTGTTTTCGGTCTGGCAGCGCAGTTTTCTGGTGCTGATCCTGATCTCGGTGCTGTTTGGCTGGACGCGATTGGTCGGCGTGGTGCGGGCTGAATTCCTGCGGGCGCGCAATTTCGAATATGTCCGCGCCGCCAAGGCACTGGGCGTTTCAGACGCGGTGATCATTTTTCGCCATGTGCTGCCAAACGCCATGGTGGCGACGCTGACCATGCTGCCTTTCGTGGTCTCGGGCACCATCGGCTCGCTGGCGTCACTTGATTATCTGGGCTACGGGCTGCCCGCGTCTTTGCCCAGCCTTGGCCAGCTTTCGGCACAGGCGCAGCAAAATCTGCAAATGCCCTCGCTGGCCTTTACCGCCTTTTTCACCTTTGCCATTATGTTGTCGCTTTTGGTGTTTATCTTTGAAGGTGTGCGCGATGCCTTTGACCCAAGAAAGACCTATTCATGAGCGTGGTGTTGCAGGTAGAAAACCTGAGCGTGGGCTTTCGCCAAGACGGGCGCGATATTGCCGCGGTGCGCGGGGTCAGCTTTGCGGTGAACAAGGGCGAGACGGTGGCGCTTGTCGGCGAAAGCGGCTCTGGAAAATCGGTCACCGCCCTGTCGACCGTGGGGCTTTTGCCTGACAGCGCGCAGCTAGCCGGTTCGGTGCGCTACCAAGGCCGTGAGATGGTGGGCGCCGCAGAGGCGGATCTGCGCGCGCTGCGGGGCAATGACATCAGCTTTATCTTTCAAGAGCCGATGACCAGCCTTAACCCCTTGCACACAATCGAAAAACAGCTTGCCGAAAGTCTGGGTCTGCACCAAGGCCTGCGCGGTGCGGCGGCACGGGCGCGCAGCATTGATCTGCTGAATAAGGTCGGCATTCGCGAGGCCGAAAGCCGACTTGACGCCTATCCGCATCAATTGTCGGGCGGTCAGCGCCAGCGCGTGATGATCGCGATGGCCTTGGCAAATGGGCCAGACCTTTTGATCGCGGACGAGCCGACAACCGCGCTGGATGTGACCATTCAAGCCCAGATTCTTGACCTTTTGGCCGACCTAAAGCGCAGCGAGGGGCTGAGCCTTTTGTTCATCACCCATGATCTGGGCATCGTGCGCCGCATCGCCGACCGCGTTTGTGTGATGAAGGATGGCGAGATCGTCGAAC
This sequence comes from uncultured Pseudorhodobacter sp., assembly GCA_913062925.1. GTDB lineage: Bacteria > Pseudomonadota > Alphaproteobacteria > Rhodobacterales > Rhodobacteraceae > Cypionkella. The sequence continues at coordinate 5,341 of CAJXWJ010000052.1, read as the reverse complement.
AAGGCCCAACAGCCGAGATTTTCGCCAATCCGCAGCACCCTTATACCCAAACGCTGATGGCCGCCGAGCCAACGGGCCTACCACAAGCCGTTGCCCCAGAGGCGCCGGTGGTGGCGGCCACCGATAAGTTGCAAATCTGGTTTCCAATTCAACGCGGCTTTTTGCGCCGCACGGTTGGCCATATCAAGGCGGTGAACGCCGCAAGCTTGCAGGTGAGGGCGGGCGAGACGTTGGGGATTGTCGGCGAAAGCGGGTCGGGCAAGACCACGCTGGCACTGGCCATTTTGCGGCTGATCGGCTCGCAAGGCCCGATCACTCTGCTGGGTCAGCGACTGGATGGGCTGCCCAGCTCGGCCATGCGGGCGCATCGGCGCGACATGCAGATCGTGTTCCAAGACCCCCACGGCAGCCTGTCGCCGCGCATGACGGCCGAGCAGATCATCGCAGAAGGTTTGGGCGTGCATGGGCTGCAAGACGGGCGCAACAGCCGCGAGATGGTGGCCGAGATCATGGCCGAAGTTGGCCTCGACCCTGCAACGATGACCCGTTATCCGCATGAATTCTCGGGCGGGCAAAAGCAGCGCATCGCGATTGCCCGTGCGATGATCCTGCGGCCAAAGCTGGTGGTGCTGGACGAACCCACCAGCGCGCTTGATATGACGGTGCAGGTGCAGATTGTGGATCTGTTACGCGACTTGCAGCGCAAATATGGGCTGGCCTATATCTTTATTAGCCATGATCTGCGGGTCGTGCGCGCGATGTCGCATAGTGTCATGGTGATGCAAAACGGCGATGTGGTTGAGGCAGGCCCCGCGCAGGCAATCTTTGCCAATCCTCAAAATCCTTATACCCGCAGCCTTTTGGCCGCCGCACTCAGACAAAGCCGATGAAAATCCTATTTGTTCACCAGAACTTTCCAGGCCAGTTTTTGCATCTGGCACCCGCCTTAGTCGCGCGGGGGCATGACTGTTTGGCGCTGACCGATGTGAAAAATCAACGCGGCAGCACGATCAAAACACTGAAATATACCCATAAAGAACAAAAGGTTGATCCCGCTGCCTGCCGTTTGGGCCGCAGCTATACCACCTACAGCGATCGCGGCGTCACCGTGGCCCGTGCTGCCCGCTCGATGCGCGAAAAGGGTTATGTGCCCGATGTGATCTTTGGCCACTCGGGCTGGGGAGAGACCTTGTTTCTCAAGCAGGTTTGGCCAGAGGCAAAGCTGATCGTCTATAGTGAGTTTTACTATAAGGGCCGCGATGCGGATGTGGGCTTTGACCCCGAATTCACGGCTGCGACTTTTGATCAGATGCTGATCACCCAAGGCCGCGCCGCGCATCAGGGCCAAGCCTTGATCCATGCCGATGCCGGCTTTGCGCCAACGCAATGGCAAGCATCGACGCATCCAGAGCTTCTGCGCGAGCGGCTTACCGTGATCCATGACGGGGTCGACACCGAGCAGATAACACCCAATCCCGAGGCGCGCTTTGTTTTGCCCGATGGCCGCAGCCTGACACCGCAAGACGAGGTGCTAACCTTCGTCAATCGTAACCTAGAGCCCTATCGCGGCTATCACATCTTTATGCGCGCCCTGCCCGAAGTGCTGCGCGCAAGACCAAAGGCGCAGGTGGTGATCGTGGGCGGCGATGGCGTGTCTTATGGCAACGCCCCCAAGGATGCGACGGGCTGGAAGGACATCTTTTTGAATGAGGTGCGCGACAAGCTGGATCTGTCGCGGGTGCATTTCATGGGCAAAGTGCCCTATCCGCACTTCATTGCCCTGATGCAGGTCAGCCGCGCGCATGCCTATCTGACCTATCCCTTCGTGCTGTCTTGGTCGATGATCGAAGCCATGGCGGCGGGCTGTCACATCGTTGCCTCGGCCACACAGCCGGTGATGGAGGCGATCGAAGACGGCAAGACCGGCACTTTGGTTGAGTTCTTTGATGTTGCAGGCTGGTCAAAAGCCCTGACCGAGGCGCTTGCCGATCCAGAGCGCTATGTCCCGCTGCGGAAGGCGGCGCGAGCGGCCGCGATTGCGACCTATGATCTGCACAGCCACTGCCTTCCCAAAACCATCGCCTTTGTCGAAAGCTTTGCGCCCCCCTCGGCCTCTAAGATTTAAACCGCCGAAGAATGCTTGGCGCTGGTCTGGGCATAGATATCAAAGCAGCGCGCCACCATCCGCGTCAGCGGGCGCGAATCGATAGGGATCGACAGCCCTGCTTCGGTGAGGTCCAGCATCTGCGGAAAAGCGCGATCGGCGGCGGCAAACATCGCCTGCAAAGCCTCTGGCGTCACCTCGAAATCGCGCAGAATTTCAGCGCGTGAAATGTGGAAATCACACATCAAGGCCTCGATGATCCTGCCACGCAAACGATCATCACCGGCAAAAGCATGGCCGCGATGGGTGGAAAACTGCCCGGCACGAATGGCACGGGTGTGATCTGCCGTGCCGCTGGCGTTTTGCGCATAGCCCTGCGGAAACCGCGAGATTGACGAGGCCCCAAGCCCGATCAACACCGGCGCGCTGTCCTCGGTATAGCCCTGAAAATTCCGCCGCAGCTTGCCCGCACGCGCGGCTTTCGCCATGCCGTCCGTGGGTTTGGCGAAATGGTCGATGCCCAGCTCGTCATAACCGGCCGCCAAAAACTGCGCCCGCGCCACTTCGAACAGGTCCAGCCGTTCTTCTGGCGTCGGCATGCTGTCCGAAGAAATCATCTGCTGACGCCGGCTCATCCATGGCACATGGGCATAGCCGTAAAGCGCCACGCGATCTGGCGACAATTCAAGCAATTGCGCGACAGAGGCCGCGATTTTCGCCTGCGTCTGATGCGGCAGACCGTAAAGAATATCGGCGTTCAGGCTGGTCACCCCGCGCGCGCGGATCATCTGCGCCACGGCAAGCGTGGTCTCAAAGGGTTGCTCGCGGCCAATCGCGGCTTGGATCTGCGGGTCAAAATCCTGCACCCCAATCGAGGCGCGGTTCATCCCAGCGGCGACCAAAGCATCCAGACGCGCAGCATCAATTTCCATCGGGTCAATCTCGACCGAAAACTCGCCACCCTCTGCCAAAGGCGCCACCGCAAAGATCGCGGCCGCCAAATCGCGCATCGCTTCGGGCGACAGCATGGTTGGCGTCCCGCCGCCCCAATGCAGCCGCGACAGCCGCACGCCTTTTGGCAAATGCTGCTTCAGCAGGGCAATTTCCTGATGCAGCATCAAAGCATAGGCCACCACTGGCGCATCTGAAACCGTGCCTTGGGTGCGACAGGCGCAAAACCAGCACAGCCTTCGGCAAAACGGCACATGCACATAAAGCGAAATCTCGGATCCCGCCGGCACCGCCGCGATCCAATTTGCAAAGTCATCGGGCCCGACCCCACCCGCAAACTGCGGCGATGTAGGATAAGACGTATAGCGGGGAACGCGGGCGTCAAAAAGACCCATGCGTGTGAGTTGCGAATGGACTGTCATAGGTCTACCCTAGGCAAAGGCTACGCGCGCGCCTTGACTCAGATCAAACCGAAGGTGGACAGATGTCACAGCACGACCTGAAACTGGGCCACCCAAGTTGCGGCGATTGCCCGATCCGCCACCGCGCCGTCTGTGCGCGCTGCGAGGCGGATGAATTGGCGCATTTGGACGCGATCAAATATTACCGCAGCTTTCAGGCCGGGCAGACGGTGATCTGGTCGGGGGACCGGATGGATTTTGTGGCCTCGGTTGTCTCTGGCATCGCGACGCTGACCCAGACCATGGAAGACGGCCGCCGGCAGATGGTTGGCCTGTTGCTGCCATCGGATTTTGTCGGGCGTCCGGGGCGCGGCCATGCGGCCTATGATGTCACCGCCACCACCGATCTGGTGATGTGCTGTTTCCGTAAAAAGCCGTTCGAGGAAATGATGATCTCGACCCCGCATATCGGGCAGCGCTTGCTGGAAATGACGCTGGACGAATTGGACGCAGCACGCGAATGGATGCTGCTGTTGGGCCGCAAAACCGCGCGCGAAAAGATCTCGAGCCTGCTTGCAATCCTTGCGCGCCGCGACGCCAGCCTGAAGGCGGGTGCGGGGGCTTGCAGCTTTGATCTGCCGCTGACCCGCGAAGAGATGGCCGATTATCTGGGCCTGACCTTGGAAACCGTCAGCCGCCAGATCTCGGCGCTGAAACGCGAAGGCGTGATCGAGCTGGAGGGCAAGCGCCATGTCAAAGTCGCCGATATTGATCGGCTGATCGAGCAGACTGGCGATGATTCCGATGGCGGGATGCTGGGGTAGATGCAAAGCGCGCCACAGAACATCGCGCCAAAGGGCGAACTGACGCTGCGCACGCTGGCGATGCCGCGCGATGTCAACACCAATGGCGATATCTTTGGCGGCTGGGTGCTGTCACAAATGGACATGGCCGCCGGCATCGTCGCCAGTGCGCGCGCGCAAGGCCGTGTCGCCACCGTGGCGATTGACGCGATGAAGTTCATCCGCCCGGTCAAAGTGGGCGATGTGCTGTGCATCTATGTCCACATCGCCCGCATCGGCCGCACCTCGATGGCGATGGAGATCGAGGCCTGGGTGCTGCGCAACCGCCAAGACCAACGCGAAAAGGTCACCGAGGCCGTGTTCACCTTTGTGGCCATTGACGAGGCAGGCAAGCCGAGGGTTGTGCCAGAGGCGTAAGCCCTCGCCCGGACGAACGTCGTTTAAGCGCTACACGGCTTCTCACCGGTTCAAAAACTTACTTTGCCAAACTAAGGCTAAAATAGCACTGTTCACAGCGAACCATGGCGCTAGAAGCGGTTGATCTCGCAGTGAAAAGTGTGAATGGCCAAAATAATTTTTTGTGTATTACGCAGCTTTTGATTCGCCTTCAGACTTCGACAAGCGATTGTTCATCATAAACAAAGAACTACGCTTGAAAGAGTCTAGCCCAACAGTTTCTATAGCCTTAACAAAGGCTTGCTTTACTTGCTCATTCGTCAACATGTTCACCCCTTCAATGCTATTCATACGGCATCCTCCCAGAGAACCGTTAGCTTTTCGTTAAATGTAACCACATTCCCTTCGATTCAACAGTAGAGAAACGACCTGATGACCGCATTGTCATGCCGAATGCGGCAAAAAAAGTACGATCGTATGGGCTGCGGTAATGAATCTTGATGTGTGGACTTTTGAGAGCATTCTCTGAGCACTCGACCAGCGCCATGAAGTAGGACGACATCACGCTTGCATAATCTTCTAGATCTAGAGGTTCAAAATCGTAATAGGGAGACAAAACAAAGTGCCTAACACGCAAGACTTTGCCGATGTACCCTTTCAACAGTGTGCTATTCAGGAAACACGCA
>CAJXWJ010000051.1 GCA_913062925.1 uncultured Pseudorhodobacter sp. | reverse complement strand
TCGGCATCAAGGCCAAATTCATATTTGGTATCCACCAAGATCAAGCCCCGCGCCGCCGCCATCTCTTGCCCGCGCGCAAACAGCGCCAAAGCATAACCCGAGACCTCATCCCATTGCGTCTGGCTCAACAGACCCTGCTCCACAATCTCTTGCGGTGTCAAAGGCTCGTCATGACCACCGTCAAAGGCTTTCGAGGTGGGGGTGATAATCGGGGTCGGTAAGATCTGATTGTCGCGCAGCCCCTCGGGCAAGACATGGCCATACATCTCCCGCACGCCCTTTTTATACTGGGTCAAAACCGAGGTAGATGTCGTTCCCGCCAAATATCCGCGCACCACGATCTCGACCGGCAATATCTCGACCCGCTTGCCAATCACCACATTGGGGTCAGGATAGGCCAAGACATGATTGGGGCAAATATCTGCCGTATGGTCAAACCAGAACCGCGCCATCTGGGTCAAAACTTGGCCCTTGAAGGGAATCGCCGCCAAAATTCGGTCAAAGGCCGAGATCCGGTCCGAAGACACCAAAATTCGCCGCGCTGGCCCCCCTGCCTCGGCGGGCAGATCGTAACAATCGCGCACCTTGCCAAAATAGGGGTTCGGCAATTCGGCGATGCGAGCATTTTCAAGAATGCGGGAAAGATCAGTCACGGGCGGCCTCCGTTCAAACTAGGGGCGCTATCGCGCGCGCGCTCGGTCTTGTCAACTAAACTGAGGCCAATCGGCTTTCATCTTGGTCTAAATATCCCCCGCGGAGCGTTCGCGGCCAAGGAAGGGAGCCTCCGGCGGGGATATTTAGACCAAGATGAAAGCCAAAGCGCAGTCTAGTTAAAAAGCGCAGGGTCGTTCAGATAAAGCGCTCCCAGTCCTAAGGCGGCGAGGGCCAGCAGGGTGAAGCCGATTTTCCATCGGCTGTAGGGGCGCTCGCCGCGCAGCTCGCCGCTGTCGCCATTGACCACAAAGCGATAGGTTTTGCCGCGATAGTTATAGGCTGCGACCCAGACTGGCAGCAGGATATGTTTAAAGCTTTCTTGTGTGTACTCGGTGTCAAGGCGGGTGATGCGTTGTGCGTCGCCACCGATGTCGCGACGCACATCGGTTTCGATCTGTCGGGTCATGATCTGATGTGCGGTCTGATTGGCTGTGGCCAGCGGGACCGTATGGCTTTCGGCTTGAAAGCCGGCGAGGTAATCTGGGGAATAGGGCTTTAGCTTGGTTAGATCCCAATCGGTGAGGGCCTCGCCAAGATGGGGTGGCAGGCTGGTTGAGCCGAGCACGATCACATCATTAAACCGCCGCTCTACTTGGCCCGCGGCCAAAGACCAACGGGTTTTTTGCACAGTTTGCTCGCGGGATTCGTGGCCGCCATTGACGCTGACGGTAACGGCACGGGTTTCGGTGTAATGATCGCCGCGCTGGCCTGTGTAGTGGCTGCGGGTGGCGGCATCAAACGTCCAGAACGGCAGGTAGATGCCTGTCATCTCGCGGCCCGCGCGGGTGTATTGCAGCAAGGGATTGGGTGCGAACCACAGGCTGCCCAGCCAGCGCTTTAGGCTGTCGCGCGCTTGAGTTTGCGTCAGGGCGAAGGGCAGAAGGGCTTGTGGTTTGAGACGGCGCTGGCTGCCGGTATCCACCACCACGGGCGTGTCGCAAAAGGCGCAATCGCGGGCGTGGTTTGCACCCTGAAACGCCACCAATGCACCGCAATTGGGGCAGCGGGTGCTGCGGGTTTCTGCTGAGGTTTGCGCCGGCAGATCTTGGCGCAGGCCGCGCGCCAGATCTTGTTCATCAAAGGCTCGGGCAAGGCTTGGCGATGGTGTGGGGGCGAGCTTTTGTTCAGACCCGCAGTGCTCGCAGCGCAAGCGGGTCCGGCTTGGGTCAAAGCGCAGGTCTGCGCCGCAGCTGTCGCAGGGCCAGCGATGGTCTTGCTGCACGGCCATGGCAGCTTAGCGCGTCACGGGTGGTGGGGGCGGTGGCATCTGGGAGAAGAGCTGCGCAAGCTCGGTTTCTGCGGCGGGTTTCCAGCCGTCTTGCCCGCCTGTCCAGACCAGCGTGCTGGGCGACAGAGCGGCAGTGTTTGCCAGTGCGGTCATCTCGCTATGCGAGAACGGACCCTTGGTCGCGCCGTTTTCGGCCAGATGCCACAGTTTGTCAGCCGGCGGCGGTGGTGGCGGGGATGGCGGCGTAACGGTCGCGGCCACCCCGGGCACAGCCCCCCAAGGGCCGGTGCCGGCCATCTGCGCGCCAAGACCTGCCGCCAGCCCCATGCCTGCCATTGCGCCAAAGCCGCTGTTGGGCTGCGCCATGCCTTCGGCGGCGTTGAACTGCATGTATTTGGTCAGGTCGCCCGCCACCCCTATCGAGCTGCGCTTGTCCAAGACCTTTTCCACCTCATCCGGCAGGCTGATGTTTTCGATATAGAATTCGGGCAGGCTTAGGCCATAATCTGCGATCTTGGGTGCGATTGCGCTGGCGATCAGCTGGCCGAGATCGGCGGTATTGCCCGCCATATCCAGCACCGGAATGCCGGATTTGGCCAAGATTTGCGAGGCTTCTTGCACGATCACATTGCGGATCTGCGCGCTGATTTCATCGGCGGTGAATTCGCCATCGGTGCCGACGATTTCGCGCAGGAAGACCGCCGCATCCGTCACCCGCATCGAATAGCTGCCAAAAGAGCGCAACCGAACGGGACCAAATTCGGGGTCGCGGCAGATGATCGGGTTTTGCGTGCCCCATTTTTGATCATTAAAGCGGGTGGTGTTGACGAAATAAATCTCGGATTTAAAGGGGCTTTGAAAACCATGATCCCAACTTTGCAGGCTGGTCAGGATTGGCATGTTGTTGGTTTGCAGCTCGTAAAGTCCCGGGCTGAACACATCGGCCAATTGGCCTTCGTGGATAAACACCGCCACTTGGCCCTCGCGCACCGTCAGTTTGGCGCCGTATTTGATCTCATGGCCCTCGCGCTCGAACCGCCAAACCATGGTGTCACGGCTGTCATCGGTCCAAGCGATCACATCAATGAATTGGCCGGAAAGAAAATCGAGAAGTCCCATGTCTTATGTCCTTTTTCACACCAAAGCCGGCGTCTGTCTTAGGGGGAGCCGTTCATCAGCTGCTTTGCCAGCCGCACCGCAATTGGGCGGGCCTGTTCCAGCGTCATGCCCGGGCGCAGGGCGGGGTTGTAAAGCATGCGCAGCATCAGTTCGTCTTGCCGTGTCAGCAATGCGAATTCTTCATCATCATTGAAAATCGAGGGGCGGGCCTGCGGGCTGTCATTGGGCAGGCCCATCGCTTGTGCCAATTCTTCATGGATGCACGACAGCCGCAGCAGATCGGGATGTTCGGCGCGGATCACCACAAGTGCGCTTGTGTAGATGCTGTCATCACCCTCGCTTTGCGTCACCGCAAGGCAGTAGGTGGATTTAGGCAGATCCAGGATCGTCCGGCGGTCGCTGGCGGTCAAAGCGGGCATGCTTTGGCGCAGCACCGGCTCTAGCGCGCGGCGTTCATCTTCGGCAACGATGGCGATCAGGACATTCGGATTGGTCGTCTCAAGCGTCATCGGCAGGCCGGTCAGTCCTGAAAGCCGTTGCACATAAGAGGCGATCATCGCGCGATCACTGGCCTTTTGCGCCGGGGGAACCGAGCTGCCAAAGCGCAGAGCGATCCGTATCGGAGCCTCCCAGCGCCGCAGCGTTGCCTGAGATTGCAGCTGCAAGGTCTGGCCGCCGCGGCGGGTATATTCGTTGTAAAGCGCGATTTGCAAAAAGGTGCTGGCCAAGCGCTGATCGTCAAAGGGCGCATCGGGGCCGCCTGCATCGCTGCGCAGCAAGCCTTGGTCCAAAAGCTGCTCTTGCACCTGCGCGTAGTAGGATTGCAACTGCGCGCTGCTTGCGGCGGGGCGCTGCGCGGGGCGGATGGTAGCAGATTGGCCCGTATGCGACGCGGCGGGTGGTTTGGGCAAGCTACAGCCTGCGACGGCCAGCGCGAGCCCCAGCCCCAGCCCCAGCCAAAGCGTGACAGGCCTGCGCCCGCGCATGGTTAAACCGCCGCGCCGACAGGGCTGCTGCCGATAGCGCCGCGCGCCTTGGCCGAGGCTAGACTGTCGCGCAGATCCTGTTCCATCTTGATCAGCTCTGCCTCTGCCGCGGCGCGCTTGGCCTTGCCGGCATCCGCGATCTGTAAGCTTTCTTCGATGGTCGCCACCAAGGTCGCATTGGCCTTTTGAACCGCTTCAATGTCAAACACCCCGCGCTCCATCTCGCCGCGCACAACGCGATTGGCCTGTTGCAAGTTTTCGGCATTGGCGGTCAGCAGCGCATTGGTCAGATCATTGGCCGAACGCACCGCCTCTGCGGCCTCGCGGCTGCGCTGTATCGTCACCGCCTGCGCCAGCTGAGTTTCCCAAAGCGGCACGGTATTGACCAGCGTCGAGTTGATCTTGGTCACCAGAGATTTGTCGTTTTCCTGCACCAGCCGGATCGATGGCAGCGATTGCATCGTCACCTGCCGCGTCAGTTTCAGATCATAAACCCGCCGTTCCAGATCATCGCGCGCCGAACGCAGATCGCGCAGTTCTTGCGCAACTTTCACCTGATCATCCGGCGCGGCCTGATTGACCAAAGCCGCCTTGGCCGGAATGTCGCTGGCATCCAGATCAGCGAGCTTGGCCTCTCCGGCGGCAATATAAAGCGCAAGTTCATCATAAAAGCCCAAAGTTTTGCTATAAAGCAGATCCAGACTTTTGATATCTTTCAACAGCATATGCTCGTGCAGGTTCAGATCATCGGTGACTTTGTCGATCTGGGTCTGCACCTCTTCGAATTTGGCGATAAACTTTGCAAAGGGGGCTGCGCGGCCGGTCAGCTTTTCCCACCAGCTTTGTTTGCGCCGCACATCCAGTTCCGAAACCGAAAATCCGCGTAAAGTGCTGACGATGGTTTGCAAAGCGTCGCCCGCGGGGCCGACATCCTTATTCTTGACGCCTTCAAGCATGTCTTGGCTGATCAGCTGCAATTCACTCTGCGCGCCTGCGCCAAAGCTGATGATCGACTGCGTGTTGCTCATGTCGATTTCTGCCATCCGTTTGCGAATATCCTCGGCTACGGCAGCAGGGGCTGCGGCAAGCGCCACCACCTCTTGGTTGGGTTCGGCCAAAACAACGGCTACCGCTTCTGCAAGGCGGGCGGGTGTGTCAGTCATCGACAGGCTCCTTCGAACAGCGGGCTTGCGTTCCTAAGGGGTAGATTGACCTATACGATTGAGAATTTCTAGCGACAGTTTGATGAAAACATCGTTAAAAGCTGGGTATTTCAACAAAAATCGTAGGGCTTTGCTATTTCTCCAAAGCCAGCCGCTCTCGCAGCACGCTGATTTCGACCTCTAGATCCAGATGGTCGTTTTCCAAAAGCGCGCGGCTGCGTGCGGCAAAAGTGGTTTCAAGATCGGTCAGCAGCGCTTCAAAGTCGGCCCGCGTTTTGGCATCGCGCATCGCCGCATAGGCATCGGCAAATTTCGCCGTCGCATCGCGCGCGCCCATCAAATAGACGGTCAGAAACTTGCGCGCGCCGCTGAGGTCGCTGGGATCGTTTTCGACCTGTCGGAACAAATCGCGCGCCACGCTGGCAAAGTGATCGACCCGCGCCTCTAGGCTCGCATCGCCCGCCCGCAAGATTGCCTCGCGCATTCCGGTCAAAAACCCTTCGCCCTCGCTGACCGCGCGCGACACCCGCTCGATGTCAAAGTCGGTCAAGCCCTCCATACCCTTATTGGTCAAAGGATCAGGCTCGAAAGCCAGCATGTGCAAGGTCATCCCCACCATGCCATAGCAGATCGGCACCACCAGATCGGTTTGCGTCATCAGCCCGCCCAAAAGCAGCCCCACCCCCATCAGCACGGCGGCAATCAGCTTGTGCGGAATGGCCGGATGCTGCGCAATTTTGCGCGCTTCATAGGCCAGCTGTGCGCGTACCCCTTCGCGGGTCAGCCAAGCCGCCAGCAGCATCAGGCCACAGGCCAAAAGCCCCAAAAGCATCGCGCGTGGTGGGCTGCGAAAGGCGATGATGGCATATAAAAAAGGCAGCAAAAACAAAATGGTGGGCCTGCGTGCCTCGCGGCTGGCGGCATCTTGTGGTGCCGGAGGCTTGTTCGAATACTTCCCCGCAAAACGACGCGCCATCACACGGCTCCCTGCACAGCAACATAGATCATCAGGCCCAGCAGCAGCAGATAGGCCATGGTCCGAAAAATTTGGGCAGACATCAGCGATCCCTTCTTGCAGCGCTTGTGGCCAGTCTCAAAAGCATAGGCCGCAACCACTGGTTACGCCAAGGGGCAAAGCGCGCGGCTTGCCCCTTTGTCCTTCAGGCCAAGATTATTCGGGCCGACGGGGCCGCCCTGCCACAGGCGGTTTGCGCGGACCTGCGATGCCTGGCTTGGCGCCCGGTTTGCCCGAAGGCTTGCCCGCAGGTTTGCCCAGACGCACAGGCTTTGCGCCCTCAAGCCGCCCTGTGGGCTTGCCGGCAGGCTTGCCAAAGGTCTTTGGCGCCGGCCGGTCTTCGGCCTTTTTGGCAGCGGTGCCAAAGCGGGGGCGTGGGGCCTCGCTCCAATCTGTGACGGGCGCATTGGCTTCGGTTTGGTCGCGGCGACCTTTTGGGCCACTGCGCGCGCCTTCGGCGCGGATGATGCGCGGCGCGTGCGAGATCACTTCGCGCGCCCCCCGCACCACCTTTTTCGGAGCCTCATCCTCGGGGGTGCGGCCTTCGCCCAATTGATCGCGCAGCACCTTGCCGCGCACCTCTTCGACATCGCCGGGTTGCAGATCGCCCAAGCGGAAGGGGCCATAGCTGACGCGGATCAGCCGGTTCACCACCAGCCCAATCGCCACCATCGCGCGACGAATTTCGCGGTTCTTGCCCTCGCGCAGACCCACCGTTAGCCAAGCATTCGCGCCCTGAATCCGGTCGATCACCACCACCATCGGCTGAAACTTTTCGCCTTCAATCTCGATGCCCTTGCGCAGCGGTTCCAGATCAGGATCGGTCGGATTGCCATTCACCCGCACGCGGTATTTGCGCAGCCAGCCGGTCGAGGGCAGTTCCAGCCGCCGCTTAAGCCCGCCGTCATTGGTCAAAAGCAAAAGCCCTTCTGAATTCAAATCAAGCCGGCCCACCGACATCACCCGCGGCAATTCGGGCGGCAGGTTTTGAAACACCGTTTCGCGGCCCTTTTCATCGGCCTCGGAGGTGACCAGACCTTCGGGCTTGTAGTAAAGCCACAAACGCGGCTCTTCGGCCTTGCCGATCGGCTCGCCGCGCACGGTGATTTTGTCTTTGGCGGTGACGTTCAGTGCCGCCGAGGTGATGACCTTGCCGTTGACGGAAACCTCGCCCAATTGGATCATCCGCTCGGCCTCGCGGCGCGAGGCGATGCCGACGCGGCTCAGGACTTTGGCGATGCGCTCGCCTTCGGGGGTGCCGGCCTGCTTGGGCGTGGCGGGGGCGGCTGCGGGCTTTGCCACGGCTTTGCGCGGCAGCACAACGCGGTGCGATTTGGGAGTTGTATTTTCGGCCATCAAGGGCATCCTTCTGCGGGAACGCGCAAGCGCGGGCGGCGCGCACTATGCGGGCCTTGCTGGCAATCTAAGCGCCAAGGGGGTAGGAGGCAAGCATGACATTTCGATCCTTCATGCAGGCCGCCTTGGACGAGGCCCAGGCGGCGGCCGCGCGCGGCGAGGTGCCGATTGGCGCGGTGGTGGTGCGCGACGGGCAGATCTTGGCCGCAGCCGGCAATCGCACCCGCGCACTTTGTGACCCGACGGCCCATGCCGAGGTGCTGGCGATCCGCGAGGCCTGCCGGTTGTTGCAATCTGAACGTCTGCCCGAGTGCGATTTATATGTGACGCTAGAGCCCTGTCCGATCTGTGCGGGCACCATTGCCGCGGCACGCATCAAGCGGCTTTATATCGGGGCGCTGGATCCAAAATCGGGCGGCACTTTGCACGGGGCGAAGGTGTTTTCGCATGCCCAATGTCACCATATGCCCGAGATTTATGACGGCATTGCCGCGGAGGCGTCAGAACAGCTGTTGCGCGCTTTCTTTGCCGCCAAGCGCTGAGGCAGCGTGGGGACGCTTCGCGGAGGATATTTAGGCCAAGATGAAAGCCGCTGGTGCCGTCAGTCTTGGGGGCGGGCGAGTTCAAAGGTGCGTTCGATCACCGCATAGTCGCGGTAGCCCAAACGGGCGGTCAATTGGGCGGCGGCGGTGTCAAAGCGGCCGTTTTGCAAAAACTGCGGGTCGATGTGGATGCCTGTGACTTCGCCGATCACCATCAGATCGCCGCCTTTGAGATCAAGCACTTGCAGCGCGCGGCATTCGAGGCTGGCGGGGGCTTGGGCCACGCGAGGGCACGCGATGGTTTCGCATTCGGCCTTTTGCACGCCTGCCACGGCAAATTCATCCACCCCCAGAGGCAGCGCGGCCGAGCTTGCGTTCATCTGCGCCAGCAGGTCGTGGCTGACGAGGTTGACGGCAAAGACGCCGCTGCTTTGCACGTTGCGGATGCTGTCTTTGTGGCCGCCTGCGAACATCACCTGCATCGGGGTGTCGGAAATGGCGTTGAAAAACGAATAGGGCGCGAGGTTGTCGCCCATGGGGCCACGGGTCGAGATCCAGCCGATGGGGCGGGGGGCGACGATGGCCTTGAAGGGGTTGTGCTTGAGGCCTTGGCGGTTTTCGGGGCTGTAGAACATCGGCGGCTTCCTTCAGGTTTGATCCTGACCTAGGCCCATGTTACGCGCGTTTCCAGATGATTCTGTCCGGGGGCGGTTTTGTATCAGCTCGAAGAAGAAACCGAAGCCGACTGGTGGGAGGTCGAGGCGCTGTATGACCTGTGCTTTGCACCCGGTCGCACGGCTTTGTCTTCGTACCGGTTGCGCGAGGGGGTGCCGACGGTGGCGGCGCTGTGTCTGACGCTGCGCGATGCCGATGGCACTTTGGCGGCTGCGATTCGTTATTGGCCGGCGGAAGTTGGCGGCGATGATGTTTTGCTGCTGGGCCCAGTGGCGGTGCATCCAACGCGCCAAGGCGAGGGTTTGGGCGGATTGTTGATCAACGAATCGCTGGCAGAGGCGCGGCGTTTGGGCTGGGAGCGGGTCTTATTGGTGGGGGATGCGCCCTATTACAGCCGCTTTGGTTTTGCCAAGCTGGAGGGGGTCGAGATGCCGCCGCCGACCAACCCTGACCGCGTGCTTGGGATAGCCTTGAAGGCGGGGGCTTGGCTGCGCACGCAGGGGGCTGTTACCAAGGCCAGTGGTGCAGGGCTTTAGCCTTAGATCTTGCATGGGGCTTGAATGCCCCCCACATTGGCGGGATGAGCCAACTTCCTGCGATTGTGCCACCAGATCTTGAAGCTGACATCAGCGCTTTGGCGCAGGCCTATCTGCGTGCCAATGGTCCGGTGATGGCTTTGGTCAACCGCATTGGCGGCGGCGTCGAGGCGCAGATGGCGCGGTTGCCGCAAGGGGTGCGCCAGCAGATCGAGGCGACGGTGATTGTAGCGCTGACGGCGGCGCATGGGCTGGCGGGGCGGGCAGAGGAAGGCCCTGAGATTGGGCCGGGGGCTGCGAATTGGGCGGCGATTGCCACCGGGGCTGCGGGCGGGGCGGGCGGGCTGATAGGTTCGATTGTCGAATTGCCTTTAACGATCACCGTGTTTTTGCATGCGATTCGGGCTGAGGCGATCCGCGCAGGGTTTGACCCTGATGAGGCGGGGGTGCGGGCGGCCTGTCTGGAAGTTTTTGCCGCGGGCGCGCCTTTGCAAGAGGATGATGGTATCAACAGCGGCTTTGTCTCGGCGCGGTTGACGCTGACGGGGCCTGCGTTGCAAAAGCTGATTGCGCGGGTGGCCCCCAGTTTGGCGGCGCGTTTGGGGCAAAAGCTTGCGGCGCAATCGGTGCCGATTTTGGGGGCGCTGTCGGGGGCTGCGGTGAATGCAGCCTTTTTGCGCTATTACCGCGAGGTGGCGCGCATTCGCTTTGCGCTGATGCGTTTGGCCGAGCATAGCGGCGGCGAGGCGGTGGTGGCGGCTTTTGCCCGCGCGGTGCGGGCGCCGCAGGTAAGCAAGGCCTGAGGTTGGCCTTGGGGCTGGGACGCTCCGCGGGGGATATTTTTGCCAAGATGAAAGCGGCGGCGGGCTTAGATGCCTTGTTTTGCCAGCCAATCGGTGAGGGCGGGGCGGATGGTTTCGGCGCCGGCGCTGCGGGCGGTTTCGATCACGCTGCGGGCTTCGGCGAGGTCGATCTTGCGCAGCAGTTCTTTCACCGGACCGATCGAGGCGGGGCGCATCGAGAGGTGCCGCAGGCCGATGGCGGCAAAGGCCACGGCTTCGATCGGGCGGCCAGCGTCTTCGCCGCAAAATGACAGGCGGGTGTTGGAGGCGGCACAGCGCGCCACGATGAATTGCAAGAAGGTCAGGAAAGAGGCGTTCAGCGTGTCGTAGCGTTTGCGCACGCGTTCATTTTCGCGGTCAGCCGCAAAGAAGAACTGTTTGAGGTCATTGCCGCCGATGGAGATGAAATCGGCCATCTCGAAAAACGCATCGGGGGCATAGGCGAGCGAAGGGGTTTCCAGCATCGCGCCAATTTCCAACCGTTCGGGGACCGGATGGCCGAGGCTTTTTTCGCGGTGCAATTCCCGCAGCATATGGCTGCGCGATTCGAGAAATTCGCCATGTTCGCTGACAAAGGGGAACATCACCGACAAGGGTCTGCCGGCCGAGGCGCGGATCAGGGCTTGCAGCTGCATCCGCAGCACGCCGGGTTTGTCGAGACCGACGCGGATGGCGCGCCAGCCCATCGCGGGGTTCGGCTCGTCTTGGGGTTTCATATAGGGCAGGACTTTGTCCGAGCCGATATCAAGGGTGCGGAAGGCGACGGGGCGGCCCTTGGCGGCCTCGATCACGCGTTTGTAAAGTACGGCCAATTCGTCGCGGCGCGGCATATGGTTGCGCACCAGAAACTGCAATTCGGTGCGAAACAGCCCGACGCCTTCAGCGCCCGAGCCTTCGAGCGAGGGCAGGTCGGCCATCAGCCCTGCGTTCATTTGCAAGCCGATCCGAACGCCGTCGCGGGTGATTGCGGGCAGATCGCGCAGCGAGCTGTAGCGCTGCATCGCCTTGGCCTGCATGGCGATTTTGTCGCGGAAGGAGCGCGCCACTGTGTCTTCGGGGCGCAGATGCACCACACCTTGATCGCCATCGACCAAGATCGCATTGCCGTTCAGCGCCTCGTGGGTGATCTTTTCGGCATGGATCACCATCGGGATCGACAGCGCGCGCGCCACGATTGCGGCATGGCTGCCGACCGAGCCTTCTTCCAGCACCACGCCTTTCAGCTTACGGCCGTATTCCAGCAATTCCGCAGGCCCGATGTTGCGCGCCACCAGCACCGGATTTTCCGGCATTTGCGCGCCAGTATCCTTGCCTTGGCCGGTCAGAATGCGCAGCAGGCGGTTCGACAGATCGTCAAGATCTTGCAGCCTTTCGCGCAGATAGGCGTCGGGTACCTGTTCCAGACGCGAGCGCGCGGCGGATTGTTCTTTTTCCACCGCAGCTTCTGCCGAGAGGCCCGAGGCGATGTCTTCTTCCATCCGGCGCAGCCAGCCGCGGGAATGGGCGAACATCCGGTAGGCTTCGAGCACCGCCTTTTGCTCTTTGTCCAGGCTTTCGGCTGCCAGTAGATCATCGACCGAGACGCGCAGCACACCCACGGCTTCGCGAATGCGGTCCATCTCGAACAAAGGGTCGTCGGCGACGGGATTGGTCACCACCACGCGGGGTTCGTGCAGCCAGACGCGGCCTTCGCAAGCCCCCTCTTGGCCGGTCGAGCCGCGAAACAGCACCGGTTGGCGGTGCAGCGCGCCGACGCTTTCGCCGTCCGAGGCAAAGGCCCCCAGCTCGGCCATTTCGGCAAGCACCATAGCGACGATTTCCAGCGCGTAGATCTCGTCTTCGGAATAGGCGCGCGCGTCTTTGGATTGCACCACCAGCACGCCCAGCTTTTCGCTGACGCGTTGAATCGGCACGCCAAGGAAGGACGAAAACAGCTCTTCGCCGGTTTCGGGCATATAGCGAAAGCCTTTTTCGCTGGGCGCGTCGGCGGTGTTGATTGGCAGGCCGGTTTTGGCGACACGGCCCACCAGCCCTTCACCCAGCTTCATCCTCGTCATATGCACGGCGGCTTTTTTCAGGCCCTCGGTCGCGCAAAGTTCCAGCGTGTCTCCGTCGCGAAACAGATAAATACTACAGACCTCGGTGCCAATGGAATCGGCGATCAGATGGGTGATCTGATCCAGCCGGTCCTGCCCCTGCGCCTTGGTGCCCAAAACATCCCGCAGGCGGCGGAGAAGTTTGCGGCTGTCGCTGTCTGTGCGTTCTGCGGGCATTGCTTGATCCAGTCAGGTCATTAGACCCTCTATAGGCGAGTTATACGGCAAAGGGGAGTGGGCAAAAGCCGCTAAAGCGTGGCTCTGGGCTTTGCACCGGCTGTTAAGGCTTTTGCGCTAGACTGGCGCTGGGGGATGGCGGCTGCAAGAGAGGGCGCGCGCATGATGCCACGGCTGGTTTCACGGCAAAGGGTGATGGTGCTGGCAGTGACGCTGGCCTGTACGATGGCGGCGGTAACGACGCTGATCAATGGCGCGCTGCTGGACCGCCAGATAGATCAAAGGTCGATTGTGCTGAACTTGATCCAAGTGCTGGGTTTGGGGTTTTGTCTGAGCTATCTGATGGGGCTAAAGCTGATGCAGTTGACGCTGGCCTCGCAAAAGCTGGAACAGATCGCCTCTTATGATTTTCTGACCGACGCGCTGACGCGGGCACGGTTCTTTGCGCAAATCGCGGCGCAACCAAATCTGCGCGGTGCGTTTTTGATTTTTGATATGAATGACTTCAAGCGCATTAACGACACGCTTGGCCATGCGGCGGGCGACCTTGCCTTGGTGCAGGTGGCGCAGGCGGCACGGCAGCATCTGGGGCCGCAGGATTATCTGTGCCGTTTGGGTGGGGATGAGTTCTTGGCGTTTTTCGCAGGGCTAGAACAGGCGCAAATCCATGCCCGTGCCCGTTCGATCGCGATGGAGATTACCGCCTGCACGGTGGGAAGCGGGGCGGCGGCAATCGGGCTTTCGGCAAGCTTTGGGCTTTCTGTGCTAGAGGCGGGGCAAGATATGGATGCCGCCATCGCCCTTGCCGATGCCGATCTTTATCGCGCCAAATCGATCCACCATCGCAGAAACCGAGGCCACCGCGCGCTGCGCTTGGCGCGCTAGGCGCGCTAGGCAACAAAAAACCGCCCAACAGGGGGCTGTTGGGCGGTTTTTCAAAGAAAGATCGGGTTTTAGGCTTTTTCCAGCCCGAAAGCGTCATGAAGCGCCTGCACCGCAAGCTCCATATATTTGCGGTCGATCAACACCGAAATCTTGATCTCGGAGGTGCCGATCACTTTGATATTGACGTTTTCTTTTGAGAGGGCTGCGAACATCTTGGCCGCAACGCCCGCATGCGAACGCATGCCGATGCCAACCACCGAGACCTTGGCGACTTCGGTATCGACCACCAGATCGTCATAGCTGATCACGCCCGAGGCGCGGGCTTCTTCCATCGCCTTTTGGGCGCGCGCCACCTGATTGACCGGGCAAGAGAAGGTCATATCGGTCACCGCAACCGTGCGATCGCCGACATCTTTTTCCGAGATGTTCTGCACGATCATATCGACGTTCACGCCGGCTTCGGCCAAGGGGCCAAAGATGGCCGAGGCGACGCCGGGGCGGTCCTCGACGGTGACAAGGGTCATTTTCGCTTCGTCGCGGCTATAGGCCACGCCCGAGACAACTTTCGATTCCATCAGCTCATCCTCGTCGCAGACCAAGGTTCCAGAATTCTCGTCGGTTTCCTCGAAAGAGGAAAGCACCCGCAGCCGCACCTTATAGCGCATCGCAAGTTCAACCGAACGGGTTTGCAGCACTTTCGCGCCCAAAGATGCCAGCTCGAGCATCTCTTCAAAGGCGATGCGGTCAAGTTTGCGCGCCTTTGAGGTAATGCGCGGATCGGTGGTATAGATGCCGTCCACGTCGGTGTAGATGTCGCAGCGTTCGGCGTCAAAGGCGGCGGCAAAGGCCACTGCGGTGGTGTCAGAGCCGCCACGGCCCAGCGTGGTGATGCGGCCTTCGGCCGAAACACCTTGAAAGCCTGCAACCACGGCGACCTTGAAGCCTTCTTTGAACTTGGCTTCGATATTGTCGCGCGGGATGGAGACAAAACGCGCCGAGCTATGCGCCGAGGTGGTGTTGATCGGCACTTGCCAGCCTTGCCAGCTGCGCGCGGGGATATCCATTTCCTGCAAGCGCAGCGCCATCAGACCTGCGGTGACATTTTCACCGCTGGAGACCACGGCGTCATATTCGCGCGCGTCGTAAAGCTTGGAGGTGCCCTCGACAAAGCCAACCATCTTGTTGGTTTCGCCCGACATCGCCGAGACGATGACGATCACATCATAGCCACGCGCCACCTCGGCCTTTACCTTTTGCGCGGCATTTTCGATGCGCGCCAGGTCGGCCACCGAGGTGCCGCCGAATTTCATCACGAGAACAGGCATCCGTTCCCCTCCGCCAAGGAATTTAAGGGCTTTCGTCGCGGCTTCTTTATGCGGCGGACCGCAGCTGTGCAAGGGCCTGTGATGCGCAAAACTTTGAAGCGTTGCTGCGGCGGGACTGGGGGGCCTCCGGCGGGGATATTTGGGCCAAGATGAAAGCGGCGGGCGGTTAAAGCGCGCGCCAGCCGATGTCTGAGCGGCAGAAGCCTTCGGGCCAATCGAGTTGGTCGATCATCGCATAGGCGCGGGCGCGGGCCTCGGCCAGAGTGGCGGCGCGGGCGGTGACATTGAGCACGCGGCCGCCGTTTGCGCAGATTTGGCCGTCTTTTTCGGCGGTGCCGGCGTGGAAGACCATCTGCTGGCTGGTGGCGGCGATGTGATCAAGCCCCTTGATCACCGAGCCTTTTTGATAGGTGGCGGGATAGCCCTTGGCGGCCATCACCACGGTCAGCGCATGGTCTTGCGCCCAATTGACCTGGGTGCGGTCAAGCCGGCCTTCGGCGCAGGCGAGCAGAAGGTCGAGCGCTTGGGCGCCAAGGCGCAGCATCAGCACTTGGGTTTCGGGATCGCCAAAGCGGGCGTTGTATTCGACAAGGCGGCCTTGACCGTCTTTGATCATCAGGCCTGCGTAGAGCACGCCTTGGTAGGGGGTGCCGCGGCGGGCCATTTCGGCGATGGTGGGCAGGATGATTTCGCGCATCGCCCGGTCGGCGATGGCATCGGTCAGCACCGGCGCGGGGGAATAAGCGCCCATGCCGCCGGTATTGGGGCCGGTGTCGCCATCGCCCACACGTTTATGATCTTGGGCGGTGCCGATGGGCAGGGCGTTGACGCCATCGGTCAGCACGAAGAATGAAGCTTCTTCGCCGGTCATGAATTCTTCGATCACCACCTCGGCGCCGGCGGCACCGAATTCGCCGCCGAACATATCGTCAATGGCGGCCAGAGCCTCGGCTTCGGTCATCGCCACGATGACGCCTTTGCCGGCGGCCAGACCGTCGGCCTTGACCACGATCGGCGCGCCCATTTTGCGGATATAGGCTTTGGCAGGCTCTGCGGCATCAAAGCGGGCATAGGCGGCGGTGGGGGCGCCGCAGGCGTCGCAGATGGCTTTGGTAAAGCCCTTGCTGGCCTCGAGTTGGGCGGCTTGGGCGCTGGGGCCAAAGGTCAGGATCCCTGCGGCGCGGGTGGCATCGGCGACGCCTGCGGCCAGCGGGGCTTCTGGGCCGATGATCACGAAATCAATCGCGTTATCTTCGCAAAACCCCACCACCTCGGCGGCGTTCAGGGGGTCAAGATCGGCGCATTCGGCCAGCATAGCGATGCCTGCATTGCCCGGAGCCACGATCAGGCGATCGGTTTTCGGGTTTTGTTTCACCGCCCAAGCCAGCGCATGTTCGCGCCCGCCACTGCCAAGGATCAGAATATTCATCGGCGTCCCCTTTGAACTTTGCTTTGCGCCTCATAGGCACATGCCGCCCGCGAGGCAAGCAAAGCTCGCATCGGCGGCGCCTTGGCTCTGGCCCTTGGCGGCGGGCTTGGTTAGGCTGATGTGGGAGCAACAGGGGCAGCAGCAGATGAGTGATCTATTTGAAGACGGCCCGCTGGTGTCGAATGCGCCCGAGTTTTCGGTCTCGGAGCTGTCGGGTGCGGTCAAAAAGGTGATCGAGGGCGAATTCGGTCTGGTGCGGGTGCGCGGCGAAGTGGGGCGGGTGTCGCGGCCAGCTTCGGGGCATTTGTATTTCGCGCTGAAGGATGATCGCGCAAGTCTTGATGCGGTGTCTTGGAAGGGTCAGGTCGCCAAGATGCAGACCCGCCCCGAAGAGGGGATGGAGGTCATCGCCACCGGCCGCATGACCACCTTTCCCGGTCAGTCGAAATATCAGCTGATTGTCGAAGATGTAGCACCCGCGGGGGCTGGCGCGCTGATGGCGATGCTGGAAAAGCGCAAGGCGGCTTTGGGGGCAGAGGGGCTGTTTGATCCTGCCCGCAAGCAGCCGATCCCCTATTTGCCGCAGGTGATCGGGGTGGTGACCTCGCCTTCGGGTGCGGTGATTCGTGATATTTTGCACCGGCTGCGCGACCGCTTTGCGCGCCATGTGCTGATCTGGCCAGTGGCGGTGCAGGGTCAGGCCTGCGCGGCAGAGGTTGCCGCCGCCATTCGCGGGTTCAATGCGATTGAACCGGGGGGGGCAATTCCGCGCCCCGATCTGATTATTGTGGCGCGCGGTGGTGGCAGTCTGGAAGACCTGTGGGGCTTTAACGAAGAGATCGTGGTGCGGGCGGTGGCGGCCAGCCGCATCCCGCTGATCTCGGCGGTGGGTCACGAGACCGATACCACGCTGATCGACTATGCCGCCGATCTGCGCGCGCCGACGCCGACGGCTGCGGCAGAGCTTGCGGTGCCGGTGCGGCTGGATCTGGTGGCGGCGCTGGAGGCCTTGGGCGCGCGGCAAGCGCGGGGCTTGGCGCAGGGCATCAGCCTGCGCGGCCAGCGTCTGCGCGATCTGGCCCGCGCCTTGCCTCGGCTGGAAAGCCTGCTGGCCCAGCCAAACCAGCGCTATGATGCCGCCAGCCTGCGCTTGGCCGGCGCGCTGAGCATGGCGGCGACGCGCAAACGCGCGGGCTTTGCGGCAACCGCAGCGCGGTTGCGGCCTGCGGCGCTGCTGACGCTGATTGCGCATAAGGGCGAGCGGATGCAGACCCAAGCCGACCGGCTGTCTGCTGCACAGAGGCGCAGGCTTGAACGCCATGCCGACCGCGCGGCCAATCTGTCAAACCGGCTTGCGCCTGCGCTGTTGCGGCTGATCGCAGATGCAGCCCGCAAAACTGCCGAGGGCCGCACGGCACTTGCGCAGCTGGATGCCCGCCTGCAAACCGCGCCTGCGCAGCGCTATGATCGGTTGCGCCAGCGGCTTGACGCGCTTGACCGCATCCGCAGCACATTGGGCTATGCCGAGACGTTGAAGCGCGGCTATGCCGTGGTGCGCGGCGATGGAAATGTTGTCACCAGCAAAGCCGCCGCCGAAGCAGCCGTCAGCTTGGAAATTGAATTTGCCGATGGTCGCTTGGGCTATGCCAAGCCTGTCGTAAAGCGCAGCAAATCCGAAGGTCCTGATCAGGGCAGCCTGTTCTAAACGCCCACCTCTGGCCCCAAGCAGCGCAGCGGCTCTGAGGATTGCGCCACCTCTGACAGGGTGTCGATGCCGTCAGAGCCCAAGAATTGCGCCTGCAAGCCCTTGGTACCTTTGAAAAACAACCAGCACTGTGGCGCACTTGGGTCTTCGTAGACAAAGCAAATCTGCGCATCTTGGGCGTACCAATAGCCCTCGCGGCATTGGTCTTGGGTAAAGGCCCAGATCACCCGACGTCCAGGGAGATATGCCTCGGTGCCGTAAATCTGGCCAGCCGCGGCGTAGGTCAGCGTCCGGCCGGTGACATAGGCATCGAATTCCGGCCCCGTCACTGGCAGGCCAAGGTCTTGTGCCGCAAGCGGCAGGGCAATCAGGGCACAAAGGCCAAGCAGGGCAGGGCGCATCACAACCTCCATCTGCGCGCAGATTGCCGCGTTTTGGCTTAAAAAACCAGCCCCGCAGCAAGGCTCAGGCGGGCTTGCGCCAAGCCGCCAGACGCGGCGCGATCGCGCGTCGCCATAACGGCGGTGCCAATGCTATCATGCAGGCCAGCGGCAGCGACCAGGGCAGTCGGGGTGCCGCTTCGGGCGCAGGCAAGCGCAGCGCGGGATAGGGTCGGGCGGGATGCGCGTGATGGTCCGAATGGCGCGGCGCGTTCAGCATATAGGCGTTGGAAAACCACTGCGGCGCGTTCCAGCTGTGCGCAATTCCCACCGGCTCTAACCGCCCATCGGCGCGGCGCGCCCGCATCAAGCCATAATGCTGCACATAATCCGACAGCATCAGCTGCGCCTGCGCGTGCAAGGCCAAAGCCGCCCAAGCCATCAGCCCCCAGATCCCCGCAATCGCAAACCCCATCCCGAGGCAGGCCAAGGCCGCCATGACATACACCAGATAAGGATGCATCCCCGCCTTGCCGCGGGCGCGCAATTCGGTTTCAGCCGCCCAACCCTTGGCAAAACTGCCGATCCAAGCCCGCAGGAAGAACCGATAATACCCCTCCCCAGCGCGGGCGGTATTGGGGTCGTCAAGGCTGGCGGCATGGCGGTGATGCACCAAGCGATGCGCCGAGGTATGGTGCCCAAACAGCAACAGGCAATAGACCGCAGCCCCAAGACGAAACAGCCAGCGGTTGCCACGATGGATCAATTCATGCGCGGTTGCATTCGCCACCTGCCCCAGCCACAGCCCGGTGCCAAAAAACAGCGCAGTCTTGGCGGGCAGGGAAAGCTCGGACCCTGTCAGCGCCCAAACCGTTGCCGGCATCAGCAAAACCGCACCAAAAGCCAAAGCCACCAACAGCAGGTCTGCGGCGGGAAACTCTGCCGCCTCGGGCGCATCCGCCTGCCCCGTGCCAAAGGCTGCGATGCGGTCCAGCCCTGCGGCCAAGACCGTCATATAAATCAGGCCCGCCGCAGCCCAAAGCCCGCCTGCCCAAATCGCAAGCGCAAACAAGGCCAGCGGCGCCAGCGTCGCCACAGCAAAGACCACCGGAAACAGACCAAACGTTTTACCCATCATCCGCCCAATCTAGCATCAGTTTTCCATTCCGCCAGCACCCTCAGGCCTTCCCATAAGCCGCGCAATTGACTAGGTGAAAAGAAACCCCTGCGACCGGAGAGCCCATGTCCTTTTTCAAAAAGCTGAAAGACCGGATGTTCCGCTCGTCCGACAAGCTGGGCGAAGGCCTCGATGCTTTGATCGCAGCGCCCGATCAAACCGCCGCCGCGCCGGAAAAATCCGGCCTGCTGGCCCGCCTGATCCCCAGTGCCGAAGCGCCGCGCCGGGTGATGGACGATGCGATGTTGGAAAGCCTGGAAGAGGTGCTGATCGCCGCCGACATGGGCGTGCAAACCGCTACCCGCCTTGCGGCCAATATCGCCGAGGGCCGCTTTGGCAAACGCATCTCGACCGCCGAATTGCGCAGCGCCTTGGCTGACGAAATCACCCGCATCATGACGCCGGTTGCCAAACCGCTGCCGCTTTACCCGCAAAAACCGCAAGTGGTGCTGGTGGTCGGGGTCAATGGCTCGGGCAAAACCACCACCATCGGCAAGCTCGCCTCGCAGTTCAAAGCCGCCGGAAAATCCGTGGTCATTGCCGCAGGCGATACCTTTCGCGCCGCCGCCGTAGAACAGCTGCAAGTCTGGGGCAGCCGCGCCGGCGTGCCGGTGCTGACCGCCCCCGAGGGCTCTGATCCCGCCTCTCTGGCCTTTGACGCCTTCACCCGCGCGCGTGCCGAGGGCGCGGATCTCTTGCTGATCGACACCGCAGGCCGCCTGCAAAATCGCCAAGACCTGATGGAGGAACTCTCCAAAATCGTCCGCGTCATCCGCAAGGTCGATCCCGCAGCGCCGCATAACACCCTGCTGGTGCTGGATGCCACCACTGGTCAGAACGCGCTGAACCAAGTCGAGATTTTCCGCAAAATCGCTGATGTCTCCGGCCTTGTGATGACCAAACTCGACGGCACCGCCAAGGGCGGCGTGCTGGTGGCTTTGGCCGATAAATTTGGCCTGCCAATCCATGCCATCGGTCTGGGCGAGCAAATCGAAGACCTCTCGCCCTTCGATCCCGCAGATTTCGCCCGAGCACTTGTCGGTCAAATCGACTAAGCCTTTCATCTTGGCCTCAATATCCCACGGGGGTCCGGGGGTGTGAAACCCCCGGCCTTGGCCCCAGACACCGCGAAAAGGCATTATGGCAAACTGGCTGATTTCCATCGAAGGCACGCTTCAGGGCCGCCATGTCGCCCTTGGCCTCGCGCTTTTGGCGGCCATCTTGCACGCCCTTTTCGGCGCGCTGCAAAAGGGCCGCCACGACCCTTGGCTGACCCGCGCTGCAATTGATATCTGCTATGGGCTGATGGCTTTGCCCTTTGCGCTCTTTGTGGTGCCTTGGCCCGAGCCACATATGTGGGCGATCTTTGCCGGCGCTTGGGTCATCCACAGCGTCTATAAAGTGCTGCAAGCCATGACCTATACCCGCGGCGCCTATACGGTGGTCTATCCGGTGGTGCGCGGCACCGGGCCTTTGTTCACCGTGCTGGTCGCAGGCGTGGTCTTTGCCGAACACTACCAGCCGCTGCAATGGTTTGGCGTCGGGCTGCTGACCTCTGGCATCTTTGGCCTTGCGCTTTACAACATGCGCAACCTGACGCTGGAACGCGACACGCTGATCTCGGCCTTGGGCTTTGCGGTGCTAACCGGCGCCTTGGTCGCGGCCTATACCACCTATGACGCTTGGGGCATTCGCGCCACCGCCAACCCCTTTACCTTTCTGGCTTGGTTCTTTCTGATCGACTGCTTCACCATGCCGCTGATCTCGCTCAAACGCCTGCGCGCCACGGCAGGGCCTGATCTGATCCCGCTGTTCAAACGTGGGCTGCTGGGGGCCTTTGTGGCGTTTTTCTCTTTCGGCTCGATCATGCTGGCGACACGGCTTGACCGCGTTGGCGAGGCCGCGGTCTTGCGCGAAACCTCGACCGTTTTTGCAGCCCTGATCGGCTGGCTTTTGCTAAAGGAAAAGGTAGGGCTGGCGCGTGCCCTATTGATGGGGCTAATTGCGCTGGGCGCAGTGGTAATGGAAATGGCAGGCTGATGAGCACGCAGAAAATCTCGACCTCGCTGAAACTCGGGCTGGAACTTGGCCCGATTGTCTTGTTCTTCGCGGGCTTTCGCTTTTTCAAAGATCGCAGCTTTAGCATCTTTGGCACCGACTATTCCGGCTTTATCGTGATGACGGCGTTGTTTGTGCTGATGATCGTGGTCTCGACTGGTATTTTGTGGCGTCTGACGGGCACCATCTCGAAAATGCAGCTGATGACCTTGGTCTTGGTCGTGGTGATGGGGGGGCTGTCGGTTTATTTCAACGACGATCACTTTATCAAAATGAAGCCGACCCTGCTTTATCTTGCTTTCGGCGGCGTGCTGGGTTTTGGCCTGCTGCGCGGCCAATCCTACCTGAAACTGGTGATGGAAGAGGCGCTGCCCTTGCAACCCGAGGGCTGGATGATCCTGACCCGCCGGCTGTGCGGCTTCTTTTTCGCGCTGGCGCTGACCAACGAGCTGGTCTGGCGGCTGTTTTCCACCGAGACTTGGGTGACGTTTAAAACCTTTGGTCTGACGCTGGCGATGTTTGGGTTTTTCATGGCGCAGGCCAAGGTGCTGGAACGTTACGGCGTTAAGGATCAGGCCTGAAGCTGGCGCAAGACGGCGTTGACCTTTGCACGGCGTCGCGCTATCGCTCGCCTGTGGCGCTTTGATACCAGATTGCGGGCCACGTTAAACATTCCGCTAAAAGGGTCAGGGCCCTTGCCCCGAAGCCCTTTGGTTTCGGGGTTTTTCTTTGTTTATAAGGGCTGGCAGGATGACAAAAGACTGGAAAACGCGCACCAAGCTTGTGCACGAGGGTTCGCGCCGCAGCCAATATGGCGAGATGGCCGAGGCGATCTTTTTGACCCAGGGCTTTGCCTATCCTACCGCTGAATCCGCCGAATCGCGCTTTGTGCAGGCGGGCGAGGATGAGTTCATCTATGCCCGCTATGGCAACCCAACCACCCGCATGTTCGAAGACCGTATTGCGGCACTCGAGGGTTGCGAAGATGCCTTTGCCACGGCTTCGGGCATGGCGGCGGTCAATGGCGCGCTGACTTCGATGCTGCGGGCGGGCGATCATGTGGTGTCGTCGCGGGCGCTGTTTGGCTCGTGCCTTTATATTCTGGAAGAGGTGCTGACCCGCTACGGCGTGCATGTCAGCTTTGTCGATGGCGAAGATCTGGACCAATGGCGCGCTGCCATCACGCCTGCGACCAAGGCGGTGTTTTTCGAATCGATGTCGAACCCGACGCTGCAACTGGTGGATATCAAGGCGGTGGCCGAGATTGCCCATGCCAATGGCGCGCTGGTTGTGGTGGATAACGTCTTTGCCACCCCGATCTTTTCCCGCGCGGTCGAGCAGGGCGCGGATGTGATTGTCTATTCCACCACCAAACATGTCGACGGGCAGGGTCGTGCGCTGGGCGGCGTGATCTGCGGCAGCAAGGACTTTATCCGCAAAGTGGCCGAACCCTATCTAAAGCACACTGGCGCCGCGATGAGCCCCTTTACCGCTTGGATCATGCTGAACGGCATGGCAACGCTGGATCTTCGCTGCCGTGCGATGGCAGATTCGGCGCTGAAAATCGCCCAAGCGCTGGAGCAAAACCCCGCCGTGGCCAAGGTAATCTACCCCGGCCTTGCCTCGCACCCGCAGCACGCGTTGGCGATGGCGCAGATGGGGTCGGGCGGCACTTTGGTGGCCTTTGAGATCAAGGGCGGCAAAGAGGCTGCATTCAAATTCTGCAACGCTTTGGACATCATCAAGATTTCGAACAATCTGGGCGATGCCAAAACCATTGCCACCCATCCCGCCACCACCACGCATCAGCGTCTGCCGCAGCCGCAAAAAGACGCGCTGGGCATCACCGGCGGGCTGATCCGGCTTTCGGTTGGCTTGGAAGATGCGGGCGATTTGATTGCAGAGCTGACCGCCGCCTTGGCATGATCGTCAGGGCCTATCAGCCAGAAGATGCCGATGCCTTAGCGCAGATCTTTTATGACGCGGTTCGCATCGGGGCCGCGCCCTATTATGCCGCAGCGCAGTTGCAGGCTTGGGCCCCGCAGCGCCCCTCGGCGGCAGTTTGGGCAGCGCGGCTGACAGGGCTTATCTGCTTTGTCGCCTGTGATCCGCAGCCTGTGGGATTTATGGCTTTGCGGGCTGATGGCTATCTGGATCTGGCCTTTGTGGCGCCTGCGCAACAGCGTCGCGGTGTGGCAAGCCTGCTGCATCAAGCCGTGCTGACCCATGCGCAGGGCTTGGGGCTGCGGCTGTTAACCACCGAATCAAGTCTTGCCGCGCAGGGGTTTTTCGCAGGCAAAGGCTGGCAAACCCTTGCCCGCCAAAGCGTGCAGCGCCACGGGCAAGCGATTGAAAATTTTCGCATGCAGCGTGAAATCTAAAGATAAATTCACCCAGCTTTAATCCAATGTCGTCTTTGCCGCGTATCCGTTCGGTAAGGCTTGGGTTAGGGGGCTGCTTCCCCTATATTGAAGGTCTGCAACCTTTGGGGGCGCTGCCATGAACATTCATATGACGGATCGCGATTATAATCCCGGTCGGGAAGAGGCAGAGGCGGCTTTGGCCACCCTGCGGCTTTGGGCTGCGCGCGCCTCTGATGCAGAGATTGTGGCGCTGGCGCCCGAAGCGGGTGCCTTGGTGGGCGGCGGCTATCCGGTGATGTCGCGCGAATATCCCAGCGATTTTATCGCTGATGACATTTACAAAGACAGCATGCCCGACCTGCAAAACGGCCCTGCCAGCCTGATCGTGGGCGCCAAGCAGACCATCCAGCACGTTGGCATTTCAAACTTTCGCCTGCCGATCAACTATCGCACCCGCGACAATGGCCCGCTGACGCTGGAAACCTCGGTCACGGGCACAGTCAGCCTTGAAGCCGAGAAAAAAGGCATCAACATGAGCCGGATCATGCGGTCGTTTTATGCGCATGCGGAACGTGATTTCTCGTTTGGCGTGATTGAACACGCGCTGGAAGATTACCTGACCAACCTTGGGTCTTTTGACGCCCGCATTCAGATGCGCTTTTCCTTTCCGATGAAGGTCGGCTCGCTGCGTTCGGGGCTGTCGGGCTGGCAGTATTACGACATCGCTTTGGAATTGGTCGATGTGGCAGGCCTGCGCACGCGGATCATGCACCTTGATTTCGTCTATTCCTCGACCTGCCCTTGCTCGCTCGAGCTGTCTGAACATGCGCGCCAAACCCGTGGGCAAATGGCCACGCCGCATTCGCAACGCTCGGTGGCGCGGATTTCGGTGCAGGTTCAGGGCGACACCTGCCTGTGGTTTGAAGACCTGATCGAACTGGCGCGCTCTGCGGTGCCAACCGAAACCCAAGTCATGGTGAAACGCGAAGACGAGCAGGCCTTTGCCGAGCTGAACGCCGCCAATCCGATCTTTG
>CAJXWJ010000050.1 GCA_913062925.1 uncultured Pseudorhodobacter sp. | reverse complement strand
CACCACCGAGGCCGCCTGAACCCGCCCACGCCCCAGATCCACCGCAAAGCCCTCGCCCGCGCGCGCAATCCCAGTGACTGGGCAATCAAGCCACAACTCGCCCCCCGCCTCGGCCAAATCCCGCAACAGCATCTCGACAATCTGGCGTGCCGAGCCGTCACAGAACAGCTGACCCAGCGTCTTTTCATGCCAAGCAATGCCCGCCGCATCAATCCGCGCAATAAAATCCCATTGGGTATAGCGCTTTAAGGCTGAAAGCGCGAAACGTGGGTTCTGCGACAAAAACCGATCCGGCGCGATGCCCAGATTGGTGAAATTGCATCGCCCCCCGCCCGAGATCCGAATCTTCTCGCCCGCGGCCTTGGCATGATCCACCACCAAGACCCGCCGACCCCGGCGCGCGGCCTCAATCGCGGCAAAAAGCCCCGCTGCACCCGCTCCGATAACGATGACATCTACCTGTTTCATAGCCCTTCCTAAGCCAGAAAGCCGTTGTTTGACAACCACATGAAGATTTTCGCAAAAACCCCCTTGCACCCCCCGAATGGCTTCGCTAAATACCGCCGCAGTTGGGGCGTCGCCAAGCGGTAAGGCATCGGTTTTTGGTACCGACATACGGAGGTTCGATCCCTCCCGCCCCAGCCAAATCACATGAATGTCGATGATAGTGCTATTTTACAGTCTAGTGGCGCTGTTGCCATTACATTGTGAAGGCCGGTGCGACCGCGCGTCTAATCGCCAAGGCCTGTCGCGTCTTTCGTCTGAGACGCATTTTACACGGCGGCGTCTACATCATTTCTAAACCCACTCGCTTTAAATAGAACCTTTTTAAAATAAATATGGGTGGTTAATTTAATTTCCAATCTCTATCATTGCCACACATAAAGCAGGTGGACGATAGATGCCGAAATTAAATGTGACCCAAGCCATGACAAAGGCGCTATCGTATGAGAAAAAGGGAGATATTGCGCAGGCGGCTGCAATTTATCAAATAGTTTTGGAAAATTTCCCAAATAACAGTCGCGCGCAATTAGGCCTAAAAGGCTTAAGCCGCCGCTTTACGGACACAACAGCGCACAGCCCACCGCAAACCGCGATTGATGATCTGATCTTACTGTTTTCTCAAAAGAAATTCAAAATCCTTATTGAAACTGCGCAAAGCCTCGTGGCAGTTTTTCCGCAGGCTGCTCTGCTGTGGAATCTGATTGGCGCAGCACACCGCGAGCTTACCGACCTTAAGGCCGCGCGCTTGGCCTATGGTCGTGCAATCGCTCTTGTGCCTGATTATGCCGATGCCCATTATAATTTAGGTATTGTCTATAAAGACATCGGTGATTTGGCAGCGGCAGAGGCTTCTTATCAGCGCGCGCTGCAATTTGCCCCCAACAATGGCTTTGCGCATCAAAATATCGGAGTGGTTCTTGAGCTGCAAGGAAAACTGCCTGCTGCCATCGCAGCTTATAAGTCTGCACTAGATTTATTGCCAAATAATTCAAGTATTTATTTCAATCTTGGAAATTCATTAAAATCAAATGGAATGGTAGATGCGGCAATTGATGCCTATAGCAGAGCGCTGGTGCTGACCCCTGATTATCCAGAGGCCGAAAACAATTTAGGCATGGCTTTCAAGCTGCAAGGCAAGTTTTCGCAAGCCGTTGCAGCCTATCAACGCGCTTTAGAAATTAAACCCAATTATGCCGACCCCTATGTAAATCTTGGCCACATCTTTCAAGACAGTGGCAAAATAGATTTGGCCTATGAGGCCTATAAACAGGCGCTAATTCTTGACCCTAGCAATTCTGAAGCTGAATGCCAGATGCTGCATCAATTGCGAAATATTTGTAATTGGGATGAATTTGAGGTGCGCACCGCATCTTGCCCGCAATTGGGCGTCACCACAGAGCGCGTGGCAACCATGCATATGTTTGCCGCCGAGGATTGCCCAGAGCGGCAATTGATACGGGCGCAAAAATGGGCCAGTGGCGAATATAGGCGCCAAGCCCTACCCTTTACCAAAGCCTTTGCACCGCACAAAAGATTGCGGATTGGCTATTTTAGCGCCGATTTTCAAGATCACCCTTTGCTTAAACTAACCTCGGGTTTGTTTCGCGAGCATGATCAGCAAAAGTTCGAAATCTTTGCCTATAGCTATTCCCCCGAGTCCTCAGATCTTTTGCGCCATCAGCTTAAAAAGGATGTCGAACATTTCGTCGATATCTATGCCTTGCCTGACCAGACAGTTGTAGAGCATGCCCGCGACACCGAGCTGGATATCGCGATTGATATGACGGGCTATACCGGCAACACGCGATCCCATCTGTTTCAATCGCGTCTGGCGCCTATTCAGATGAACTATCTGGGCTACCCTGGCAGCATGGGAGTTGATTTCATCGATTATATCATTGGGGATAAGCATCTTGTTCCCGCCGAACAGCGCGCGTTTTATACCGAAAAGCTGATGTATTTGCCGCATTCCTATTTGCCCAATGACGATCAACTTCAGATTGCAAAAACGCCGATGACCCGTACGGATTATGGGCTGCCAGAAGAGGCTTTTGTGTTGTGTTGCTTTAACAACAACTACAAAATCACACCGGCCGAGTTTGACATCTGGATGCGGATTTTATCAAAAATTGAAGGCTCGGTTCTTTGGCTGCTCGAGGGCAACAGCTGGTCTAAAAGGAATCTGTGCTACGAGGCCGAGCAGCGCGGCATTGATCCGGCGCGTTTGGTCTTTGCCGGCAGGATTGCGCATGACGAACACCTTGCCCGCTATCGTTTTGCCGATATTTTTGTCGATAATTTTAATTACAACGCCCATACCACCGGCAGCGAGGCACTTTGGGCGGGTTTGCCAGTTGTGACCAAACAGGGTCAGCAATTTTCAGCGCGGGTCGGTGCCAGTCTTTTGCACGCGATGGGGCTCTCCGCGTTAATCACATCGACCGAGGCCGAATATGAGGCGCTTATCCTTGCGCTGGCGCGCGATCCGGCGCGGTTAAAGGCGCTGCGCCAGCATATTGCTGTATCTCGCCCGACCAGCCCGTTGTTTGATACCAAACGCTATACCCGCAATTTTGAACGCGGGCTTCAATTGGCCTATGATCTGCACCAGCAGGGCAAGCCGCCGCAAGATCTGTGGATCACAGAGCCCGCGCCATAGCCGCAGCCGCCATTGACGCGCGCGCTGTGGTGGTAGAAAAAGCGGCAACCGCAGCCAATGGAACACGCCATGACCCTTCGCCGCCTTGCCCTGATCAGCCTGTTGCCGCTTGTTGCCTGTGCAGCCCCCAGCAGCGAGATGAAGCTTTATCCGCTGCGTGGGCCAATTGCCGAGGCAACGCCTTCGCTTATTATTGATCTGAACGCCAAGGTGACCGAAACCACCTCGGGCACGCTGGCGTTCAAACTGCCACGGCGGGTGAAATGTAAGGGCACTTGGACCACGGTTTCCCCAAGAGAGACCGCCCGCACCAAGGGGTTTTCCTTAAGCCTGCGCGGCCCAAACGGCAATCTGGATCGCACCACAAAGACGGTGGCAGGCGTGAATGATGGCGAAATCTATGCAGTTTGCAACGATGGCACCCGCATTCAGGGAAATTTCAAGATCGGCAGTGGCACCATCAGCGGCACTGGCAGCGCAACTGACACCAACGGCAATGTCTATAAGTTGTTGTTTTAAAAACAATCTTCACAACGCAAAACGGCGGCTCTGATCGAGCCGCCGTTTTTAGATCTGAAGCCCCGGCCTTATGAACAGCCGCTGGTGCCGCCACAGGTGTTGCATTTCATGCAGGTGCCGTTGCGCACCAGCGTGTAGTTGCCGCATTCGCCGCAAGGGTCGCCCTCGTAGCCCTGCATCTTGGCCTTGACCCGCGCGTCCATGGTGACGGTGCCCGAGGCCAGCGCCGTGCTGCCCGACGACGCCCCCCCGCGCGCGGTTTCAGGGATCAGCATGTTCAGCGTCGAGACCGGATCGGTGCCGTTGGCCAGCGCCTGCACGCCCATCCCGCCTTGCAGCACCACCAATTCTTGCGGCAGACGCTTGCGCAGATAGCCGGTCGAGCTGATCTGTTTCAGCACCTCTAGCCCGCGCGAGGCCGCCATATCGCTCATCTCCGAGATATTGCGCTTGCCCTCTTCCTCGCCGCGCCCCAGATCGTCGAAAGACGCGCCCGTGGGTTTGACATGCGCAAGATCGGTCCGGTCCAGATAAGAAATCGCCAACTCGCGGAAGATGTAATCCAAGATCGAGGTGGCATTTTTCACCGAGTCGTTGCCCTGCACCATGCCCGCAGGTTCAAAGCGGGTGAAGGTAAAGGCCTCGACAAACTCTTCCAGCGGCACGCCGTATTGCAGACCCACCGAAACCGCGATGGCAAAGTTGTTCATCATGGCGCGGAAGCCTGCGCCTTCTTTGTGCATGTCGATGAAAATCTCGCCCAGACGGCCGTCGCCATATTCGCCGGTGCGCAGATAGACCTTATGGCCGCCGACGATGGCTTTTTGGGTATAGCCCTTGCGCCGCTCGGGCAGTTTTTCGCGGTTGGTGCGGATGATTTCCTTAATGATGATCTTCTCGACGATCTTTTCGGCCAAGACAGCGGCCTTTTCTTGCGCCGATCCGGTCGCCAGCACCTCTTCGGCCTCTTCATCGTCTTCCACCAGGGCCGAGGCCAAGGGCTGCGACAGCTTTGATCCGTCGCGGTAAAGCGCGTTGGCCTTGATGCCAAGGCTGTGGCTTAACTCGTAGGCGGCCAAAGTCTCTTCGATTGTGGCCGAGTTTGGCATGTTGATGGTCTTGGAAATCGCGCCCGAGATGAAGGACTGCGCCGCCGCCATCATATGGATATGGCTTTCCACCGAGAGATAACGCTTGCCGGTCTTGCCACAGGGATTGGCGCAATCGAACACCGAATAGTGTTCTTTCTTCAGGAAGGGCGCGCCTTCCAGGGTCATCGTGCCGCAAACATGGTCATTGGCCGCGTCAATCTGCGCCTTGGTAAAGCCAAGGTGGCGCAGCAGATCAAAGCTGGGGTCCATCAGCTTGGCGGCAGGAATGCCCAAGCTGCCCTTGCAGAAATCCTCACCCAGCGTCCATTGGTTGAACACAAAGCGGATATCAAAGGCCGAAGGCAGCGCGGCTTCGATCTTTTCCAGCTCGCGCGGGCCAAAGCCGTGGCCGATCAGCGCGGTTGGATTGATGGCGGGGCAATTGCCGATGGTGCCATGGCCCACCGCATAGGCAACCATTTCTGCCGCCTGCGATGTGGAATAGCCCAGCTTTTCCAAAGCCGCAGGCACCGATTGGTTGATGATCTTGAAATAGCCGCCGCCCGCCAGTTTCTTGAACTTCACCAGCGCAAAGTCAGGCTCGATGCCGGTGGTGTCACAATCCATCACCAGACCGATGGTGCCGGTGGGCGCGATCACGGTGGTCTGCGCGTTGCGGAAGCCATGCGCCTCGCCAAGGGTCAGCGCCTCGTCCCAAGCCGATTTGGCCAAGGTTATCAGCATCTGGTCAGGGCAGTTGGCCGCATCAAGCGCGACCGGTTTGACGTTCAGCGCCTCGTAGCCTTCGGTCTTGCCGTAAGCTGCGGCACGGTGGTTACGGATCACCCGCATCATATGTGCGGCGTTGCGATCATAGCCCGCAAAGGCTCCCAGCTCGGCCGCAATCTCGGCTGAGGTGGCATAGGTCACGCCGGTCATCAGCGCCGTCAGCGCGCCGCACATCGCACGCCCCTCAACGCTGTCGTAACCATAGCCCATATTCATCAGCAAACCGCCGATATTGGCATAGCCCAGCCCCAGCGTGCGGAAATCAAACGAGCGCTGCGCGATTTCCTGGCTTGGGAATTGCGCCATCATCACCGAGATTTCCAGCGTCACCGTCCACAGCCGCGTGGCATGCATGTAAGAAGCTGCATCGAACTTACCCTCACTGAAAAACGTCAGCAGGTTCATCGAAGCCAAGTTGCATGCAGTGTCATCAAGGAACATATATTCCGAGCAGGGGTTCGACCCGCGGATTGCACCGTCCTCGGGGCAGGTGTGCCAAGCGTTGACGGTATCGTGGAACTGAATGCCCGGATCAGCACAGGCCCATGCCGCGTGGCCAACCTGATCCCAAAGATCGCGCGCCTTGATGGTCTTGGCGGTCTTGCCATCGGTGCGCCGGATCAGCGCCCAATCGGCATCGTCTTTCACCGCTTGCAAGAAAGCATCGGTCACGCGCACCGAGTTGTTCGAGTTTTGCCCCGAAACCGTGGTATAGGCCTCGGAATCCCAATCGACGTCATAGGTGGGGAATTCGATCGAGGTGAAGCCCTGCCGCGCGTATTGCAAGATGCGGTTGGTATAAGTGTCGGGGATCATGGCCTTTTTGGCCGAGCGGATCGCGGCTTTCAGGGCTGCATTCTTGGCCGGATCAACCGAATCCTCGGAGGCGCCATCCCAAGTGCGAATGGCGGTGAAAATCTCGTTCAACCGCAGCTCATGCGCTTTCGAGCCTGCAACCAAAGACGCAACCTTTTGCTCTTCGATCACCTTCCAATTCACGAATTCTTCGACATCGGGGTGATCCATGTCGCAGATCACCATCTTGGCCGCGCGCCGCGTGGTGCCGCCCGATTTGATCGCCCCAGCAGCCCGGTCGCCAATTTTCAAAAAGCCCATCAAGCCAGAGGACTTACCACCCCCCGACAGCTTTTCCCCCTCGCCGCGCAGCGACGAGAAATTGGTGCCGGTGCCCGAGCCATATTTGAACAGACGCGCCTCGCGCACCCACAGATCCATAATGCCGCCATCGCCGACCAGATCGTCTTTGACCGATTGAATAAAGCAAGCATGCGGCTGCGGATGCTCATAGGCCGACGACGATTTCGTCAGCTTACCCGTTTGATAATCCACATAATAATGGCCTTGGCTTGGGCCGTCGATGCCGTAGGCCCAATGCAGACCGGTGTTGAACCACTGCGGGCTGTTGGGCGCGGCCATCTGGCGTGCAAGCATAAAGCGCATTTCGTCATAATAGGCGCGCGCATCGGCTTCGGTGCTGAAATAGCCGCCCTTCCAACCCCAATAGGTCCAGGCCCCAGCCAAGCGGTCAAACACCTGCTTGGCAGATGTTTCGCCGACAAAGCGCTCTTCGGCGGGCAGCTTGGCCAATTCGGCCTCATCTGGAACCGAGCGGTGCAAGAATTCGGGCAGGCCCTTTTCCTTGACCTTTTTCGAGACAGCCGGAACCCCTGCCCTGCGGA
Source organism: uncultured Pseudorhodobacter sp. (assembly GCA_913062925.1). Lineage (GTDB taxonomy): Bacteria > Pseudomonadota > Alphaproteobacteria > Rhodobacterales > Rhodobacteraceae > Cypionkella. Next base: position 17,845 of record CAJXWJ010000050.1, on the reverse strand, counting down.
AATACTTTTGCGCCAAAACATCAGAAGCAACTTGGCTCCAGCCTTTGGGCACCTCGACCGCCTCATTGCGGAAAACCACCGTCCCGTCAGGGTTGCGAATTTCCGAAGTCGTGGTCGAAAAAGCGATGTCGCCATAAGCGCCGCCGGTTTCGGTGGTGAATTTCCGCTCGATTTTCATCTGCCTGTCCCTTGTCTTGGCGAGGTTCTGCTTGGCCTCGTCCTGTCCCCGTCTGTCGCGCCGCTTGCAGGTCCCATATCGGGACAACGCTCCCGACATCTCCACCATTGGTGGCGTTTTCTGACCCTTGAAAGCAGGGATGCACACCAAATCTGGTGGATCGTCCCAGCGCTTGCACAACCTGTCGGAAATCCTCGAAACCGGCAACGATTATTTTAGACATATCCACTAGATTTTGTGCTTGACCCAGATTTGGCTCTACAGGTGGCGTGCAGCGTCGGCATCCAACGTCATTGTCTGGCCGCAAAACACCGCCGCACCACAGCCTAGGATTGCAGATAAAATCAAAAGATTTTGGCAGCTTGCGTCAGAGCCTTCACAGACCGTGGCAAGAGCTGCGCCCGCAAAGCCGACGGCGGCGCAGAGCCGCGGCCATACCAAAGCAGCAAAGGCCGCTATACCAAAAAGCATCCTGCCCTTGCCCTGACCCACGAGCTTTGCCGCAAAATTGGGCAGGTTGGTTAACATGGGCCGTGATGAAAAGGCCACATGCGCCGCCCCCGAGCCTTGGCCGCGCCGCATTTGGGCGCCCTTAAGCGGCTTGCGGCCGGCTTTGGGCCAGAGATTCGCGCAAAACATCTGGCGGCGCGGCGGGCTTTGGCCTAAAGTTTCAGATCTGGAAACCTGCGGAGCCCAAGGATGTCTGATCTGATTACGCGCGGTGTCGAAAAGGGCCTTCGCATGACCGATCAGCGCAAAGTGGTGGCGCGGGTGATTGCGGCGTCAAAAGATCATCCCGATGTCGAAGAGCTGTTCAGCCGCGCAGCCAAGGTGGACGCGAAGATCTCGTTGGCCACGGTCTATCGCACCGTCAAGCTGTTCGAGGAAAGCGGACTGCTGGAAAAGTTGGAATTTGGCGATGGCCGCGCGCGTTATGAAGATTCATTGCGCGACCATCACGATCATCTAATCGACGTCAATTCAGGCAAAGTCATTGAATTTGTTGATCCTGAAATCGAAGCCTTGCAAGAACGCATCGCTGCGCGGCTGGGATATCGCCTGATCGGCCACCGGCTCGAACTGCTGGGTGTGCCGGTTAAAAAGACCTGACACAGCCCCCAGCGGGCGGCGTGCCCTTGCCTCAGCGGCTTTTGAACAAAGACCCCAAAACGCCCCGCACCAATTGTTGGCCAGCTTTTGACCCCAGACTGCGGGCAAAGCTTTTCGCCAGAGTGGTCCCAATGCTGTCGGACCGACTTGCAGCGGCTTTGCTGGGTTTGGGGCTGCGCGGCAGGCTCGAAGGCTGATAGCGCCGCGCGTTTTGAAATTCTGGCGCGGCGTCTTGGGTTGCGGGCGATTGAGCTTGGGCTGCTTCTTGGGCTGCCTGTGCGGCGCGGCGTTGCAAACGCTCGTAGGCACTGTCGCGGTCGATGCTTTGGCGATATTTCGCCCCCATAACCGAGCCCGCGATCAGCTGCGCACGCACGGTCGGATCAATCGGACCCAGCTGCGAGGCAGGCGGACGAATCAGCGTGCGCTCGACCACCGAAGGCACGCCCTTGGCTTGCAAAAACGAGGTGACAGCCTCGCCAGTGCCAACATCCCGAATAGCTTCTTCGGTGATAAAATTTGGATTGGGGCGGTAGGTCTGCGCCGCAAGCCTTAGATCTTTTTGGTCTTTTGCGGTAAAAGCGCGCAGAGCATGTTGCACCCGATTGCCCAATTGCCCCAAAATAACATCAGGCACATCGGCAGGGTTTTGGGTGATGAAATAAATCCCTACCCCCTTTGACCGGATCAGCCGCGCCACCTGTTCAACCTTTTGCACCAAGGCTTTTGGCGCATCGTTGAACAACAAATGCGCCTCGTCGAAAAAGAACACCAGCTTGGGCAGATCAGGATCGCCGATCTCGGGCAGCTGCTCGAAAAGTTCGGACAACAGCCACAAAAGGAAGGTGGCATAAAGCCTTGGGCTGTTCATCAGCTTGTCGGCGGCCAGAATATTGACCATGCCCGCGCCCTGCGCATCCAGCCGCATCAGATCGGCCAGATCAAGGGCAGGTTCGCCAAACATTTGCGCAGCGCCTTGGTTTTCCAGCACCAAAAGCCTGCGCTGAATCGCACCAATCGAGGTGGTCGAGACCAAACCATAGCGCCCCGAAATCTCGCTTGCATGTTCGGCTACAAAACTCAGCAGCGCTTGCAGGTCTTTCAGATCCAACAGCGGCAACTGCTCTTCATCCGACAGCCGAAAGGCCACGTTCAGCACGCCCTCTTGCGGCTCGGTCAGCTCTAACAGCCGACTCAGCAACAACGGCCCCATCTCGGCCACGGTGGCGCGGATCGGGTGGCCGTTTTCGCCAAACATATCCCAAAACGTCACCGGAAAGGCGCGGTAGTGCAGATCCAGCCCGATGGTGGCTGCGCGGCTGGTAAAGGCGTCATGCAGCTTGTGCGTCGCGCTGCCAGAAGCGGCAATCCCCGAAAGATCGCCCTTCACATCGGCCATAAACACCGGCACACCAGCGGCAGAGAAACCCTCGGCAAGAATTTGTAATGTAACGGTTTTTCCGGTTCCTGTCGCTCCCGCAATCAGCCCGTGACGGTTGCCATATTTCAGCAAAAGCTCTTGCGCCACACCATATGCCGCACCGCCCCCACCGACAAAAATCCGATCGCTCATCTAAAACCCTTTACTTCACCCGCGCCGTGGATCGCAGCGCTTACCGCAGGCAGAATACAGGCTTGAGCGCGTGTTGCCAGCCCTTCTTGTGTCGGCACGCCCAAAGCCGCAGCCTAACAAAACCCTGTGATTTATCCTGTTGACGGCTTGAAAAAACCTCCTTAAGTTTCCCGTCAGACGTCGGCCAGTCCGACAGGGAGAATACAAAAAACTGGAAAAAGGGTCGGGCAACCGGCCTTTTTTCTTTTTCAGATCAGCAATATTTTGCCCATGCTGGCCGCAGCGCTGTCTCTTTAGCGCCTGACTTGCGATAAGCCGCATGATAACGAGCGCCTTGAACAAGTAAGGAAGACACAGAGATGTCAAAGATGTCAGGATACCGCGGCTTTACCCTTGGTCTTGGGCTGGCCTTGGCGGCGGCATTGCCGATTTTCGCGCAAGAAGCCACGCCCGCGCCCGCAGCCCCCGCGGCCGAGACGTTGAACATGGGCACCCCAGCCGCGCCACCTGCCCCCGTCACCAAAGACACAGCAGCGGTTGGTCAAAGCTATACTTTGGCGCAATTTGATGCTTGGGAGCAAAATTGCGTCAAGGCAGCTGATGGCAAAGACCCCTGCCAGATGTATCAGTTGCTGAAAGATGCTGACGGCAATGCCGTCGCCGAGTTCAGCATGTTCCCGCTGCCCTCCGGCCAGCAAGCCGCAGCCGGAGCCACGATCATGGTACCGCTGGAAACCCTGTTGACCGCCAATCTGGTGATCGAAGTCGATGGTGGTGTGCCAAAAATCTACCCCTTTACCTTTTGCGCCCAGCCCGGCTGTGTCGCCCGTGTTGGCTTTACCGCTGAAGAGGTCACCCAGTTCAAAAAGGGCGTAAAGGCCGATATGACCATCGTGCCGGCCGTAGACCCGACCAAAAAGGTTGTGCTGAACATCAGCCTCAAGGGCTTTACTGCGGCCTTGGATGCAGTGACGGCGACGCTTGCACCTTAAGATCAACGCAGCTTGCAAAAAGCCCCGCTCAGGTTTGGCGGGGCTTTTTCATATCCGGCGCAGCGCCAAGACCGCATTCAGCCCGCCAAAGGCAAAGGCGTTTGACAGCACCGCCTCGACACGGACCGCGCGGGCCTCGTTTGGCACGACGTCCAGATTGCAATCAGGATCTGGGGTTTCAAAGCCCATCGTCGGGGCGATCACATCTGTTTGCAGCGCCATCAGGCAGGCCAACAGCTCGACCGCGCCAGTGCCGCCGATCAAATGCCCGTGCATGGATTTGGTCGAAGACACCATCAGCCGGTCTGCCTGCGTGCCAAACACCGTGCGAATGGCTGCGGTCTCGGATCGGTCATTCGCCGCCGTGCCGGTGCCATGCGCGTTGATATAGCCGATCTGCTCTGGTGCCAGCCCAGCATCCTTTAGCGCAATCGTCATCGCCCGCGCCGCGCCTTCGGTCGAAGGCATCACGATATCAGAGGCATCCGAGGTCATGCCAAAACCTGCGACTTCGGCCAAGATCACCGCCCCGCGCGCGCGGGCATGGTCAAAATCTTCAAACACAAAGACCGCAGCGCCCTCGCCCTGCACCATGCCATTGCGGGTCAGGCTGAACGGGCGGCAGGCGTCGGGCGACATCACCCGCAACCCCTCCCAAGCCTTGATGCCGCCAAGGCACAGCATCGCCTCGGCACCACCGGTCAGCATCACATCGGCAAGCCCTGATCGCACCATCTGAAACGCCAGCCCCATCGCGTGGTTGGAACTGGCGCAAGCGCTGGACAGCGCAAAGCTGGGGCCGCGCAGGGTAAACTCCATCGAGACATGGCTGGGGGCCGCACTGCTCATCAATTTGGGCACCACAAAGGGATGCACGCGGGATTTGCCCTCGGCGTAGACGCTGCGATAATTGTCGTCGGTGGTGGTAAGGCCACCCCCCGCCGTGCCCAGAACCACCCCAGTGGTATCGGCCAAAGCGCCCTCAAACCTCAGGCCCGATTGCGCCACCGCTTGACGGGCTGCCACAAGCGCGAATTGTGCAAAGCGGTCCAACAGCGGCAAGCGTTGGCGTTCGAAATGCTGCTCGGGCTGCCAGTCATGTACTTGTGCGGCGATCTTGACCGACAAACGATCAACATCGCGGATCAGCAGCGGCCCAATCGCGCAGCGCCCGGCGGCAAAGGCGGCATAGGTGCCCGCGACATCCATCGCCAGCGGGTTGACCGTGCCCGCGCCGGTGATGACAACCCGCCTCATGCAGCTTTCTTGGCGACCAGATCGGAAACGGCTGCCACCAAAGCCTCGACCGAGGAGAGATCAAAGCTCATCGCCTGCGCGTCATTGGCATTGAACGGAATGCTGATGTCAAAGGCCTCTTCCAGCGCAAAGATCGTCTCGACCAGCGCAAGACTGTCTATCCCCAAATCCGCCAGCGGCTGCGCAGGATCAATATCGCCGGGGTCAAGCATCGCCTGTTCGGCAAGCACCGCGATCACATGTTGTCTTAAATCCATCGGATTTCCCCCGTCTGACATTCGGGCAAATTACTCTGTGCTTCGTAACAGAGATATGGCTTTCTCAATCTCTGTGACACGAGACGCCATCCGAGGCAATCTGCGCAAGGCCTTTTGCATCTCGATATGGTTTTCCATCTTGACCGCCGGATAACCCAGCAGCACGCGCCCCGCTGGCGCATTGGTAAAGACCTTGCTGGCCCCGCCGCAGATCACATCATCGCCAACAAAGATATTGTCGTTCACCCCGCATTGCCCCGCCATCACCACGCGGTCGCCAATGCGCGCCGAGCCTGCGATCCCCACCTGCGCACACAGCAGACAATCGCGGCCGATCTGCACGTTATGGCCGATATGCACAAGGTTATCGAGCTTGGTGCCCGAGCCGATCGTAGTGTCGCGAATGGTGCCACGGTCGATGGTGACATTGGCGCCGATCTCGATATCATCGCCAAGGCTAACCGCGCCCAGCGAATGGATGCGGGTCCAGCTTTGTGGGCGGATCTCATCGCGCTTACCAAGCGTGCCCCGAATTTCCTCGACGCCGGATTTTTCCGGGGTGACAAAGGAAAATCCATCCGCCCCGATCACAGCGCCGGGTTGGCAGATAAAGCGGTGGCCGATCTTGACGCCCGCGCCGATCCGCACGCCTTGCAAGATCAAAGCATCATCGCCAATCTGCGCGCCCTTGGCGATCGAGACATGCGAGGCGATGCGCGCCCGCGCACCAATCCGCACCCCTGCGCCGATGGTGACAAAGGGGCCAATCGCGGCCCCTGCACCTATCTCGGCGGTGGGGTCAATCACCGCCATCGGATGCAGGCCGGGGGCAATATCGGGGCCTTCGTCCAGCAAAACCGTCAGCCCCGCCATCGCCAAACGCCCACGCGGCGCAAAGATCGCGGCCTTCAGCCCCAAGGCGCGCCAATCCGCGCCCGGCCAAAGCAGTGCTGCCTGTGCCTTGCCTTTTGCGATGCCATCGCCATAGCGCGGATCCATCGCCAAGGCCAAATCGCCCGCGCCCGCCGCACTTGGCTCGCAGGCGCGCGAAATCACCAGATCAAGATCGCCCTCAGCCTCGGCGGCCAAAGCGGTTGCAATGTCACGAATGGAATGGGCCATGGGGGTCTCCGGCAATTCTGGCAGAAGATTTAGCCCTGAACGCCACCAACTACCACCCCCGCTTGCACCAGCGCCTCGAATAAGGCGGCATCGCGGCCATAGATGTCGGGACGATAGCCAATGCTGCCCGAGGCGGTGGGCCATGCGGTGTAGTAGACCAGATGCACCGGCACAGGCGCGCGCAACGGCAAGGTTGTTTCCTGCTTGGTCGCAAGATGGGTGGCAAACTCGGCCTTGGGATCACTGCTTTGCTTGGCCAAAAGCGTATAGGCAAAGTCAAAGGGGTCACCCAAACGGATGCACCCGTGGCTATAGGCGCGCACCTCATTTGCAAACAATGACTTGGCCGGTGTGTCATGCAGGTAGATGTTATAGGGGTTGGGGAACATGAATTTCACCTTGCCCAAAGCATTGCCATCCGAGGGCGGCTGACGCAGCCCGTAAGGAAAGCTAGAAGCCGAATAAGAGGCGAAGTTCACAGCCCCCCGCGAGACGACGCGGCCTTGACCGTCGATCACCTGCAAATGCCCAACCGCATTCGGGTTTTGCTGCAACAGCGGCAGATATTCCTTCACGATAATCGAGCGCGGCACCCCCCAGCTTGGGTTGATCACCATATATTCCATCACATCCGAAAACTCGGGGCTTTCGGTGTCTTTGCTGGCCTTGCCGATCACCACGCGGGTCTCAAAACTGACGCGGCCATTGTCAACAATATCGGCAACAAAGCTGGGTTGGTTCACCCAGATATGCCGCGCGCCCAGATCGGTATCAGCCATCCAGCGCATCCGCTCCAGCGCCACTGTGATCGCGGCCAGCCGCTGCTCGGCGGTCTTGTTCAGCGCGGCAATCGTCGAGCTGCCGGCAATGCCATCGGGTTCGATGCGCTGATCCAGCTGAAACTGCTGCACCGCGCGGCGGATCTGGCTGTCATAGGCGGCAGAGGCAGAGCGATCGATATAATTTAGCTGTATCAATCGGTTGCGCAGCGCAATTACCGCAGACCCAGTGTCGCCCAACTCTAGCTTTGCGCTCACCAGCTTGGTTTCGATCTGGCCCTCGGTTTCCAGACGCAGCTTTTCCTTCACCAAACGCGCATATTGTGGCGCGCGCGGCGCAAGGCTGCGCATATAGCTATAGGGGCGCTCGGCTGCGGCAAGGCCTTGCAACAAATCAGCGGGCTTGGGGCGGATAATCTCGCGCAGAATGCCGGCATCAATCTTTTTCGGCGTCAAAGCCCCCGAGTTCAGATCGGTGGCATAGCTCAGAAAGGCTTGCGAAAAAGCCACTTCCAGACGGCCAAGATCGCCTTGAGTGCTGGCAGCTTTAGCGGCACGCAACAGCCCTGCTGCATTATAGCGCGCCTCTGGCAGACCCTGCGCAGCCGCGCTTGACAAGGCCCGCATCAGCGCCGCGCGCCGCGGGCTGTCTTTGGCCGAGGTCCAAAGCGATGCATAGCCTGCGTCGCGGTAAAACCCGGCAAGCGCCTGGTCTTGCGAGGCTGCCTCGGCAAGCGCGCGACTGAAGGCACTGGTTTGCGCCGCAACCGGCGCGGCAAAGCCGAAGGCAACAACTGCCCAAACGGCCAAAAACGAAAGCCCGCTCTTTGGGACGGGAGGATGAAAACGCACGATAAATCCCTGCGGTTGAACGCGATAAAATGGCACACTTTATGATGAGACATGCACCCAGCGCTGTAAACAGCTGATCCCCTGCGGCTGAGGTTTTGTCAGCAAAACCGCGCCGCCCTGTCACAATTGGGCAACGGCAAAGGCTGCGCGGGCTTTGGCCGGTGAAAAAATCAAGATCAGCAAGTTCTTGCCGATTGCCCTGTCTTCGCTTCGCTTCGGGTATTCTAAGCTTTGGATTTTAGAAACTTCGTGTCATAACGCCCAAGCACTGAAAGACAATGTGAACAATGAACCGCTATACAAGCGGTCGAAGATCAGCTTCGGGACAGGCGCAAAGAATGGCGATGACAACCTCTAACGGGATCACACGGCGCGGATTGCTGGGCGTTTTCGCCGCAACTGCGGTGATTGCGGCCCCGACCTATTCCAATGCCTTTGGCTTGTTGAAAGGGGCGGGCGACATTCGCCGCGTCAAAATGTATTCAGGCAGAACCGGCGAAAGCATCGACACGATCTATTGGATCGAAGGCGAGTATATTCCCGAAGTTTTGAAAGAAATGAACCACTTCATGCGCGACTGGCGTAATGACAAGGTGGTGACGATCGATGCGCGCAACATCGATATCATCGCAGCCACCCATCGTCTGCTGGATGTGAACGAACCCTATATGCTGCTATCGGGCTATCGCAGCCCAGAAACGAACGCGATGCTGCGCTCGCATTCGCGTGGCGTTGCACGCAACTCGCTGCATATGAAGGGCCAAGCCGCAGATCTGCGGTTGAAGTCGCGCTCGGTCAAACAGATTTCTCGCGCGGCCGAGACCTGTTCGGCGGGTGGCGTTGGCCATTATTATGGATCAAATTTTGTCCATATGGATTGCGGCCCGATCCGGACTTGGGGCGGCTGATCGCCAAACGATACCTGATAATAGAAAAAGGCGCCCGCTTGGGCGCCTTTTCTTTTGTGTTGCTGGCTTAGTTTGCGTCCAGATCAATCGGCAAGAACGATCCTGACAAAGTGTGCTTGCCGCGAAAGCCTTGGGCGACCACGAATTTCTCAGAACTATCTTGACGGCTTGCAGGCGGCTTCACATTCGCCACCTTGTTGAAGGATTTCTTCAACTGAGTCTGCATCTCGGCCTCGGCGCCGCCGGCCAGAACCTTGGCAACGAAAGTGCCGCCCTCTTCTAAAACGTCAAAAGCAAAGGCCAAAGCCGCCTCGATCAGCGCAATGATGCGCAAGTGGTCGGTGCCTTTGTGCCCCGAGGCCGAAGCCGCCATATCCGACATCACCACATCCGCAGGCCCGCCGAGCCAGCCCTTGACCAGCGCGTCGGCCTCATCTGACAGGAAATCAAGCTGATAGATCTGCGCGCCCGCGATGCCGTCGATGGCCTGAAGATCAATCCCCAGCACTGTGCCAATCGGCTTTTTGGGATTGTCGCCCAAGGCATTGACCCGTTTGACTGCGACCTGACACCAGCCACCCGGCGCACAGCCCAAATCAACCACCCGCGCGCCTGGCACCAGAAAGTTATACTTTTCGTCCAGCTCCAGAATCTTATAGGCCGCCCTGCCCCGATAGCCCTCTTTCTTGGCGCGGATCACATAGGGGTCGTTCAGCTGGCGTTCCAACCACAGTGTCGAGGACAGCTTGCGCCCCTTTGCGGTTTTGACGCGAACCTTCAGGTCGCGCTGGCCTCGGCCAGAAGTGTTTTTGCCCGTAGGCGTTTTCTCGGTCATTGGTAAGGTCCGTCTTCCAGAACGCCATCAGCGCTCATCTGAGCATAAAGAAGCCCTTCTCGAAGGCCACGATCAGCCACCGACAGGCGATCTGTAGGCCATATCCGCATTAATGCCTGAAGGATAGCCGCCCCAGACATAATCAGCGTATGACGATCACGGCCAATGCGTGGATCCACCCGCCGGCCTTCGGGGCCAAGCGTCAGATATTCGCGGATCACCAGATCGATCTGATCCGAGGTCATCTGCAAGCCGTCCACCTTGGTGCGATCATAGCGTCGCAGCCCCAGATAAGAGGCCGCAACCGTCGTCACCGTGCCCGAGGTGCCAATAATCTGAAAGCCAGCCCGGGTTTGCGCGGCGTTATAGGGCGAGAAGGAAGCAAGATGTTCCTCAAAAAACCAGCTCATCAGCGCAAAGCGCGCAGCATCATCTTCAACATCTTGGAACTGATCCTTCAGCGTCGCCACCCCCAGCGGCACCGAGATCCAATCCACCACCCGCGCGCCGCCCGGTTCGACCTGAAACCCGCGGTGCAGCCGCATGATGGCACGGGGCCGATCTTCGGGGGCCACCAGCGACAGATCAATCCAGACCAATTCGGTCGAGCCGCCGCCAATATCGACCACCAGCAGTTGTTCGGTGTTGCGATTGACCAAGGGCGCACAGGAAATCACCGCCAGCCGCGCCTCTTCTTCGGCGGGAATAATCTCGACGATCAGGCCGGTTTCGCGTTTCACTTGCCGCATGAACTCGCGCGCGTTGCGGGCCCGCCTACACGCTTCGGTGGCGACAAAGCGCATATGCGCCACCCCGTGTTGTTCGATCTTTTTCTGACAGATCCGCAGCGCCTGCATCGTCCGCCCCATCGAGGCACGACTAAGCTTGCCCGAGGCTTCCAGCCCCGCGCCCAATTGGACAGTCTTCGAAAAGCTGTCGACCACCACAAACTGACTGCCCTTTGGTTCGGCAATCAGCATGCGGCACGCATTTGTGCCCAGATCAACGGCGGCATAAAGCCCCCGTGACCCAAGGCTGGGGGCAGCCGACGGGTTTTGACTGCGGGAAGCACCGATTTCGGCCTCTACCGCTAAGTGTAACGCGTCCGCCCCCCGGGGACGCTTGGGCGCCATGATCGCCCTCCATAGGTTGTTACATCCAAGGTAGACGGGTTCCAGCAGACTGACAAGCGCCCAGAACTGCCTTTGCAAAAATGCCAAAATCATGCATGTTTTAGATGAAGAATTTTGCAAACAGCCGGTCTGGCAAAGCCGCGGCTCTGAGGGTAGCTCTGAAGGTGCCGGTGGTGGGGGTCGCAACAAGCGCGCGCCATGTCGAAAACCGACCCCGCTTGTCGTGAAACGCCGCATAGAACAGATCGAAACAGACCAAAGGGAATCAAAGCACATGCCCGACGTCACTATCGTTTTCTGGCGGGATATTCCTGCCCAAGTCATCGTCGGCAAGGGCCGTTCGGGGTCTAAAGTGCAGCTTCCCGAGCGCTTCGAGCAGGCCATCGACCGCTGCGCGATGAAAATCGGTGCCAAGGATGCCGACGCCTATCTGGCCGAATGGCGCAAGGCTCCGTCTTACCCTGTCGAGGGCGAGCCTGCCGAGATCGCCGCATCTGAGGCCGCCCGTCTGGATGCCGAATACGACAGCGAGCGTCTGAAAGCCCTTATCCAAGCCGAAGGCCGCGCTGCGGTCTGACCCCCTTCCAAAAGGAACCTGAAATGGCCCTGAGTTTCTTCCGCAAAGACAGCAAAGCGGCAGCATCCCCCGACCACCTCGAAGCCTTTTTGAAGGGCTATTCGATCGAGGTGATGCCGCGCACCGCGGAAAAGGTCGAAGATTTCCGCGCCCTGCTGCCGAAAGGCACCCGCGTCTATATCGCCCATATCGACGGCACCCCGATCGAAGAGATGGTCGCCACGGCCAAGCGGATCGCGGGCGAAGGCTTTGATGTGATGCCGCATTTTCCCGCCCGCATCATCGCCGATAAGGCAACGTTGGCCGATTGGATCGCGCGCTATCAAGGCGAAGCAGGCGTGAAACAAGCCTTGCTGCTGGGCGGTGGTGTCGGCACCCCTGTCGGCGATTACGACAATTCGATGCAGCTTTTGGAAAGCGGTCTGTTTGACGGCTTTGACCGGCTGCATGTCGCAGGCCACCCCGAAGGCAACAAAGACATCGACAAAGACGGCGGCGATGCCATCGTCATGCAGGCTTTAAAGTGGAAGCAGGATTTCTCGGAACGCTCTGATGCGAAAATGGCGATTGCGACGCAGTTTTGCTTTGAAGCAGAGCCAGTCATCGCTTGGGCCAACCATCTGGCCGCCGCGGGCGTGCATCTGCCCATTCACATCGGCGTGGCAGGGCCTGCCAAGCTGCAAACCCTGATCAAATTTGCGATTTCCTGTGGCGTGGGGGCTTCGTTGCGCGTGTTGCAAAAGCGGGCGATGGATGTCACCAAGCTGTTGCTGCCATACGAGCCGACCGAATTTGCCTCGGAACTCGCGACGCATAAGGCGGCAAACCCGCTGTTCGGCATCGAACAGGTGCATTTCTTCCCCTTGGGCGGCATTAAGACCAATGCGGCTTGGGTCACTGAACATGGCGGCGCCTCGGGCGTTCCCGCAAACGCTTAAGAAAGAGCTTTAACTATGACCCGTACCGTTATCGAATCTAAGACAAAAACCGTAATCATCGGTTTTGACGAACCCTTTTGCGTGATTGGCGAACGGATCAACCCAACCGGCCGCAAAAAGCTGGCAGCCGAGCTTGAGGTTGGCAATTTTGAAACCGTTTTGCGCGATGCGCTCGAGCAGGTTGCTTGCGGTGCCACCGTGCTTGACGTCAATTCGGGCGCAGTTTTCACCAATAAAATGGCCGAAGACCCGCGCTATGCCGACAATAACTTTGTCGAGCCACCCCTGATGCGCGAGTTGATCCTGCGGATTCAGGCGGCTGTGGATGTGCCTTTGTGCATCGACAGCTCGGTTCCCGGCGCTTTGGAGGCGGGTCTGATGGCCTGCGAAGGCCGCCCGCTGTTGAACTCGGTCACCGGCGAGGAAGAGCGGCTAGAGCTGGTTCTGCCGCTGGTCAAGAAATACAACGTGCCGGTGGTGGCGATTTCCAACGATGACACCGGCATCAGCCAAGACCCAGATGTGCGCTTTGCCGTTGCCAAAAAGATCGTCGAGCGGGCCGCAGATTTCGGCATTCCGGCGCATGACATCGTGGTTGATCCGCTTGTGATGCCAGTTGGCGCTATGGGCAGCGCGGGCCAGCAAGTGTTTGCGCTGGTGCGGCGTCTGCGCGAAGAGCTGGGGGTCAACACCACCTGCGGCGCCTCGAACATCTCCTTTGGTCTGCCGCACCGCCACGGCATCAACGCGGCCTTCCTGCCGATGGCAATTGGCGCGGGCATGACCTCCGCGATCATGAACCCGGTGCGCATGGTGGAAATGGAGGCCATTCGCGCCGCCAACTTCCTGATGAACCATGATGCCAACGGCGGCGAATGGATCCGCTTTGCCAAGGTGATCGAGGCTGTCGAAGCCGGTGCCACCTTTGCAGAAGCTTCGGCTGCGGCGAATTCGGCAACCTCTGGCCGCCGCGGCGGGCGTCGCGCACGCGGCTAAATGCAGCAAAATTGGGGGCTCGCGCTTGCGGGCCCCTATCTTATTTTGCGGGTCAGCTTGGCAATATCGCGGGCGCGCTGTGCCAGATCTTTCCCAGAAATTGCCTGTGCCTGATCGGCCGAAGTCAGATCGCTTGCGGGCTTTGCCTTGCTGGAAAAGTGTTTGATCCCTTTATCCACAACCAAATTCACCACACGCCGCATCACGGTGTTAACCACCATCTGTAAAAACTTATCCATTTAATCCTCAAACAATTCACTTTGACCTTCCGCAGCCTCGTCTTCATCGGCCCCGCCCGCCAAAATTCCCGGCAAGGGGCGATTGTCCAGTAATCCGGCCGCGCGCAACTCTTTCAAACCAGGCAAATCGCGCGCCGATTCCAGACCGAAATGCGCTAAGAAATGCTCTGTCACCACAAAAGTCACCGGTCGCCCCGGTGTCATCCGCCGCCGCCCAAGCCGGATCCAATCCAGCTCGAGCAGTTGATCCACCGTGCCACGGCTGACCGCAACACCACGAATTTCCTCGATTTCAGCACGGGTTACCGGCTGATGATAGGCAACAATCGCCAAGGTCTCGATGGCCGCGCGCGACAGCTTGCGCTGTTCCACCACCTCTTTTTGCATCAAATGGCCCAGATCGGGGGCGGTACGAAAACCATAGCTGTCGCCCACCTTCACCAGCTGCACGCCGCGCCCCTCATAGCGTTTGCGCAAAATAACCAAAGCCTCGGCCGGATCGCAGCCATGCGGCATTCGCGCCTGCATCTCGCGCAGCGTAAGCGCTTCGGTCGAGGCGAAAAGCATTGCTTCGACCATGCGTTCCTGTTCGCCCATCGGAGGCGCGTCAAACAGGCTGTCTTCGGCGAAATCGTCGCTCATCGGGCCTCGCTTCGGCGGATCATTAGCGGCGCGAAGGTCTCGCTTTGCTTGATTTGAACTTGGCCACGCTTGGCCATTTCCAGCACGGCAGCGAAATGCGCAGCCGTGGCCGATCTTCGGCGCGGGCCGCTTGCCTCCCAGCCATCTGGCATGAAACTGCCCAGATCAGCCCATTCGCCAGCATAACCAAGCAGGCCGCGCATGCGTTCCAGCGCGTCTTCCATCGTGTAGACGTCTTTGCGGTCAAAGGCATAGGGGCGGAATTCGTCTTTGGTCCGGGTGCGGGCATAGGCGCGCATCAAATCCAGCAGGCTGGCGGTATAGGTAATCTTGCTGCGCCGCGTCACATCCTCGGGCAGGCCGCGGGCAAAGAAATCGCGGCCCAGTTGATCGCGCGCCATCAGCCGGGCGGCAACGTCGCGCATCGCTGCAAGCCGTTCCAGCTGAAACGCCAAATGCGCCGCCAAATCCTCGGCCGAGGGGCCCTCCTCACCAGGTTCAGGCGGCAGCAGCAGGCGCGATTTCAAAAACGCCAGCCAGGCCGCCATCACCAGATAATCTGCCGCAAGTTCAATCCGCAGCGCCGAGGCGCGTTCGACAAATTTCAGATATTGTTCGGCCAATTGCAGCACCGAGATCTTGCGCAGATCAACCTTTTGCGTGCGCGACAGCGACAAAAGCAGATCAAGCGGACCTTCATAGCCATCGACATCAATGATAAAGGCCTCACCCACCGGCGTTTCGGCAGCAGAATAGGGCTCGATCACCGCCCAATCTTCTGAAGACGCATCACCCATGGCTGCCCTTATGTTCGATTTCAGAAAGCATGGCTTCCAGACCGGCAATGTCAACGGTTTTGGGCGCGCGCCGCTGGGCCAAAGCAGCATGAGCGCGGCTTTGAGCAGCTGGGGTCATCGCCCCTGCGGCGGCGGCGACCTGCTGCATCTGCGCCAGATCACCCTTGCAATGCAGCGCTATATCACAGCCCGCCGCAATCGAGCGCGCGGTGCGGCTGGCCAGATCGCCTTGCAGCGCCTGCATGTTCAAATCATCCGTCATCAACAACCCGCCAAAGCCGATCACCTCGCGGATCACCCGAAGCATTTCCGCCGACTGCGTCGCAGGGTTGACGGCATCATAAGCGGCAAAGATGATATGGGCTGTCATCGCCATCGGCAAATCGGCCAGCACCTTGAACGGCGCAAAGTCGTTCTGGATCAGGGTGTTGCGATCCTCTGACACGGTCGGAAGTTCCAGATGGGTGTCGCTGACAGAACGGCCATGCCCGGGTAAATGCTTGGCCACTGGCAAAACACCCATCGAAAGATAGGCCTGCGCCACTGCCCGCGCGATGGAAGTGACGCCTTCGACGCTGTCGCCATAGCAACGGTTGCGCAAAAACGGATGAGTCTGCGAACTTGCGATATCGGCCAAGGGCGCGCAATTGGCGTCAATGCCAAGATCCAGCAATTCGGCGGCAATAAGACTGCTGCGCAGCGCCATCATGTCGGCGGCGTCATCGCCCGCAGCAGCAATCGCCTCAAGTGGCGGCGTCCATTCGCGCCAATGCGGAGCGCGCAAACGCTGTACACGCCCGCCCTCTTGGTCGATCAAAATCGGTGCCTGCCGCCCCACGGCGTCGCGCAGATCCGAGGTCAGCTTGCGAAGTTGTACGGGAGTATCAACATTGCGCGCAAAGATGATAAAGCCAAAAGGGTCGTAATCGCGAAAGAAATCCCGCTCAGAGGCGGTCAGGCTTGGACCTTCGCAGCCAAAAATGGCAGCGCCCGAGCCGATCATCGTTGCGTCACTGCGATACAAGAAGCGTTTTCGGCCAAAAGGGCTGCGCAAAAACGGCGGGTCTCGTCTTCATCTGCAAACCCATGCGCACGCAGCCTGAAGAAGGTGCGCCCGCCGCTTTGCGCCGATTGCACCACAAGCGCCTTCGAGCCGACCAGCTCGGGAAAGCGGGATTGCAGCCGCAGCCATTCGGCACGCGTGATATCCTCACTGTCAAACGCACCAAGCTGTACCAGCCATGTGCCAACCGGGATGGCGCTTGCGGCAATTTCGGCAACGGGTGCAGGCGCAACAGCGCGCATGGCGGCAGGCACAACGGCCTCGCCTGCACGCGCGGGGCGTGCCAAGGGACGCAGAGATTTTGCCACCGCCACCGCTTCACTGCTGTCTGCGGCAAGCACATCCCCATCTGCCAAGGCTGCGGCAAGGGCTGCGGCCACGGCATCGGCTTGGGTTTCGGGCAGCGCTGCTTCGGCAGTCAGATCGCTTTCGGCCTCGGGCATAAGGGCTGCGGTCTCGGGAGCGGCCAGCGGCAGGGCTGCGGGATCAAGGTTTAGGGGGGCGGGGGCTGCAATCTCGACGGGGCGCAAAGCCGCGCCAATGGCTTGCGGCGCAATCGCCAAAACATCGCTTTGCGCAGGTGGCGAAACCAGCAGTGGCGCTGGTGCCAGAACCGCCAGGCCGGCGGCATCTTCGGCAGTTAGCGCGGTCACCTCGGGTGCAAGCTTCACAGTTTCGGGCAAAGGCGCCGCGGTACCAACGGCGGCCACGGCATTCACCGAAAGCCCCTGATGCACGGCGAAATCACCACCCGGATTTTCTGGCGAAATCCGCAAGGGGCCTTCCAGCGCCCGCACAACCGGCACGCCATTCACATCGCGCACCGCCAGCTTGTAGCCCCAGACCACCAAGCCCAAAACCAGCGCCACCGAGCAGGTGGCACCAATTACATTAACCCAGCGGCTTGGAGCAGCGCTGCGCGTCACAGGATAGTCCTGATCGAAGTCATCGAAATCTATATCCGCCATCATCGCCTCGCCTGCGAGAGAGATACATGCCGCTCTCGCTTGTCACTGCCGCCAGCCCAGCGAAGCGCGCATTCAGCGCATCTCCTCAACCGGCGTAACGCCAAGAATAGCAAGACCTGCCGAAATCGCAACGCCCGTGGCGCGTACAAGCGCAACTTTTGCCGCAGATGTTGCCGCATTGCCCTCTTGGATAAAGCGCAGGCTGGTGTCGTCATTGCCCTTATTCCACAACCCATGGAATTCGGAGGCCAGCTCATAAAGATAAAACGCGACGCGGTGCGGCTCGTTGGCTTTCGAGGCGATCTCGACCAGACGCGGCCATTCAGCGATCTTTTTTGCCATCTCGATCTCGGCGGGATGGGTCAGCTGGGCCAGATCAGCGGCGGCAAGCGCGGCATCGCTGCAATCAATGCCAGCATCGCGCGATTTGCGCAGCACCGAGTTGATCCGCGCATTTGCGTATTGCACATAGAACACCGGATTGTCTTTCGACTGATCCAGCACTTTGGCGAAATCGAAATCCAAGGTGACGTCGTTTTTGCGCGTCAGCATCATAGACGAGGAGGAAGAGGGCGAGGCCGGTCCGGGCGACGGCAAATCGGGCGACGGCAAGGATAAGCCCCGGGGAC